>CAMGOT010000108.1 GCA_946060685.1 uncultured Bacteroidales bacterium
ATAATAACACTTCCTAAATGAATAAAAAACTAATTTATAGAACATCCCTTTACGGTATGCTGCACAGCCTTACATCAGGGAATAGACGATGACTCCCATGCCCACTATGGCGCAATAAATGGCGAAACCGATCAGCGAGCAGCGGCGCACCAGGGCTATCATGCCCTTGCATGCCAGACACCCGCTGACGAAGGCTGCCACAAAACCTGCGGCAAGGGCGGGCATTCCGATGCTGGCTTCCACACCATGCTCTGCAATATATTCGGCAGAAGGGAAAAAGATATGGCGGACATCGAGCAGAGCCTCACCAAGAATGGGTGGAATCACCATGAGAAAGGAGAACTGTGCCAGCGTCTTCCGGCTGTTGCCGAGGAGCAGACCTGTGGCAATGGTGGAGCCGGAACGGCTAAGACCCGGCAGGACGGCACATGCCTGTGCCATGCCGATGATGAAGGCATCGCGCAGGGATATGTGCTCACGCTCCGTAGGATGATAGAAATGCGTCAGCGTAAGGAGCAGGGCGGTGATGCAGAGGCAAACGCCCACAATCAAGGTTCCTTCAAAGAGGGCCTCCACCGTATCTTTGAAAAACAGGCCTACGATGCCGATGGGAATCATCGACACCAGGATATTCACGCTGTAGCGCGTCTCGTCGTTCCAGCGGAACTGGAAAAGTCCACGGAATATCCATGCCACCTCGCGCCAGAGGACGACCAGCGTGGATAACACGGTGGCAACATGGACCACGATGTCGAACTGCAGCCCTCCGGGGAAGGGCTTGCCGTCGTTCAGCAAGATTTGTCCTATCTGCAGGTGGCCGCTTGACGAAACGGGAAGATATTCCGTCAGGCCCTGCACGAAGCCAAGAATCAGTCCTTCAAACCACTCCATATCCTATGCCTCCTGCTTTGTTTCCTGGGGGGTATCATGCTCCTGGCTGTCCTTCGGGCGATACAGGATGGCGACAATCATCATCACATAGCCCAGCAGGCAGGTGATGGGAGCCAGAGTCGTATGGCGGAAATCGAAGATACTTTCGTTGAACTGCTCATTCGTACTGCCCGGTCCGCTCATGAGCACATAGCCCAGGATGACGATACACATGCTGACAGCCAGCAGAATGAAGTTGATGCGTGCGAATGCGAAATCGTGTTTCATCGTTTGTTTATGCGTGTATTTTATGGTTGGATTCAGTGTGCGTCCGGCACGAAGTGTGCGTCCGGCACGAAGTGTGCGTCCGGCACGAAGTGTGTGTCCGGCACGAATAGAGGCTCTAATAGAGAATGGCCTCCTCGCGTGTCATATAGAGATGTCTGTTCACGGAGAAATAGGCGCAGACCAGTGTCAGCAGCAGTCCGGCGACAACGACGCTGCCCATTGTCACGCCAAGCACCATGGGCGATACCAATGTGGCAAAGCCTTCGTCCCACGAACACAGGGCGGCGATGCAGGCATAGATGATGCCGTCTGCCAGCAGGCCTGCCAGCAGGCCCATCCGCAATGCACTCCCTAAAAACGGGCGGCGGATAAAGCTCCATTTGGCTCCTATGAGTTTCATGATTTGAATGCTGTGGCGACGACGGGCGATGGAGAGGCGCATGGTGTTGTTGATGAGAGAAAGACTGACAAAGCCCAGCAACAGGGCTATGACGAGCAGCACCACCGACACCTGACGGAAATTCTCGTTCACCTTAGCCACGAGATCTTTGGGATAGTCCACGTCCATCACGCCCCCGGCCTTTTGGAGTTCCGGCATGAAGCGGTCCAGCGAGTCGTTGCAGGCATAATCCGCTTTCAGATGTATCTCGAACGAGGCCGGAATCGGACTGCTGCCGAGAAATTCCGCAGGGTCGCTCCCCAGGGTCTCTGCCTGGATGCGCGTGGCCTTCTCTTTAGAGATGTAGCGCACGTGCTTGGTATAAGGCATGCGTCGAAGGTCGGTCTGCAGACTGTATGCTTCGCCATTGCTGATATGGTCGTCGAGCAATACGTTGACAGTAAAATTCTCTTTCAATGTGCGCTCCAGCGTGTCAGCCATTGATGCGCCGAAGACGATGATTCCCAGCAGTATGAGCACCATCGTCGTACTGATGCAAGCCGTCACGTTGCTCATGATATTCCAGGAGCGGCGGCGTTTTCTTTTTTTTGCCATTGCAGATTTTATGGGATTATAGGGGCAAAATTACAATAACCTGCAAATGCCAGCAAAGAATTTTGTTGAAAACTCATGTTTTCCTCCCGATGCCTTCATTTTTTGTCCTATAAGGTTCGTTTTTTTAGCTTTGCCCATCCTCCGTGGAACTTTTCCAAAACTCTTCCGAAGCCCCCAGCATGATGGACGACAACAGGGGACAACTTTTTTTATTGCCGGGTTTGCCTGGATGGGTGTGATGTTTTTGACGACAACAGGGAACAACAGGGGACAACTTTCCCTTGAGCAGGGTATACGATAAGTGTTGTCCCTTGTTGTCCCCGTTGTCGTATTGATGGAGCACTCCTTAAAGCTTCGTGTAGAGATAGCGTGCGGTGTAGCCTTTACCGGCTTTTACCAATGCTTCAGGCGTTCCTTCAAACACCATGTTTCCACCTGCCATTCCACCCTCGGGGCCAAGGTCGATGATATGGTCAGCCATCTTCACCACATCCATATTGTGCTCTATGACCACTATGGTGTGTCCGCGGTCCAGCAAGGCATCGAAGGCACGGAGCAGACGGTGGATGTCGTGGAAGTGCAGTCCCGTGGTGGGCTCGTCGAAGAAGAACAGCGTGGGCTGCACGCGCTCTTGCCCCAGATAGTATGCCAGCTTCACGCGCTGGTTCTCACCGCCCGACAGCGTGGAGGATGGCTGGCCGAGTTTGATGTATCCCAGTCCCACATCCTGAAGCGGGCGCAGGCGTTGCACGATGCGCACCTGTCCGTGCTCTTCGAAAAATTCGATGGCCTGATTGACGGTCATATCCAGAATGTCGTGGATATTCTTTCCCTCATAGCGCACCTCCAGCACGTCGCGCTTGAAGCGCATGCCATGGCAGGCCTCGCACGTCAGCACCAGGTCGGCCATGAATTGCATCTCCACCTTCACCGTTCCTTCGCCCTTGCACTCATCGCATCGTCCGCCGTCGGCATTGAAGGAGAAGAAGGCCGATGTCATGCCCATCTGCTCTGCCAACGGCTGTGCTGCCAGAAGGCGTCGGATTTCATCGTAGGCCTTTACGTAGGTCACGGGGTTGGAGCGTGAGGATTTGCCGATGGGATTCTGGTCCACAAAATCCACAGCGGCTATTTCTCCCGTGTCGCCTTCCAGGCGGGTGTACTGCCCCGGGCGTTCGGTGGTCTCGTTCAACTGTATTTTCATGGCACGATAGAAGATGTCGCGTACCAGACTGGACTTGCCGCTGCCCGACGGACCGGTGACTACGGTCATCACATGCAGGGGAAACGTTGCGTCGATTCCCTTCAGATTGTTGTGGCGGGCTCCCACCACACGGATGGACTGCTGCCATGCCCTTCTCACCGCTGGCACGCGGATTTGCTCCTCCCCCGTCAGATAGTCCAGCGTGTGGGAATGAAATTTCCTCACCGCACCCGGACGTTCTTTCCACAGCGAGGACAATGTGCCGGCAAACACCACTTCGCCGCCATGGCGTCCGGCATCAGGACCGATGTCGATGATATAGTCGGCAGCGCGGATGATTTCCTCGTCATGTTCCACCACCACCACCGTATTTCCCAGGTCGCGAAGTTTTCTGAGCACGCTGATCAGACGCTCCGTGTCGTGCTGGTGCAGTCCGATGCTCGGCTCGTCCAGGATATAGATGGAGCCCACAAGGCTGCTTCCCATCGAGGTGGCAAGGTTGATGCGCTGGCTTTCACCTCCCGAGAGCGAATTGGAGAGGCGGTCGAGCGTCAGGTAGGGCAGACCTACATCTACGAGGAACTGTAGCCGGCTCGTTATCTCGTCCAGCAGTCGGCGTGCCACTTCCCGCTCGGAGGGCGAAAGCATTGCGGCATCGTCCTCACGGGAATTGAAGGGGGCTTGCAGACTTCTGAACCATGCCAGGGCATCTGCCACAGGCATCTTCACCACATCGGCTATCGTCTTCCCGCACACCCTGACATACAGTGCCTCCTGACGCAGGCGCGAGCCATTGCACGTGGGGCACACCGTCTTGCCGCGATAGCGGGCGAGCATCACGCGATATTGAATCTTGTACTGGTTCTGCCGCACCATCTCCATGAATCCGTCGATACACACATCGTGGCCATCCTCATAGCCTGTGTACTTCATGCCTTCCCCACCGTGCCAGAGCAGCCGGCGCTCTTCATCGGTCAGGTTGAAATATGGCTCGAAGATGCGGAAGCCTTTCTTCTGTGCCAGTTCGCAGAATGCCATGCGCCATTCGCCCATTTTCTCGCCGCGCCAGCACATCACCGCCCCATCGTAGACGCTCAGTGCCTTGTTCGGAACCACCAGGTCCTCGTCGATACCCACCACCTTTCCGAAACCCTCACATTGCGGACAGGCTCCCGTGGGGGTGTTGAAGGCGAAAAGATTCTCCGTGGGGTCTTCAAAGCGCATGCCGTCGGCCTCAAAACGTGTGGAGAACACTTCCGGGGCAAGGCCCGTACGGCTGTTGCCCTCATAAAACCGCAGCATGCACTCCCCGTCGCCCTCAAAGAGAGCGGTCTCCACAGAGTCGGCCAATCGTGAGCGGCCTTCTTTCGAGGGGTCCACTGCCAGACGGTCTATCAGGATATACACATGGCCTGCATCGTATGCTTCTTCCAGCTTCACCACATCGGCGGGGGCATGTATGGCATCCTCCATGGCCACCATCCGTCCGTCGACATCCAGCCGGGAGAGTCCCTGCTGCATCAGCACGCTGATTTGCTCCTCCAGTGTGCGGCCGGCGGTCAGGCGCAGCGGTGCCAGTACGGTAAAGCGCTGGCCTGCAGGATGCCGGAAGGCGGCATCCACGATGTCGTCCACCGTATAGCGGTGTACTTCCTTGCCGCTAACGGGCGAGAAGGTGTGGCCCACGCGGGCAAAGAGCAGTCGCAGGTACTCATATATTTCCGTCGATGTCCCCACGGTGGAGCGTGGATTGCGCGTCGTCACCTTCTGCTCGATGGCGATGGCTGGCGGGAGGCCTTTGATATAGTCGCATTCGGGCTTGTTCATCCTGCCCAGAAATTGGCGGGCATAGGCCGAGAGGCTCTCCACATAGCGGCGCTGGCCTTCGGCATAGAGCGTGTCGAAAGCCAGCGAACTTTTGCCGCTGCCGGAAAGTCCTGTAATGACCACAAATTTGTCGCGCGGTATTTCCACGTCGATGTTTTTCAGGTTGTTGACGCGTGCGCCTTTTATGATGATGTTCTCTGCTGTCATGTTCGCTGCTGGCATAGGGGGGGGGTAAATTGTCTTCTTGCACAGGGGGAACCTCTGCTTCCGCAAGCAAAAGGGAGCAGTCCGTGCCGATTCGGCAAATTTAGTGTACATTGCTGAAATGGCAAAGTCTGAGCCCAGGAAATATGCTTCTCCCGTGGTCAACCCGGCAAAAATCAACCTGCCACCTCCACTTTTCCTGAGGTTTTGCCCGCCTGGGAATCTTGTGCGCTATCGCTCTGCACCGTCCGGCAGTGTCTGTCGGCCCGTCTTTTCCCTTCCCGCTATCCTGCAGGGGGGCGGCAAGCTGATGAGGGAAGCCGTCTTGCCTGCTTTGTGGACAGAAAATGGCTGACAGGAAGCACATTGAAGCAAAAATGAAGGGATATGGCAAAAAATGCGGAAAAAGGGCACGCTCTTCCAGATTTTATATTTAATTTTGCCATGCCTGTGATGCCTGCAATGCCGGAGATTTCCGTGGCAGGCGTTCCGCACAGCACATCATTCATCTCAGGGATGTTCTATAAATTAGTTTTTTATTCAATTAGGAAGTGTTCTTATGCTTGGCCACTTTTCAACCTCTCGCTTGTATCTTCCAATCCTTTAAACACTTACATAGCCCGCTATGTGCGCGTTTAAAGGATAGGAATCTACTGTGCGATAGTTCAAAAATTGTCTCAAGCTAATTTATAGAACATCCCCTCACAGATACCGCCATGGCAGGCTGCCCTGACGGGAATATCCAGCGTTGAAAAAATCATTCACCCTTCCTTCACACAAATTGCTATGTCAAAGAAAACCAGCCGCCTGAGCAAGCGCGAACTGCTGAACCGCCTGCTCTGCCTCTTCGAGAAGAGCGAGAACAAGCCCCTTCACGTGAAAGATATCTTCACGGCCGTCGGGGCCGACAAACATCCGTCGAAGATGCTCGTCATCGAATGCCTCTCCGACCTGGTATTCGATGATTTCCTCACCACCGACAACAACGGAACCTATATCCACCAGCCTCGCGGCAGCCAGGTCATCGAGGGCATCTTCCACAAAAAGCGCAATGGCCACAATGTCTTTGCACCCGACGACGGGGGCAAGGAGATTCTCGTCAGCGAGCGCAACTCACGCCATGCCTTGGATGGCGACCGCGTGAGGGTGACGATGCTGGCTCGCAGAAAAACCCACACCCGTGAGGCGGAGGTCATTGAGATTGTAGAACGGGCCAAAGATACTTTTGTGGGCAAAATCCAGGTGGAACGCGACTATGCCTTTGTCCTCACCGACCGCTCGCTGGCCACCGATATCTTCATCCCAAAAAGTGGCATCAAGGGGGCAAAGAACGGACAGAAGGTGGTGGTGAAAATCACGGAATGGCCGGAACAGTCCAAATGTCCCACGGGAAAAGTCATTGACATCCTGGGCAATGAGGGCGACAACGACACCGAGATGCATGCCATCCTGGCAGAATACGGGCTCCCCTACACCTATCCCAAGAATGTGGAGCGTGCTGCCGAGAAGATTGAGCCGGGCATCACGCCCGAGGAGATAGCCAGTCGCGAGGATTTCCGCAATGTCCCGACATTTACCATCGACCCTCATGATGCCAAGGACTTCGACGATGCTCTCTCCATCCGTCAGCAGGGTGCCCATTGGGAGGTGGGTGTACATATTGCCGATGTCAGCCACTACGTCAGCGAGGGCGACATCATCGACCGTGAGGCGCAGCACCGTGCCACGAGTGTCTATCTCGTCGACCGCACTATTCCCATGCTGCCCGAGCGTCTGTGCAATTTCATCTGCTCCCTGCGCCCCGATGAGGAAAAACTCACTTTCTCCGTCATCTTCACCCTCAATGCCAAGGGTGATGTGCTCTCCAGCCGCATCGCCCGTACCGTCATCCGTTCCAACCGCCGCTTTGCCTATGAGGAAGCACAGGCGCTGATAGAGCGCAATGGCTGTGCTTCCCCCGACGACTTGGCTTTGCCGGGCGAACATCCGCAGGTCGATGGCAGCTACAGCCATCCGCAGGGGGAGTGGGCACGCGAGATTCTCGACCTCGACCATCTTGCCAAGCAACTGCGGGCCCGGCGTTTCCAGGCGGGGGCCATTGGATTCGACCGTCCTGAAGTCCGCTTTGAGGTCGATGAGAAGGGACACCCCGTCAGCACTTTCGTCAAGGTGGCGCGCGATGCCAACAAGCTGGTGGAGGAATTCATGCTCCTGGCCAACCGTACGGTGGCAGAGAGCGTGGCCATCGTCCCTAAGGGGAAGAACCCGAAGGTGCTGCCCTACCGTATTCATGATGTCCCGGATCCCGAGAAGATGGAGCGGCTGCGGGGCTTTGTGGCCAAGTTCGGCTATAAGCTCCGTACGGAAGGCTCAAAGACGGATGTCTCGAAAAGCCTGAACCGCATGCTGGCGGATGTGAAGGGAAAGAAGGAGGAGGCCGTGGTGGAGATGGTGGCTCTGCGTGCCATGATGAAGGCACGCTATTCTATCCACAACATCGGGCACTATGGCTTGATGTTCCGCCACTACACTCATTTCACCTCTCCTATCCGCCGTTATCCCGACCTCATGGTGCATCGTCTGCTGCAGCGCTATATGGCGGGTGGCCGCAGTGTCTCTGCCAACAAGTACGAGGATCTCTGCGAGCATTGCAGCCAGCAGGAGCAGCTTGCCACTACCGCCGAACGTGCTTCCATCAAGTACAAGCAGGTGGAGTTCATGGGCGACCGTATCGGACAGGAATTCGACGGTGTCGTCAGCGGCATCTCCGAGTTCGGCCTCTACGTGGAGGAGTCGGCCTCTAAGTGCGAGGGTATGGTGCCTCTGCGGAATCTCACGGGCGACTATTATGATTTCGATGAGGACAACTATCGTCTGGTAGGCCGCCGTCATCATCGCATCTATAATCTTGGCGACAAGGTGCGCTTCCGCGTAGAGCGTGCCAACCTGGAGCGTCGCCAGCTGGACTTTGGCCTGGTCGGCGAGGATGCACTCCCTGCCATTTCCGCACTCCCTGAGCGGCCCGGCAAGAAAGCCAGGAAAAAGGGGGCAAAAGGTACTGGAAAGCCAGGAAAGGCCAAAAAGGCCAGATAA
>CAMGOT010000109.1 GCA_946060685.1 uncultured Bacteroidales bacterium
TCCACTTTCTCTATGAACCTTGTCTTGTCGACATAATAGCAGTTGTTCTCGCGTACTGCCACAAAATTCATCATTCCGTAGGGTATGCGCTTTGGTGCTGCCTTTTTAGCTCTATCGTCCATGAATTTGGTGCTTTTGTGTGTTTCTCTGGCAAAATTAGTAAGAAAAAAAGAGTTGGTTAAGGAATAGGAGAAATATTCTGACGAGGCATCACCTTTGTCCTTATCAGTCGTCCAACTCTGCTTTTGAGACTTCCAGCCGCACAGGTATAATCTTCATCTGTAATGTACGCCATTCACGCGTTATGAAGACGCGTCGGCTGACGAGCAGCCAGAGGAGCGCGAGTATTATTGGGGGAGATGGGCGGCTATGGTATCGGTGCTCCACACGAAATCGGCATCGAAAGCAAACTGGTGTGCAAGGGGAGCCAAGGGGACGATGCGAATCGGCTTGATGGAATAGGCCGTCTTTTCTCCCGCTGCCGTGACGCTGCCCGTGCTGGATGATGTCCAGGTGAAGGTGTAGTATTTGCCCGTGCCATATTGGGTGGAGCCTATTTTTACGTTGTCTTCCGGACGGTCGTAGCACAAGCATCGGCTGCCACTCCAGTAGTCTGCCGGCAAATCATAGTGGCGTATGGCTACCGCTTCCATGCGGGTAGGTACACGATAGGGGTGTATCTGTGCGGCAAATGCCGTTTGGGGATCAGGGGTGCTGGAGAGAACCACTTTGGTGATTTCCTTTTTGGCGACGTAGAACTGTGCCGTATCGTTGGTGAACACCAGGATTTCATCCTCTTGCGGCATATCATCGCCCGGATCGATTTCTGTGCCATCGTCGTCGATGGTCGTGATGGAGTTGGCTCTGACGGGAATCTCCTTGCTGCCATCCAGCGTCACGGTGCCACTGGCAGGGATGAACGTATAGGCTTCCTCGTCCTTTTGGAGTGTGACTTTCTTGCCATTGCCTGTAGGCTGGAAGGCAAGAAGGTCGAAAGCCGAGAGAAGGCCGGAGACGGTGGCAGAAGATTCGCCGGTATAGCAAAGGCGTGCCACAGCACGCGAGAGTACCACGCGCTGCGAGGATTCTGCAGTCTTGGTGTCGATTTCTGAAGAGTGGACGAAGGTGTCGCCAAGGAGTGGTTGCGAAAGAATGGTACCCTCCATGATGATGGAGGGAGCATCGGTGGCAAAGAAGCGGAGGGTATGACTGCCATTCGTCAGGGTAATCTGTGGCGTACCGAAGTCAGGGTCAGAAGCATGTTGCAGAATCGTCTGTCGTACAGTACCGTTCACGATGTCGAGAATGGCAATCTTCTGGAAGTCGGAGACTGAGGTGGCACGCGATTCCGACGAGGTGAAGAGGGAGAAGGTAAAGGTGCGGCTTGACGAATCTTCGTCCTCCAAGTCGATAAAGGATATTTCCCTGCACGAAGTCAGGAGCATGGCAATGAGCATGGTGAGGCACGTTGCCTTCAGGAGGAATGATGGATGTCTCATGGTGATGTTGGTTTTGGTCTGGGATATGAGGTGTGTGCAAAAGAGGGGGGGGAGGAGAGAAGATGAGGGCTGCAGCATGTAGTAGATGTCGTTATGGCTTTCGTGGGAGGGAACTCCTCACTCCATCCTCAACGGTTGCGCCAGAACTCAGGGATAAAAGGCAGAATGAGCGAGAAAATCTCCAGACGTCCTGCCAGCATGAGGAAGGAATGAATCCAGATGACGGTGTCGGACAGGATATCCCAAGAGCCCATAGCCCCTATATGGTGGCCTACGGCAGGACCGATGTTGGAAAGCGAGGTGATGGTCAGCCCCACGGCATCGAACAAGGGCAGGCGTAGCAGCACCATGGCCGATGTGCCCAGCAAGACCAGTATGCCATAAACCAGCAGATAGGCTACCGCACTGCGGACGACGCTTTCCTCCACCGTTTCGCTGCTGAGGCGTATGGGCAGCAGTGCCCTGGGATGGAGGATGCGTGTGAACTCATTGCTGATGATTTTCCAGACAAACACCAGGCGCACCACCTTGATGCCGCCGCTCGTGGAGCCGGAGCAACCTCCGCAGATGCTGATGAAGATGATGGTCATCCAGCAGATGGGCGGCCAAGTCATGAAATCATTCTTGCCGAAACCCGTGGAGGTCTGCATGCTGACGGCCTGGAACAGTGCATTCCGCACGCTTTCCTCTGACATCCGGCAGAGTGTCAGCAGGCCGTCGATGGAAAAGTCAAGCCTGGAAAAGTCGGCATACATGCAGAAATAGCTGACGGTGAATACCAGCGTGGCCCCGAGGTTGATGCAGATGTAGGCCTTTAGTTCGCTGTTGCCGAACACCTGGCGGAAACGCCGCTTGACGAGCATCAGATAGGTGAGCGAAAAATTGACCGATGCCAGCCACATGAAGAGGATGGCCACATATTCGATGGTGGCGGAATGGAACCAGCCGATGGAATCGGTATGCGTGGAGAATCCTCCTGTGGCCAGTGTGGAGAGGGCATGGTTGATGGCATCCCATTCGCTCATTCCACACAGATAATAAGCTCCTGCACAACTGGCAGTGAGCAGAAAATAGAGGCTCCAGAGCCAGTGGGCGGTGGTGGAAATGCGTGGATGGAGTTTGCCAATCTTCACTCCCGTGGCCTCGGCCGCAAACACTTTCTGCTCGCCAATGCCCAGGGTGGGCAGTACGGCAATGGTGAAGAAGATGATTCCCATACCCCCAATCCAATGGGTGAGCGACCGCCAGAAAAGGATGGAGTGGGGGAGGGCTTCGATGACAGAAAATGCCGTGGCTCCTGTGGTGGTAAAGCCCGACATCGTTTCGAAGAATGCCACGCTCAGACGTTGTGTGCTGCCACTGGTGAGGAAAGGAATCATGCCGAAGATGGAGAAGATAATCCAGGTGCAGCCCACGACGAAATATCCGTCGCGCCTGCCAAACTGGCTCTTGGCACCTTTGCCATAGGCATACAATGCCAGGGCAGTGGTGAGGGTGGCGGTGATGGGAAGGGCCCAGGTGTGGAGGGCAGGCTCGTTGTGGTAGAATGCCACCACCATGCAGAGTGCCATCAGGGCAGCCTCCAGTGCCAGCAGTCCGCCAATAGCTTTGGCTATGATGCGTTTGTTGATCATGATATGATGCCAGGATAGTGTCCGGGGATGCCGGCGGCATCCGGACATTTCTTGTGGGAAATCTCTTGTCTTAACCCACCTTATTTGAAATAATGCTCGAGTTTTTTGAGATAGCCCTCAAGGCAGAATACTACTACCGTGTCGCCTGGCATGAACGTGGTCTTGCCATTGACGAGGTATCCGCGTCCGTTGCGCACGAGTCCTGCAAAGTTGGCATAGTCAGGAAGTTTCAACTGCCATACGGGATTTTCCGTCACCTTGCTGTGCTCCTTCACATGATAGACAGCCACCTCGGCGGCTGCAATGTTCAGGGCTTTCACTGTCTCCACGTCAGAGCGGAGCATCATGCGATAGATTTGTCCGGCGGCAAAGGTGCGCTTGTTGATGATGGACCCCACGTCGAAACTTTCCGCCAGGGCGATGTAGTCGCTGTTTTCCACTTGCGCGATGGTTTTCTGTACACCCTTGCGCTGTGCGGCGAGGCACGCCAGAATATTGGTCTCGCTATTGCCCGTAGTGGCGATGAACACCTGGTGGCCACGGATATTCTCTTCCTCCAGTTTGTCGAATCCACGTGCATCCTCATTGAAGAGCATGATGTTCTTGTTCTTGATCAGCAGCTGCAATTCCTCCAGCCGTTTGCTGTCGCTCTCGAACACCTTGCCGTGGATATCGGACGGCAGGCTGTTGATGGAACATAGCGCAGAGTCGGAAGCTCCCATATACATCACAGCCTTGGCCTTGCTGTAGCCACTCTTCCCCACCACTTCCTGCACATAGCTGACGAACTGTGGGGTGGTGGTGATGAATGCCAGGTCATTGGTGCGAATCATATCCTTGCCGTGGGGAATGATGGTTTCTCCCGCACGCTTGATGGCAGTGATGTGGAAAGGCTCGTTGGGACCGCAAATCTCCTGTATAGGCTTGTCGATGAGATCGACGCCTTTTCTGATTTTCACTCCCAGGACGATAAGTTGCCCGTTCTCCATTTCCCACCAGTGTCTTACCCACGGGCGTTCGATAAGATGGTTGATTTCCTTGCCCACCAGTCCTTCGGGATAGACCATGGAGTCTACGCCGAGGCTTTTGAAGAACTCGCGGTTTTCGGGAGTGAGATAGTCGCCATTGTCGATGCGTGCCACGGTCTTTTTGGCCCCCATCTTGTGGGCAAGGATGCAGCACATCATATTGATGCTTTCCTGTGGGGTGACTCCCACGAAGAGGTCGGCATTGCGGATGTCCGTTTCTTCCAGCACCTCGATGGACGTGGCTTCCCCTTGTTTGGTGATGATGTCGAGGAAATTTCCCACCTCCGCCAGTCGTTTCTGGCTGTTGTCGATAAGCGTCACATCATGTTTCTCCTTGGTGAAGAGGCGTGCCAGGTGCGTGCCTACGGAGCCTGCGCCTGCTATAATGATTTTCATTCCTTGTGGTTTAAGGGGGGGATTCTATAAATTGGAAAAGAGGAATCGGAAATGAAGGTTAATCCCTCTTTGAACACGACTGCATGAAAAGCCGGTATGCCGGGAAATGTCCATACCGTCGGTATGTGCGTATATGTTTTGCATTGGCTGACGCCAGTTCCTTTTTTGCACTTTGGGCAGGCTCCAGGCGAACTCGGCCTCACCTCCCGGTATGGTGTCCCTTATAGAACACGCTTTGGGGCTTCGCCGTGTGGCATGGAGTTCCAGCCCCGTAGGATTTCCTGACGGATGGCTTCCTTGTCGATGTGGCAAAGGTGATAGAGTTCGGGTACGGTACCATGGGTGACAAACTCGTCGGGGAGTCCCATGCGTACGATGCGTGGAAGTTTCTTTCCCTGGCAGGTGATTTCGTCGGCATGGTCCATGATGACCTCTGCCACAGCACTGCCGATACCGCCTATGCGTGCCCCATCCTCCAGCGTGATGATGTGGCAGAACTGCTGCGCGATGCTGACGACGAGCTCTTCGTCGACGGGTTTGGCAAAGCGGAGGTCGTAGTGTGCAATCTGCATATCGCGGTGCTCCAGCTCCAATTCCTGAATGGCGTCGGCCGCAAGATGGCCAATAGGGCCAAAGGAGAGGATGGCGATGCCATGTCCGGGCTTCAGGCAGCGTCCGCGTCCCACTTCTATGCTTTCGAGAGGACAGCGCCACTCCGTCAGTCGGCCTGCTCCCCGTGGATAGCGGATGACGAAAACGCCTTGTCCGGGCTGCTGGGCAGTGAACATCATGCGTCGCAGTTCGCACTCGTCGTACGGCGAGCAGAGAGTGACGTTGGGCACGGTGCGCAGGGCAGGGACATCGAAGGCACCATGATGCGTAGGGCCATCTTCTCCCACCAATCCGGCGCGGTCCAGGCAGATGACCACGGGTAGTCCCAGCAGGGCAGTGTCGTGTATGATATTGTCGTAGGCACGCTGTGAGAAACTGCTGTAGATATTGCAGAAAGGCTGCAGTCCCTCCTTGGCCATTCCTGCCGAGAAGGTGACGGCATGGCCTTCAGCGATGCCCACATCGAAGGTACGGTTGGGGAAGGCCTCCTGCATGATGTGCATTGAGCATCCTGTGAGCATGGCAGGAGTGACCCCTACGATTTTCGGGTTGGCCTGTGCCAGTTCCACCAGTGTTTCTCCGAACACATCCTGGAACTTTGGCGGCTTCTCCTCCGAGGGTTCTGCTCCACGCTCTCCCGTGTACTTGTTGAAGCGTCCTGGAGCATGCCATACGGTGGGCTTCTCCTCAGCCGGCTCATAGCCTTTTCCCTTAATGGTGTGGAGATGCAGGATGCGCGGTCCGGTCATGTCCTTGATGCGCTGGAGGGTATGCACGAGTTCGTTGATGTCATGTCCGTCGGACGGTCCGAAATATCGTATGTTCATTCCCTCGAAGATGTTCTGCTGTGCGGTGATGGCGGATTTCAGGGCATTCCCGAAGCGGATGAGGAGATTCTTGCGTCCGGTGTTGAGCAGTCCCCAGCTTTCCAGCCGCCGTGCCAGCTTGTTGCGGCAACGGTTGTAGAAGGAGGAAGTGTGGATATGGTGCAGGTACTGGTTCATGCCTCCCACGGGTGTGGAGATGCTCATATTGTTGTCGTTGATGATGATGAGCAGATTGTTCGGCGTGTCGGAGGCATTGTTGAGCCCTTCGAATGCCAGTCCGCCGCTCATGGCTCCGTCGCCGATGATAGCCACCACATGCCGGTTGTTTTCTCCCCGCTCGATGGCAGCGGCACTCATTCCCAAAGCCGCCGATATGCTGTTTGAGGCATGTCCGCAGGCAAAGGTGTCGTATTCGCTCTCCTCTGGTGAAGGGAAAGGTTTCAGTCCGCCCAGTTTACGGTTGGTATAGAACAAGTCGCGTCGTCCGGTGAGGATTTTATGGGCATAGGCCTGATGTCCGACATCCCAGACGATACGGTCGTAAGGGGTGTCGAATACATAGTGCAGAGCCACCGTGAGTTCTATGGCTCCGAGGCTTGATGCCAGATGTCCGGGATTCTGCGCCAGCTCATCGATGATGTCGTTTCTCAACTCGTCGCATAAGTCCGGCAACTGGCTCACGCTGAGTTTTCGGAGGTCGGCGGGGCAGTTGATGCTGTTCAGCAGTGGATATGGCTTTTGTTTTCTTGGTGTGTTCATGAGGGGGATTGTGGATGAAGGGAGAATGGGAAATCCATGGGGCAAGCCCGTTATTTTGCATTCCTCATGCTCAGGCATCCTATGATGTATTGACGTACCATTGCCACGGCGCGCTTTTTCCCGCCGTAGTTGGGTATGATGATGTCGGCAAATTGTTTGGTGGGTTCTATGAACTCATCGTGCATGGGTTTCAGTACGTTTCTGTACTTGTCGATAAGCATCTCCAGCGGATGTCCCCGCTGGGCAATGTCCCGCTGTATGACGCGCAGCAACCTTTCGTCGGATGCGGCATCGACATAGATTTTAAGGTCCATGAGGTCGCGCAGTTTGGGGTCGTAGAGAGCCATGATGCCCTCGATGATGACGACCTCCTTCGGCTCCACGTGTATGGTTTCCGGTTGCCGCGTACACGTCAGGTAGGAATAGGTGGGCTGCTCTATGGCCTCGCCATTTCTGAGTGCCTCTATCTGTTTTTCAAAGAGCGGCCAGTCGAAGGCATTGGGATGGTCGAAGTTGGTCTTCTTGCGAAGGTCTTCAGGCACGTCCCACTGATGGTTATAGTAAGAATCCTGAGGGATGACTGCTACGCTTTCGGTGGGGAGAGAGTCTACGATATTCTTCACCACCGTGGTCTTTCCTGAGCCGGTTCCCCCGGCAATTCCGATAATGAGCATAGGATAGTTTGTGAAATTAAGCAAGCAAAGTTACCATATTTTTTAAGAAATGCTTACCTTTGCAGCACTAAAAAGGTGAAGTAGCTATGATTTTCGAGAAAATTATCTCAAAATATTATCCCTCTGACGACAATCTGCGCAGGTTGTTGCTGCACCACAGCCGGCAGGTGGCGCATCGGGCATTGGAAATTGTGGAGTGCCATAAGGAGTGGGGGCTTGATGCCGACTTTGTCGAGGATGCCGCCATGCTCCATGATGTCGGTATCTTCCTCTGCGATGCTCCCGGCATATACTGCACGGGCGATGCTCCCTATCTCATGCACGGTGTTTTGGGCGCGAGTCTGCTGCGTTCGGAGATGATGCGGTGTGCCGATGAGCAGGAGTACTATCGTCTGGAACGCATGGCAAGGGTGTGCGAGCGGCATACGGGAACGGGGCTTACTGCCGAGAATATCCGGGGCATGCAGCTCCCCCTCCAGAAGGTTGATTTGCTGCCGGAGACCATTGAGGAGCAAATCATCTGTTATGCCGACAAGTTTTATTCCAAGAGTCATCCTTATCGGGAACGAACGGTGGAGTCGACAGCGCAAAGCCTGCGGAAATTTGGTGAAGAAGGAGTGTGCAAGTTTATGGACTGGGCACGACGTTTTGAGGGCTACAATGGATGACGATGGGTGGCAGGACGGCCGACCGTGTGTGTAGGGGGACTATGCGCATGCTGCAGTGAATGCTGTCGGCCTGGCGAAAACAGCAATGAAAACTGGGCCTATGATGGTTCCGCTCAGAGTTTGCCATTCGAAGCCGTTGACTTGTTGCCGGCATTCATGTCGTTGCCCCACTCCTATATATATATAATGGGGTGTTCTATAAATTAGTATATAATCTTTTTTTTCAAGGGGTGTCTGCTTG
>CAMGOT010000110.1 GCA_946060685.1 uncultured Bacteroidales bacterium
GCCCCTTTCGGCATCGTGCAACTCAGCCCTGACACAGACACCATTCCGCATAATGTGGCCGGCCACTACCAGCCCAATGCCTACGCCTACTGTGCAGGCTACCGGTATGAAGACCCTACCATAGTCGGATTCAGCCATACCCATTTGAGCGGCACGGGGCATTCCGACCTGGGCGATTTGCTCATTCAGCCTCAGATGGGAAAACTCCTGCTCAATCCTGGTACTGCCGACCACCCTGAGAACGGCTATCGCTCACGATTTTCGCACGATACGGAAAAGGCTTCAGCAGGATATTATGAAGTGCTGCTCGAAGATGATGATATCCGCGCGCAACTGACAGCCACTCAGCGAACGGGCATTCATCGATACACTTTTCCCAAAGGCCAGGAGTCGCGCTTTATCCTCGACCTCGGACACGGCATCTACAACTATGACGGCAAAACACTTTGGGCAAGCCTGCGCGTGGAGAACGATACGCTCCTGACGGGCTACCGCATCACCAACGGTTGGGCACGATGCAACTACACCTACTTTGCCATTGCCTTGAGCAAGCCGCTGAAGAGTTATGGCTATCGCGACCGCAAGGAGGCGCAATACAAGGGTTTCTGGAGGAAGTTCGACGTCAACCACAACTTTCCGGAAATGGCGGGAAGGAACATCGTGGCCTACTTCAATTTCGACAATATTGCCTCGCAGGAACTGACACTGAAAGTGGCACTTTCCGCTGTAAGCACCGAGGGAGCCGTCCGCAACCTGCAAGAGGAAACTGCGGGAATGACCTTCGAGGCACTGTGCGAAAACACCAGACGGCTGTGGGACCGGGAACTGGGAGTCATCGAATGTGAGGGAACGCCTGACCAGAAAAGCATGCTCTACACCTCGCTCTACCATACGATGATCAACCCGAGTGTCTATATGGACACAGACCATCAGTACCGTGGTCTTGACGGCAATATCCACAGGGCTGAAGGGTTTGAGCACTATACCGTATTTTCTGTTTGGGACACCTACCGTGCCTTGCACCCTCTGCTGATGCTGCTCAAGCCCGGACGCAACACGGATATGGTGAAGTCGATGCTGGCACATCAGAAACAGAGCGTTCACCACATGCTGCCGATATGGAGCCTGATGGGCAACGAGGGATGGTGCATGACGGGCTATCATGCCGTAAGCGTAGTGGCCGATGCGCTGGCAAAGGGGGCCGACATCGATGCCGATGCTGCCCTCGATGCCATGATGAGTACGGCACGGAGCGAACGGATGCCGGGGCTGAAGGATTACCGAATGCTGGGCTATGCGCCCTACGACCATGATGCCACGGCGGCATCAAACACCTTGGAATACGCCTACGACGACTGGACCATCTACACCACAGCACATGCAATGGGCAGGACTGGCACCGAAAAGGATTTTGCCCGACGGGCTCTTTCCTACCGCAACATCTTTGACCCGCAATCGGGATTTGCCTGTCCGAGATATGCCGACGGGCATTTCAAGCATCCGATGAACCCTTACCAGACCTACGACGAAGGCTTCATCGAAGGCAACTCCTGGAATTTCTCGTTCCACGTGCCTCATGATGTGTATGGCATGATGTCGATGATGGGGGGAGAACAGCAATTCCGCCAACGCTTGGATGAACTGTTCTCCATGGACCTTCCACCAGAATATTATGCCGACAATGAGGACATCACTGCCGACTGTCTGGTGGGTGGCTACGTCCATGGCAATGAGCCAAGCCATCATGTGCCTTATCTCTACGCCTGGACACGCGAACCATGGAAGACGCAGCAATGGGTGCGCACCATCATGAACCGCATGTACCGCAACGATATCCGAGGACTGGGAGGAAACGACGACTGCGGACAGATGTCGGCATGGTATATCTTTTCTGCCATGGGCTTCTATCCCGTATGTCCAGGTAGCGACCAGTACGTCATCGGTGCGCCTTATCTGCCCTTCTTGCAGGTGTCGCTTCCGAATGGCAAACACATCGTCATACGTGCCAAGGGGGTGAACGACCGCAACAGGTATGTGAAGAGCCTGCGTGTCAATGGTGTGCCATACGGTCAGCTCTATCTCTCCCACGACATGCTCACCGATGGCTGTACGCTTGACTTTGAGATGAGCGACAAGCCGAACCGCCGACGCGGACTGAATGCTGCCGACAAACCTTACTCCATGACCATGGGAGGCGAAACTTCCGAAGCAACGTGGGCTGAACATCTGAAAGTCCTGCACTTTTCCGACGAGGCTCCTGAGAGCAAAGGCTCTGCAATATACCATGCGATAATCAGACATCCGGAGGAGTATATCCGCAAGATGGCTGAAGAGGTGATGCAGACGCTCTACTTCTCACCGGCCGACAGTATACCCATGCTTCATACGCTCGACTACATCCTGCGGAGTTATGATGGGGTATCGGCCAAAGAGGGGGGCGACGGGCAGGTGAGCATCTGCTACAGTACGGACCATGTGGAGCGGGCTTTCGCCGAGCATGACACGGCAAACGTAGACTTTGAAACTCGTGGCGTACTGCTCCATGAACTTACGCATGCCTTCCAGCTGGAACCGCAGGGGATAGGGAACTATGGCAACAGTCCAGTGTTCTGGCAACTGATTGAGGGCATGGCTGATGCCGTAAGGGTGATGAACGGTGGTTTCCATGGTGAGGCCGACCGCCCGAAGGGTGGAAGCTATACGCAGGGATACCGCCACGCGGGCTATTTCATCGCATGGGTGACGGAACATAAAGACCGCCATTTTCTGCGCAAGCTGAACCGTTCATGCCTGGAAGTGGTGCCATGGTCGTGGAACGGTGCCATACGCTTTGCCCTTGGTGATGCCTATGACGTGGATTCCCTTTGGCAGGAATATCAGCAGGCTATGGGCGACCAGTAAGCATCCCGACACCCAGTAGGGCGCATCGTCCCGATGCGCCCTACTGAAGGAGGAGGAATAAAAGCAAAACGGCAGGAGCCCTACAGCACACAATGGCGTGCAGGTCTCCTGCCGTTTTGCTATCATTTGAGGCGTGTCACACACAAATGGGCTTGAGCCGCCTTCTTACAGAATGCCCTTTATGCCTTCTCGGGAATATCGGCACGATAGCGGTAGACATCGAGAAGGGCGGTCTCTATAATGGAGGCTATGGTATAATCAGCCATTCCACCCTTCATGCCATTGTCCAGACGACTCAGGGCATCATGGAAATCGGAGGCTTGAATCAGCATATTATGACTGGTCTTTTTCTCCTTGCCGGATTTTTCATCAAGGGTAATGAAGAGAAGCTTGGCCTTGTACCATTTGTCAGCACTGTCGTCAATCGTCTCAAACACTTCGGCATATCGGGCACGGACAATGTTTGAAACTTCAAATTCACCACTGATATAGGGAGTCAGTTCCTCAATAATACGACGTTCGGCCTCGGTGAAATTCAGTGCCTCCACAAGATAAGGCTCACACACTTTCTTGAGCCCACCGTCTTGCATCGTGCGCTCATATTTTACTTTGCATTCAAACCATTCTGACATGGATATATTCTTATTTTACGGGATTAAACGATCTGTTATAACGGATATTACGGGTATGACTGACGCTGTCGGGAGTCGTCACGGTGTGCCTGACGCTAAGCGTAGTGTCGGGCAAGAGCCTCAGTTCCATAGTACTCACATCGGTCAGTCGCAGCATGATGAGAGAATCGGTGAGTACGGTCATCTCGCTCACGCCGCCATAGCGGTTGCCCACCTGTGCGGGTTGCCCTGCCTCAAAGAGGTCAACCATATCCATACGCGCGCTACTGTCGAGGAGGGGAACAACGGATAGCGGAGCTGAAAAGAAGAGCGTCACTAAACTGACGGCAGATTGCAGCAACATATTCTTCCTAACTGTTGGCGGCCTTCACCTTCCGGAAAAGATCGGAGGCAAAGATGAAACTGTTCAACTTCTCATTGTCGGAACCCATGACTTCGTCTTTGGTTCCTTCCCACTCCTTGTACCCCTCATATATATATATAATGTGTTCGCCGATACCCATTACAGAGTTCATATCGTGGGTGTTGATGATGGTGGTAGTACCAAACTCACGGGTAATGGAGTGAATCAGCCCGTCAATGACGAGCGAAGTCTTAGGGTCAAGGCCAGAGTTTGGCTCATCGCAGAAAAGATATTTGGGATTGAGGGCTATGGCACGTGCTATCGCCACACGCTTCTGCATACCGCCAGAAATCTCTCCGGGAAATTTTTCTCCGGCATCAGCGAGATTCACGCGGTCGAGGCAGAACTGTGCCCGGCGACGACGCTCCTTATAGCTGTCGGCGGAAAACATGTCCAGTGGGAACATGACGTTTTCCAGCACGGAAAGTGAATCGAAGAGGGCTGCACTTTGAAAAATCATGCCCATCTCCCGGCGCAGGAGCATCCGCTCATGCTTTCCCATGGAAACAAAGTCGCGGTCGTGATAGAGAATCTGGCCTGCTGTAGGCTCGAAAAGCCCGACGATGCATTTCATCAGCACCGTCTTTCCGGAACCTGACTGTCCGATAATCAGATTGGTCTTGCCTGACTCAAACACTGTGCTGATACCTTTGAGCACGACTTTTCCGTCGTCAAAGGTCTTGCGGACATCTACAAGCTGTATCATGATAACAGACGGGTGAGGAAAATATCAGAGAAAAGGACAATCATACTACTTGCCACCACGGCATCCGTCGAGGCTTTTCCTACCTCCACACTTCCACCTTCTACGCGATAGCCGTAGTAGGCGGGCACACTCGTGATGATAAAGGCAAAGAACAGACTCTTCACCACGCCCATCCAGAAAAACCAGGGATGAAAATCATATTGCAGACCCTCGGTGAGATGGGCGGGGGTGAGAATATGGCCGATGTAGGCCGCAGCATAGGCACCAAGAATACCGCTTACGGTGGAGAGGATGACAAGCAGGGGCATCATGGTAATCATACCGGCTATCTTGGGCAATATCAGATATGAGGCACTGTTGACACCCATGATTTCCAGGGCATCAATCTGCTGCGTCACTCGCATCGTACCAATTTCTGTGGCGATATTGCTGCCCACTTTTCCCGACAGAATCAGACACATGATACTGGAAGAGAACTCCAGCAGCATGATTTCGCGTGTGACGTAACCACTCACCCAATGAGGCATCCATGCCGATTCGATATTCATCTTAATCTGAATACAGATGACGGCACCGATGAAGAAACTGACAATAAGGACGATGACGATGGAGTCGAGACCCAGTTTTATCATCTCTTTCACATACTGCCTCCAATACATGACAAACTTTTCCGGAACGGAAAAGACGCGCCCCATCAGCATCAGATAACGCCCCAGGGCATGAAGGTAGGAAGACAAAATCACGGATTTTCTGTATGTTTAATATAAGGGGAGGGGGGTGTTCTATAAATGTATTGGCCGCAATTTATAAAAATGGCGACAAGCCGAGAGCCATCAAGTTTACTTGAATGGCCGAGGTGCGAAGGAGGATGGCGATAGCCAATGAGGAAGGCGAAGCCAACACCCCTTTGCAGCATACAGCCTTCCGGGCAGGTTGCTACCGTACAGGCCCCATTCACTTCTTCTGCGAGAGTGCCACTTCAATGGCATTCTTCACAATCTCATTGCCAGGATAGCCGCCTTCCTGCAGGTTGGAGAATGCCTCGGTGCCATCGGCATTGTAGAGCACGTAGGCAGGAATACCGGGGATATTGAGGGTCGTGCAGAGGTCGTTCCATTGTTCCTTCGACAGGCGGTAATGGTCACCTTCGATATTTTTCAGCATCTCCGACCATGTCTCCACCGGAGAGGTTTCGCCCGTGAGATACACGAAAGCCACGCCCTTCTCTATCAAAGCAGGCTTGATAGCATCAATCTCGCGCATGGCCATACGGCATGGACCGCACCATGTGGCCCAGAAGTCCACCAGTACCACCCGACCTTTATAGGCAGCACGGATAGCCTGGAAAGCTTCCACTCCCGTCAGACTGGCATCTACCGTCTTCACCACGCCCTTTGACTTTTCAGGGGCTTCAGCAGCCACTTCCTGCGGCTCCTTGTCCTTGCCGTTCTTGGCACAACTGGTATAGGTGGCAGTAAGCGTTAAAACTGTGAGAAGGAAAAAAATCTTTTTCATAACTTTTTCGTCTAAATTGTTATTCGTCTGGATTTGTTCATACCTGCAAGCCACCTGCCTGCGCACCCCGACTGCTTCAAGAATGCCATGGCTTCCACACCACCCCATGCAGGAAATGCCGGCAGTAAGCCTAACGAGGCCGACAACCGAAGCACATACATACTGGCGTAGCATACGGCTTTGAAGCGCAAAATTAAGGCTTTTCGTTGAAAGACACCATATAAAAGGCCCATGAAAGACAATAACAAGGCAAAAATTTACAGATATGCCGACATTTTTCCCTGAAAAATAGGTCGAATTAGAAGTTTTTCCTATTTTTGCACTTGATACGCAAGAACACTGTATAAACAAAACTCAAAAACATACATATCTCACATGAAGAAAATTTTCTTTTCCGTCCTTGTTGCCGTAGCAGCCTTCTTCGGTTCCGGCACCGCCAAGGCACAGATCAGTGTCAATTTTACGACAGCAGAGATGAGCGCAGAGAATGCCGAACTGGCCAATGCCGTCATGGAGCAGCAGACTGCGGATCCCGAGCTTGCCAACAAGACCTTCAAGAAACTTCTCGGCAAGGTCAAGAAGGATAAGGAGCAGGCAGTTGCCGTCGGAAAATTCTTCCTTGACAAGAGCGTGTATCCCTGCGCCAAGCAACTTGCCAACCTGGCATACACCACCGACCACACCTACGTGCCCGGTCTGATGCTTGGTGTCGGCGTACACCTCATGAGAAAGAACTATGGCGAGGCTGGTGCCAAACTTGACGAGATTCTGGCCAACGACCCCGACAACATCGAGGCTCTTCGTCTTAGCGCGCGCGTATATAAATATGTGAACCCCTATGCTGCCAAGGACATCCTCAATCAGATTATCGAAAAGGATCCTACCAACCTTGATGCCTACAAGCAGTTGGGCGACATCGCCTACCAGCTGGAGGAGTACAAGGATGCCTGCGCTGCTTTCAAGACTTTCTTCGACGGCACCCCCAACCCCACCATCGACGACCTCCGTTCGGGTGAGAACTATCTGCTCTCTCTTATGAACCAGAGCGACCCCTACACCATGAAGGACATGGCGAACAAACTCCTGCCCATCGACCCCAACGACCTCATCGTACGGCGTATGAAGTTCTTTGCCGACATGGACACCTATGACTATGCTACGGCTATGCAGGACATCGCCTATATCACCAACAAGGAGTACAACGACACCCTCTATCTCTACCTCGACTACGTATATGCCGCCAACTTCGCCTCTGAAGTGGAGAACGACTATGCCAAGGCTATCGAGTTCTACAAGCAGGGTCTGCAGATCGACCCCACCAAGACGGCCGGCTACAAAGAGGTGGCCAACCTCTACCGTCGTCTGAAGAATCCTGCAGAGGGTGTGGCTTTCTATGAGAAGTATATCGAACTGCTTGGAGAAAAAGCCGACGAGGCCGACAAGCTCGGACTGGGTGTATACTACACCAGCGTAAAGGATGCTATTCCCAACAAGGAGGACGGCACCGTAGATGCCGAAGCACGTCTCGCCATCATCCAGAAGGCCGACCCCTTCTTCGCCGAATATATGGAGGCTCTCCCCGACAAGTATCAGGGTCCCTTCTATCGTGCAAAGCTCTGGATTCGCGACAACCAGGCCGCAGAGGACGAGCCCAAGATGTGGTACGAAAAGACACTTGAGATCATCAACACGCTCCCCGCTGAGGAGGCTGAGAAGGCTCTGAACTACAAGAAGACCGCACTGACCTATCTGATGGTATATTATCTGAAGACCGACAACGATGAGGTCTGCAAGACCTATGTTGAACAGATTCTTGCCATCGACCCCAACGACAAGCTGGCTAATCAGGTTCAGAGCGTACTGAAATAGGGATTTCTTTCATAACTATAAATTCATAAATCATGAAGAGGCAGGCACCATCCGTGTGTTTGCCTCCTTTTTTGTATTTCTCCTTTGGGGCGTCTCCCATTGTTTGCCTCCTTTTGGCGTACATCATCCCCCCATCGGCAATCAAACTGACACTTACGAGAGAGGCCATCCAATCTAACCACCCTTAACCTTGACTTTAACCTTGATCTAACGTTCTATTTAGGGATGTTCTATAAATTAGTTTTTTATTCATTTAGGAAGTGTTCTTATGCTTGGC
>CAMGOT010000111.1 GCA_946060685.1 uncultured Bacteroidales bacterium
CGAAGAATATCATCGCCCTGCAGGCACAGTGGAAGAGCATCGGCTATGCTCCCCGAAAGGTGAATCAGGAGATTTTCGAGCGTTTCCGCACGGCCTGCGACCGTTTCTTCAATGCCAAGACGGCTCATTTCCGGGGCATACGCGAGTCGCAGTCTGAAAATCTCAAACTCAAGACCGCTCTCTGCGAGCGTGCCGAGAAGCTTCAGGACAGCACCGATTGGGGTACGACCACCAATGAGCTCGTGGCACTGCAGGCTGAATGGAAGACTATCGGCCCTGTGCCCAACAAGGTGAGCGAGACCATCTGGAAGCGTTTCAATACGGCTTGCAATGCCTTCTTTGCCGCCAAGCAGGCTGCCAACAAGGAGCAGCGCACGGAGGAAGAGGCCAATATGGTGAAGAAGCTCGACATCATCTCACGCCTTGAGGCACTTGCCAACGATGGCAGCGACAATCTGTTGCAGGACGTTCGCGCCTTGCAGGATGAGTGGAATGCCACCGGCCATGTTCCCTTCCGCAAGAAGGACAAGGTGAACCGTCGCTATCGCGAGATTTGCGACACGCTCTATGATACCATCCACCGCAATTCCAGCCGCAGACGTGCCGACAACGCCATGCGCCAGGGAGGAAAAAACCTTACTCCGGCACAGCGCCTGCAGAAGATGATTGAGGAGAAGCGTACGGAAATCAAGAACTACGAGACCAACCTTACCTTCCTCTCCACCAAATCGAAGAGCGGAAACAGCCTCGTGGCTGATATTGAGCGTCGCATCGGCCGACTGAAGGAGGAACTGGCGGCACTCGAAGAGAAAATGGCACAGGCTTCTGCCGAATAAGGCACAAAAGGGGGGATGGAAAGTCCCCCATACCATAGCGGCTGGCGAATGCTTACCGCCCGCTCCGTACTCCTTTCGCAGGAGTCGTGAAGGAGTAAAAAAAATATAAGGGAAGGGGCCGACCAGAGGTTGGCCCCTTCTTGATTCTTGTTGTTATCGCAGAACACTATTTTCCCAAGGAGACCTGTATTCCCGGGAACAATGACTTTCTGGAACATAGACTTCCAGGATCATCCCCCTCTCCAAGGGACTTTTATTCCAACCTTTTTACTATTCCAGACATGAACATAGGAGACAAAGTGCGCTTCCTCAATGCCACGGGAGGCGGAAAAGTCACAGGCTTTAGGGGTAAGGACATCGTACTCGTGGAGGACGAGACGGGATTTGAAATTCCCTGTATGATCAATGAGGTCGTTGCCGTAGAGACCGACCAGTACAATTTCGTGCATAAGGCGAAGAAGACGGTCACGAAGGAAGTGGCGGCACCGGAACTTCAGGAGAAGCCCACCAGCCTGAGGGCAGCACTGGCGGCACATGCACAAGGCACGGCTGCCGACGATGATGAGGTGGAGACCGACATTGCCGACCTCCGGATGACATTCCGAGCACGGCCGGTGGAGCGGCGGGGAGGCGATGAGCTGAACCTCTATCTCGGTTTTCTGCCATCGGATGCCAAGACATTGAGCACCACCACTTTCGAGACATATATCATCAACGATTCCAACTATTACGTCCGCTTTCTCCTGCTCACGCAAGAAGGCACCACCTATCATCTGCGCCATGAAGGAGTGGCGGAGCCGAACATGAAGGTATATCTGGAGACTTTCGACCGCGATGCACTGCCCGAAATCGAACGTCTGACGGTGGCAGTGATGGCCTACAAGACCGATCGTGGCTTCGCTTTCAAGCAGCCCATGAGCATTACCGTGCGTCTCGACGGCCGCAAGTTCTACAAGCTCCACACCTTCCATCCCTCGGCCTTCTTTGAGGATGCCGCCTACATCTGCGAACTGGTGCGCGACGACCAGCCGGCACGACATGCTGCTATGGAGGCCGACAACTTGAAAGAGGCCATCGAGGCTCCCAAGGCGGCTTCCAAAGCGCTGCCCGCACGCAATGAGGGCGCACTTCCAGGATTCAAGGGTACCGACCGCAACGGACTGATTGAGGTCGACCTGCATATCGAGAGTCTTGTGGACGACACACGGGGTATGGATGCCCGTTCCATGCTCGACTATCAGCTTGCCACCGTGGGAAAATATCTGGATGCTCACCGCAAGGAGCGTGGACGCCGCATCGTGTTCATCCACGGCAAGGGCGATGGCATATTGCGAAATGCCATTATCGCACTGATGAAATCCAAGTACCGCAACTGCACGCATCAGGATGCCTCGTTCCAGGAATATGGCTTCGGGGCTACCATGGTCACCATCCACTGATGCTCAATAATCATCCCAAATTTCCATATCACAGCAATTCATATCACATGAAGCGTACACTCATCCTTTTCTTTATCGCCATAACAGGCCTGCTGAATGTGCATGCCGATGAAGGCATGTGGCTCCTGAAACTCATGGAGCAGCAGCACCTTGCCGACTCCCTTCGCAAGGCCGGCCTGCAACTCTCGCCCGACGAACTCTATAGCGAGAGCCATCCCTCTTTGCGCGATGTCATCGGCATTTTCGGCAACGGATGCACGGGCGAGATAGTCAGCAGCGAAGGTCTGGTGCTGACCAACAACCACTGTGGATTCTCCTATGTCCACGACATTTCCACCATGGACCACAACTACCTCTATGAAGGCTTCTTTGCCAAGAGCCGCGAAGAGGAGCTGCCTTGCCCAGGGCTGACGTTCACCTTTGTCATCCGCATTGACGATGTGACGGAGCAGGTGGTGAAGGCGGCCCAAAAGGAGAAGGCCGACGTGTTCACCATGCAGAGCCAGGATTTCCTGGAAGGCCTTCAGGAGAAAATGCTGAAAAAGAGCGGGCTGGCGAAGGAGAAGAACATGCGTCTGCGCATCGTGCCCTATTTCGGCGGCAACCAGTTCTATGCCTTCTATGAGCAGAGCTATGCCGATGTGCGCCTCGTGGTGAATCCTCCCATGCAAATCGGACAGTATGGCTTCAATCAGGACAACTGGCTTTGGCCGCGGCATAACTGCGACTTTGCCATGTTTCGCATCTATGCCGATGCTGAGGGAAAGCCGGCCGACTACGACGAGAAGAACGTGCCTTTGGCCTGCAAGAAATGGCTGCCCGTCAGTCTTGGCGGTGTGGGCGAGGGCGACTATACGATGATTATGGGATTCCCGGGCCGCACCAGTCGCTATCTGACGCGTTCGCAGGTGGAATTCCGCTGTGGCAGCATCAACGAGCCCATCAATATGGCGGGAGAGGCCGAGCTGAACTTCATGAAGCAGCAGATGGATTCCGATTCCGCCCTGGCATTGAAATATGCCGACGACTACATGTCGCTCGGCAATATGGTGAAGAATTTCGGAGGAATGAATGCCAGCGTGCGCACCACGGGACTGCTCGACATCAAGGCGCGCGAGGAAGAGGCGTTCCGGCAGTTTGCCGCACAGGCAGGGAAGCCGGAATACACCGATATCATCGACCGCATCGACCGCATTGTCGGCATCTACAAGGATTCCCTCTTCGACATGAACCTCTTCCAGTCTGTGTTCTACGCCCAGAGCCTCTGGATGGGCAGGCAGAGCATCAGCAAGTTCCGCAAGGCACTGAAGGAGGGAAAGAATCCTGAGCAGGCCCGCAGGGAATTTCTCCAAAATTATACGGAGCGGAATGCCAGCGTCGACCGTGTGTACGACGAGCAGAAGATGAACATCCTCTTTCCCTATTGGATGAAGCACCATCGTCTGGCGGCAGAGCCGGCATTCGTCAAGGGCAGGAGTGCCGAGGAGGTGAAGGCACACTACGACAGCCTCTACCACATCTCTGCCTTCGCGCAGCGGAAATCGCTGGAGGAGTTTATCGACACCTGTTCGCTCTCCGCCTTCGATGCTGATCCTTTCGTGCGCCATATCACCGCCCTCAACCGCTTCTTTGATGCTACCTACAACGGGGCCTCCGATACCTACCAGAAGGAAATCGCCGCACTCCACAAGACCTATGTGCTCGGACTCTGCGAGATGTACGAGTGGGCGAAGAGTCCCGATGCCAACTTCACGCTCCGCATGACGTATGGCCACGTGGGAGGCTATCAGCCGCGCGATGCCGTGCACTACGACTGGAAGACCACGCTGAAGGGCATGATGGAGAAGGAGAACCCGAAGGACCCTGACTACGTCATCGACGAACCTCTCCGCAAGTTCTACCTCACGAAGGACTATGGCCGCTATGCCGGGCCCGACGGCGAACTGCCCACCTGCTTCCTCACGAACAATGACATCACGGGCGGCAATTCGGGCAGTGCCGTGCTGAATGCTCGCGGCGAACTGATAGGTCTGGCGTTCGATGGCAATATCGAGAGCCTCTCCAGCGACCTTCGCTTTAACCCCGCCCTCCAACGCTGCATCTGCGTGGATATCCGCTATGTGCTCTTCATCTGCGACCTCTATGGCGGTTCGTCCTATGCCGTCAAGGAGATGACCATAAATTAGGAAGATACTTTTTTCAATTAGAAATTAGGAATGAGGAATGAGGAGTTGGAAGAAGCCGGATGGTTAATTCCTCACTCCTAATTCCTTATTGGCAATTCCTGAATCTTAATTCCCAATTCCTCATTTGATTCCATGCTCCCTCCAGCATTTGCCGCACAAATGTCGATGTGCCTTGGCCCGGAAGAGGCTGAGGCACTGTGTCATGCCCTTGGCCACACCTCCCCTCCCGTAAGCCTTCGCCTCAATCCCCGCAAGGCCACGGCAGCCCTTACTGCCGAGATGGAGGAACTGCGCCCCGTGGCATGGTGTCCTGCCGGGCGTTATCTGCCCCAGCGTCCATCGTTTACCCTCGATCCCCGCTTCCATGCCGGAGCCTATTATGTGCAGGAAGCCTCGTCCATGTTTGTCGAACAGGCATGGCACACCATCACCCGTCATGACAACATGATGCCCCGCCGTGTGCTCGACCTCTGTGCCGCCCCCGGCGGGAAGAGCACGCTGTGGCGAAGCCTCCTGCCCGACGACACCCTGCTCGTGGCCAACGAGCCCATGCGGCAGCGGGCACAGATATTGGCGGAGAACCTGACGAAATGGGGGCATCCCGCCACCATCGTCACTTCCGCCTATCCCGAAGAATTCAGCGGTATGCACCATTTCTTCGACATCATAGCCACCGATGTCCCCTGTTCCGGCGAAGGCATGTTCCGCAAGGACGAGCAGGCGCGGGAAGAATGGAGTCCGGAGGCTGTGGTGGCATGTGCCGGGCGCCAGTGGCAGATTCTCTGCGACATTTGGCCCGCATTGCGTCCGGGAGGATGGCTGGTATATTCCACCTGCACCTTCAATCGCAGTGAAGACGAAGAGATGGTGGAACGTGTCTGCCGGGAATTGGGAGCGGAAGTTGTGGAGATTGCCGTCCGACCCGAATGGGGCATTATGGGGCACTATCATTTCTATCCCCATCATGCCGAGGGCGAAGGTTTCTATCTGGCCCTCCTCCGCAAGCATTCCTCCGCCGATGCCTTATCCGATGCCTCTTGGAAGCAAGGAGGGAACGCCAAGCGCGGGCGCGAGAGCAAGAGTCCTGCCGTGAAGAATGCCTCGCAGGTGGCAGGATGGCTTGCCGACAGCAATGCCTACCGCATTTTCCGGCCTTCCGCCACCCATCTGGCCGCTATCCGCAAGGACTTTGCCGATGATGCTGCACTCATCGCTTCAAAGGTCAGGACCCTGACGGCAGGAATCCTGCTGGCTGAGGAAAAGGGGCCGAAACTCATTCCGCAGCATGCCCTGGCACTTTCCATCGCCCGTGCTGAAGGAGCATTCCCTGTTGCCCCCCTCGACCGCACCACCGCCCTTGCCTATCTTCGCCGCGAAGCCATCACCCTGTCCCCCGATGTTCCCCGAGGCTTTGTCATCGTAGCCTACGAGCATCTGCCGCTGGGCTTTGTCAACAACCTTGGGACGCGTGCCAACAATCTCTATCCCGACCCTTGGAAAATCAAGACGAGGGCGGAGGCATAGTTTAATGAGGAATGAGGTATTAGGAATGAGGAATCAGGAATGAACCATCCGGCTTCTTCCTACTCCCAACTCCTCATTCCCAATTCCTCCTTCCTCATTCTTCATTCCTCCCGTTCCTTACTGAAAAAATCTATGTCTTCATGAAATATTTGGAATTTATCTTTACCACCACCCCCTCCAACGAGGCCGTGAGCGATGTGCTCTCCATGGTGCTGAGCGAGGTCGGCTTTGAATCCTTCGTCCATACCGACGAGCTCGACCTTCCTCGTGTAGGCTCCGTCGACAATTTCCCCGAGGCCCCTGTCTTTGCCGAGAAGGCGGGGCAGGATGTCTTCAAGGCCTACATCCAGACCACACTCTTCGATGCCGATGCTCTTGACCGTGCATTGAAGGATTTTCCTCTTCCCGGTGTGGAAATATCCTATACCCAGGCCGAGGCCGAGGATAAGGATTGGAACGAGGAATGGGAGAAGAACTATTTCCAGCCCATCATCATCGGCGATGCCCGTCATCCGCGATGCGTCATTGCCGCTACCTTCCATAAGGATGTCCCCGACGCCGACTACAATGTGCGGATCAATCCGCAGATGTCGTTCGGTACGGGGCATCATCAGACCACGGCGCAGATGATTTCCCGCCTGCTCGACGACGACCTCACCTCCCTCGAAGTGCTCGATATGGGTTGCGGAACAAGCATTCTCGCCATCCTCGCCCGCATGCGCGGAGCACGCCATTGCGTGGCGGTCGACTATGATGAATGGTGCGTGAAAAATTCGCTGGAGAACATTGCCTTGAATCATCTCGACGGCATTGACGTGGTGCATGGCGACGCCTCTGCGCTCCAGCCCTATCCCCAGACCTTCGATCTCATCATCGCCAACATCAACCGCAATATCCTCCTGGCCGACCTTGCCGCCTACACAGCGGCCTTGAAGCCCGGTGGCATGATTTATATGAGTGGTTTCTACCGTGAGGATGTGGAGAAATTGCGCTCCCATGCCGAAACCCTGGGGCTGCGCTTTGTGGACGAGCGGCATCTTGACAACTGGGCCTGCATCAAGGCCGTGCTGGCATAAGAGCAATGCCTGCTGTATAGAACCCATCTTAAGAGAATGAATCCTCCCGCATCCTTTCTGCCTATGCCTCGCCTCCTTTTTATATTTGTTCTTCTGGCACAGCCCCTCCTTTCATCTGCCCAGCGCCTGCTGCGCCAGCCCCTCAGCTACGTACCGCCGCAGAACATCTGCGTGCTGCCCCACGACCAGGACAATATCATCCTCGACATCATGGCCATCAATCAGTTTCTCACTCCCCGTGCCATAGCAGTCAGCGCTGCCGACCGCAAGACGGCCGTCAAGGCGGTCAGGAAAAACAAGGGGAAGGAAGGGCTTGGAAAACCCGTCGAAGGCTTCTCCCCTGAGCAGAGCTTTCTCCTCACCGCGCAGCCCATCGGGTTCGACAGCATCGAAAACCGCTATTTCAACGAGTTGCCACGCATCATCCGCAACGAGGCACTTCCCCTGGCCGAGCGTGAGCGTGCGGCTCAGGATTTCCTGGACTGCACGGGCATTGTCCTTGCCACCGACGGTGCCACCGGTGTCTACGTCAATCTCTACGAGAACTGCACGGCTCTTGTCGCTACGCCCCAGCTGAGCCTTACGCTCGACATCATCAGCGAATACCCCGAAGGCCCGGAAGTGAAGTTCCGCGTAGGAGGCCTGAAGCCAGGGCAGACGGAGTTTGCCCTCCGCATACGTCTGCAGGCCCCCGACCGCATCCCTACTTTCTACATCAATGGTCGTCCCATCCCATCGCCCGTGGTCGAGGATGGCTATCTCGTCGTCAACCGAAAATGGCGCAACCACGAGGAAGTGTTTTTCTACACCGATTCGCCGGGCCTGCCCTGATGTTCTCCGTATGCCATGGGGCTTTTCCCTTTGCATCCGGGATGGCCGGAAATGCGAGGCAAATAGTCCGACAGAATCGCCGACAAGCCGTCGTACCCCTACAACAGCCATTCTTTTCAGAAAAAGAAGCCGTCGTAGGGGTACGACGGCTCCTTTTTTTTCAAAATGAAGGTGTCGTAGGGGTACGACGGCCCCTTTTTTTTCAAAATGAAGGTGTTGTAGGGGTACGACGGCCCCTTTTTTTCAAAATGAAGGTGTTGTAGGGGTACGACGGCCCCTTTTTTTTCAAAATGAAGGT
>CAMGOT010000112.1 GCA_946060685.1 uncultured Bacteroidales bacterium
TGCTTCGCAGAAAGTGCTGAGTGGGAATGGCTGTAGAAAGAAGAGGGGGGAGTAGGGATGATAGAAGTTCTAGAAATTCTAGATATTCTAGAGGCTCTAGTTCTTCTAGAAGTTCTAGAGGTTCTAGAGGTTCTAGAGGTTCTAGTTCTTCTAGATATTCTAGATATTCTAGATATTCTAGGGGTTCTAGTTCTTCTAGAAGTTCTAGAGGTTCTAGTTCCTCTAGTTTTTCTATAGTTAGTGGGCTTGCGGTGGAAACTGTGGATATGAAAAAAGGGTAGGAGAGGCTCCTACCCTTTTTGGTATGAATGATGATGCTTAGAGGTATTCTGAGAAGTCGGTGAGGCGCATATCGCCTTTGCGCAGGAAGGTGTCGTGGAAGGCGAGGGCGGCACGCATGTGCTGGGGCTCATGGCCCATGGGGGCTATTTTGAGATATTCACGCAGAAGAGGACGGTAGTCGGGGTGTGCGCAGTGGTTGATGATCTCTTCGGCACGCCGCAGAGGACCTTTGCCGCGAAGATCGGCATAACCTTGCTCTGTCACGATGAAATCGACATCGTGCTCTGTGCTGTCGATATGGGAGCACATGGGTACAATGGCACTGATCTTGCCGCCTTTGGCCGTAGAAGGAGTGGTGAAGATGGAGATGTAGCCATTGCGGATATAATCACAGGAACCGCCGATGCCGTTCATCAGTGAGGAGCCACAGATGTGGCTGGAGTTCTCGTTGCCATAGAGGTCGCATTCAAGGGCGGTGTTCATGGCAATAACGCCCAGACGGCGAATGACTTCCGGACTGTTGGCCACCTCGCTTTGTCGCAGGGTGAGATGCTTGGAGAAATAGTCCATATTGTCGTAGACCTTTCCCAATGCCTCGTTTGTGACGGTCATGGCGGCGCAGGAGGCATCAATCACTTTCCCTTCCAGCATATAATCCACAACGGCATCCTGTATGACTTCGCTGTAGACATTGAACCTTGGGATGAGCGGACTGGTGCCCAATGCTTTCAATACGGCATTGCCAGTAGAGCCCACACCGCTCTGTATGGGGAGGAAGCATGAAGGAATGCGACCGGCCTGGATGTCGCGTGACAGCAGTTCTGCCACATTCAAGCCTATCTGTAGCGTCTCGGCGTTTACATCAGGGAAAGAGCGGGCTTCTTCAGGGATGTAGCTCTCGATGACACCTACAATCTTTTCGGCGGGGATGCTGATATAATTCTCTCCCAGACGGTCGTAGGGCTTCAGCACCATGATAGGACCGCGGTTCTCCCAGCAGTCGGCAGGCTCGTAGGTGTCGTGCAGATATTTTGAATTCGGATTATGGAACTGGTTATGCTCCAGAATGACGCGTTTGGCAAGGCGTGCAATGGTGGCGACTATACCACCGGCAGAGGTGAGATAGGCACGGCATTCCTTCTCGCCTTCTACAAGGTCGCTCACCTCAATGACGGCCCAATCTATCTCGCCATAGAATCCATGGCGCAGGCGTTCTGCCATGTGTCCGAGATGAGTGTCCTCATAATCCACTTCCCCCAGATTGGTATGGGTGCGAAAGTCCTTGTTGGTGGAGAATGGTGCGCGGAACTTGATGGCTTTTGCCACTGCCATATCGCCCTCTACGCTTTGGCATGAGGAGGCACCGGTGAGTATGCCGACCTGAAACTCTTCGCCCTGGTCGTGCAGGCGTACGGCGCGTTTGGAGAGTTCGCGGAATATAGCCTTGGGGTTGGCATTCGGGGTGAAGCCCGAAAGTGCCATCATGTCGCCATGATGGATCAGTTCGGCGGCTTCAGCAGCGGAGATTCTTCTGTACATATACTTAGAGGTGTTGAGGGTTATTTCACTTCCCAGATATCATTGGTCTCCAGGAGTTGTGCGAAGTTGTGGTAAGGCTTTTTGGCATAGACTTCGCTAATCTGGTTTTGTACAGCCTCATCGTAGGTGGGAGCCTCAACATCGCGAATGATGCCCAGAGCCACGGGGAAGCCATCGTTGTTGCCCATGAGGGCCAGTTTAAGCTGCAAGGTATCATCCTCACAGTGCGCATCGTGTACGAGGACATCATCGAGTGTGGTGCCGTCAACTCCAGGCTGAATGACTTTCAAACCGAAACCTTGTTGCGCCAGACCATATTCCATGTGCTCTCCAAAGAGGAGTTTTTCGCCATGGCGCACATAAATGGCATTTTTGGCACGTCCCGCCTTGTCGTACACCATACTGTGTGTGCCATCGTTGAAGATGACACAGTTCTGGAGCACCTCCACCACGCTGGCCCCCTTATGGGCATGGGCAGCCTTCAGCACCTCGATGGTGTGGGGAGAGTCAGTGGCAACAGTACGGGCAAAGAAATGGCCGCGTGCGCCAAAGCACAGTTCTGCAGGACGGAAGGGATCCTCGACCGTGCCATAAGGACTGGACTTGCTGACGAAGCCGCGAGGAGACGTCGGGCTGTACTGTCCCTTGGTCAAACCGTAGATACGGTTGTTGAGCAGAATCATGTTGAGGTTCACGTTGCGGCGGTTGGCATGAATGAAATGGTTGCCACCGATGGCAAGACCGTCGCCGTCACCACTGACCTGCCAAACCGAGAGTTCAGGGTTTGCCAGTTTTACACCAGTAGCGATAGCCGCCGCACGGCCATGAATCGTGTTCATGCCATACGTCGCCATATAATGCGGCAGACGGCTGGAGCATCCGATACCGGAAATCACACAGGTTTGCCATGGTGCCACACCGATTTCTGCCATGGCCTTATGCAATGATGCAAGGAAGAAGTGGTCGCCACATCCAGGACACCAGCGCGGTTGTCCTTTCTTGAAGTCTTGGGCGGTAAACAGATGACCTTGCTGGTCATCCAATACTGATGATGGTGTTATATTGCCAAGATGTGTCATGTTGCAAAGAAGTGTCAGATTGCAGGATATAAAGTGCAGGCTTATTTTTCAGAGCCTATGAAGAAAAGACGAGTGAATGTTTCTGCGAGTTTTGCGACGTTGAAGGGCTGGCCCTTTACTTCGTTGTATTGTGAGGGCGAGAATCCGTCGACCTTCATGCGAAGCCATGCAGCCAGCTGTCCGGTGTTCTGCTCAGCAACGACGACGTGAGGATATTTCCTCAGTACCTCAGCCGTATTTGCCGGCAAAGGATTGATGTGGCGGAAATGTACCATCGCCACCTTTTTCCCTTCGGCCCTCATGACGTCCATTGCCGCATGCAGATGTCCGTACGTTCCTCCAAATCCCACGATGAGGAGTTCGGCATTGTCAGCATCGCCCAGCACCTCCAGGTCCGGCACGGGTATGCGCTCCACTTTCTGACGCCGCAAATCCGTCATCATCTGATGGTTTTCAGGGTCAGTGGAGATGGCTCCCGTCGTACTGTCCTTTTCTATACCGGCAATGACGTGCTCAAAGCCCTCGCGTCCTGGCAAGGCCCAATAGCGTGCCCCCTCTTCATTTCTCATATACGGAGTCCACTTGCCCTTCAGTTCCTCCGGAACATAAGGCGGACAGATGGCAGGCATCTTTGCCAGGTCAGGTAGGCGGAATGCCCCAGAGCCGTTGGCCACATAGGCATCCGTCAGCAGGATGACCGGCGTCATGTGTTCCAGGGCCATGCGTGCAGCCTCATAGGCCGCATAGAAGCAGTCGGTAGGACTGGAAGCCGCCAGTACGGGCATCGGACTTTCACCATTGCGTCCGAAGAGGGCCTGAAGCAAGTCGGTCTGCTCGCTCTTGGTGGGAAGTCCCGTGGCAGGACCGCCGCGCTGCACATCAAGGATGACGAGAGGCAACTCCAGAATGACCGCCAGATTCATCGCCTCGCTTTTCAGGCACAATCCAGGTCCCGATGTACTGGTCACTCCCAACGCACCGGCAAAGGATGCACCGATGGCAGAGGCACAGCCCGCAATTTCATCCTCACACTGTACGGTCGTCACCCCCAGCGATTTGTGCTTTGACAGTTCATGCAGCACATCGGTGGCAGGTGTGATGGGGTAAGATCCCAGATACAGTTTCAGTCCGGCCTTTTCGGCAGCAGCGATAAATCCATAGGCTGTTGCCTTATTGCCCGTGATATCCATATAGCGTCCCGGACGCTTGTGCTTGGTCTCAATGCGATACACATTGGCCGCCGAAGAGTGCGTGTTGTGGCCGTAGTCATAGCCAGCCTGGATGACCATCTCGTTGGCCTTCGCTATGGCCGGTTTTCTGGCGAATTTCTCCTCCAGGAAATTGAAGGCGATGGAGAGGTCGCGGTCGTAGAGCCAGCAGACAAGTCCGAGTGCAAACATATTGCGGCATTTCAATATCGACTTGTTGTCCATTCCCGACTCTGCCAGACAGTTCTTGACCATAGTGGTCATGGCACAGGCGATGACGCGGTCAGGGTCGATACCCATTTCTCCCAAATAGTCGGCAGTTTTGAATTCCGCCTTTTTCAGGTCCTTTTCGCCGAAGGCATCCGTATCGATGATGATGGTGGCTCCAGGTTTTGCAAAGCGGTACTGCGTCTTCAGTGCAGCAGCATTCATTGCTACGAGAACATCGCAGAGGTCGCCCGGCGTATAGATTTGCTCTGCACCGATATGAACCTGAAATCCGCTGACACCCGTCAGCGAACCTTGCGGGGCACGGATATCCGCAGGATAGTCGGGGAAGGTGCTGATACTGTTGCCAACGGTAGCAGAAACCGTTGAGAAGATATTGCCGGCCAATTGCATTCCGTCGCCGGAATCACCGGAAAAGCGAATCACGACTTGGTCGAGATCCTTGACTGTCACTTTTTCTGACATGGTAAAAGTTAGTAGAAGAAGGTATGTTTTTTTTTGAGGCTATGATGTTGTCAGCTTCTGCTCACCTGCAGTCCTTTCCTGGAAAGCCTCATCTCCACAAATCTTGAGGATGCCGAGATAGGTTCCGCTGTCAGGATGCTTTTGATGCGTGCAGCAGCTTCAGGGTCTTTTGCCACCATATATAAATATCCACCGCCTCCGGCTCCCGGCAGCTTGTAGCCAGAGCAGAGGTCGTCGATTTTCCTGCAGAGGTCAGCCACGAGAGGAGGTTCCGTTCCGCTGTCCAGAGCCTTGTTCTGTTGCCACGTTTTCCGCACCAGTTGGCCGTAGGCCGCCATATTGCTGCGCTGGATGGCATCAAACATATCCAGCGCCTGCTGCTTCATGGCCGAAAGGATGGCCAGATGATTGCTGGAGTTGAGGAACATTCCCCTCACGATGTCGGCCAGGATGGTCTTTGCCGTACGCGTCAGTCCCGTGTAGTACAGCAGATGGCATTGCCTGTTTTCCGGTTCGTTCCATATCTGGTCAGGCAGCCATCTCGGCACAGGAGTCTGTACGAATCCCCTTCCCGATTGCAGTAGTTTCACGCCATGCAGCACTCCACCGTATTGGTCTTGCCATCCGCCTCCCGTGGTGAGCAGCTGCTCCAGCAGTAGCGTACGGTCGCAGATGGTCATTTTGTCCCATCCCAGTCCGCAAAAATCGCTGAGGGCTCCCAGCACTGTTGCCGCCAGAATGCTGCTCGTGCCCAATCCGCTTCCCGCAGGAATGGCAGAGAGCAGTGTGATTTCAATGCCGCAGCCAAAATTCTCCAGTTGTTTCCGCAGGGTCTGTGCAGGATCTTTGGCAAATGCCGGCAGGAAGCCGCAGAGTGCCAATGCCGCTTTGGGAATGGAGAACGGGCTGCCCACCTTGTTGAACAGTGCCAGCTCGTCGTACGTCTCAATCACTTCTTCTGCGCTGAGGTCGATGCTGCGGCAGACGATTTTCGGTTCCTTGCAAGGCTTCACATAGACCTGCAGCGGCTGTTGTCCATTCAGTTCTATGGCCAGATTCACCACATTTCCACCCGTGTTCAGACAATAGGGCGGTGTGTCCGTCCATCCTCCGGCAATGTCGATGCGCACGGCAGAACGTCCCCACACGATTTGGTCAGGATATACATCCAAGTGCGGAGCCTGGCGATTGGCATACGCCGTCTGCACCAGTCCCTCACGCAGCAGTGTGAATGCCCGTTGCTCCTCGTTCCTGCCGTCCATCCCAGAAGCATTGAGCAGTTGGGCGCGGAACATGGCATCGCGAATCCGCGTCATCAGGGCCGCATCCTCTGACAGTGGTGCAGGCATTTCCAGCCCAAGTTCCACATATTTTCCCACCATATCCCGGAGGTCAACCTGATAGAAGACGCTCTTGGCATGGTTCTCGGCAATCTTCCTAAGGCAATGCTTCATCAGCGTTCGCCGTTGTTCCTCCAAGCGTTCGCGGCAGACCTCCAGTTCTTCCAGTCGTGCCTGTTGCATGGACGGCTGCTCCCCTTTCAGCAGTGTCAGCAGCGCAAGTCCCAGTTCTGCCTTGTCCTCACAAAGCCAGTAGGTCAGTGCTTCATCGCTCCCAGGGGTATACTCCTCTATATATTTATATACGCAGACGGCAAACCCCTTCTGCCCCCAGGGTAGTACGCTCACGCATTGGCCCGGTTCTAGCCTCACCTCCCAGTCGTTCTCCGGCACACCTGTCACGACATGCCTTGACATCAGCTGCCACGATTCCGGCAGATAGGCATTCTCAATCCATATGTTGCCGTTCTCCGAAGTCAGCGGACGTCCGATGCGTGCATTTTGGGTGAAAAGCGAAGGATGCTTGGGCAGATTGCTCTGGATGATGAGCCGCTGGTCCTGCACGATATTCTGCAGAGCCATCGTGCTCTCAATCATTTCTTCAGTGGTCGAAAAATCATAGTAAGCACCATTGTCCAGAGGCAGAACGGCAATCTTCAATTCGTCCATCACCTCATCCAGTCCCTTCTTCTCCAAGGCTTTCGCTGCCGCCCCGGTCATGAGGTGAATGCCGGTGTCCATCAGTGAAAGATGAGTTCCGGCCATTTTCCGCAGCGTCTCTGCTTCAGGTTTTTCCAGCACGGCATCCAAGTGGGTGGGGTGGGTGCGCTCCATCATAAACACCCTGTGTTTCGAGGCTTTCAGGTGGTCAGCCCATATTCCCAGACATACAATGTCGGCATCCGGCATTTGTGGAAGTTCTGCCAATGGTGCCAGGACGAGAGCGGTGGCCTCAGCCTCCAACAGCACAAATTGCTTTGGGGCACTCGTGATCAACTGTTCCAGCATTGGCATCTGCAGGTCGATGAGCCTTTGGTCGATGCTCTGTCCCAGTTGCCATCTGAACACGGGAACAGGTATTGCTGCAGCCCCTTCATAGGCGTAAGCCTGTGGTAAATGTATGGGTCGGGGGGAAGTGAAGACGATGTGTCGGGGCGCCATGGGATTCAGCAGAGGAAACCGCTGGAGAATTTCCGGGTGCAATATAGGAGTGTGTGCCATGATGTGTTCTTGGGGTCTGTGTGGCGGCCATAGCAGTCCGCCACGGTGTTCTTTTGTTTCGATTTGTCCATCCTGTCCGTCAGGTCAGAGATGACCGTATGTTCCCGTTCATGCCTCATCGGGGAAGAGTCCGAAGAGCACCCTGTCAATCTCATCGGTGATACTTCCGAAAGCCTCTGGGTTACCTTCGAATTTGGTGGTGTCGCCATCAATGATGAGGAGTTTTCCGGGATAATTCGCTATCCATTGTTCATAGAGTTCGTTCAGTCCGAGCAGGAAGTCAATTCCCATGGTCTTTTCATAGTCCCGTCCGCGTTTGGCAATCTGGTTGACCAGGTTGGGAATCCCCGACCGAATGTAAATCATGAGGTCAGGCAGTTTCACTAAGCTCATCATGAGGTCGAAGAGTTCGGCATACGTCTCAAAGTCGCGGTCGCTCATCCGTCCCATTTTGTGCAGGTTGGGGGCGAAGATGCGTGCGTCCTCAAAGATTGTTCTGTCCTGCACCACCACGCTGTCCGTCTGCTGGGCAATCTGCACCACATCCTGAAATCGCTTGCTCAGGAAATACACCTGCAGGTTGAACGCCCAGCGCGACATGTCGGCGTAGTAGTCTGCCAGATAAGGATTGTTGTCTACCGGCTCAAACATCGGTGTCCATCCGTAGTGCTTGGCGAGCATCTTGGTCAGCGTGGTCTTTCCACAACCGATGTTTCCTGCTATTGCGATGTGCATATTAGGGGCTATAAATTAGAAAGTTTGTGTTTTGGGATGTTCTATAAATTAGTTTTTTATTCATTTAGGAAGTGTTATTATGCTTGGC
>CAMGOT010000113.1 GCA_946060685.1 uncultured Bacteroidales bacterium
AAGCAGACACCCCTTGAAAAAAAGATTATATACTAATTTATAGAACATCCCTATAAAGTTTCCCTCTACAATACATTACATTCCAAATGATAGACAGAATTAACCGACTCCTGGCAGAAGTGGAGCAATTGCATGCCATAAATGCTGAGGAACTTGAGAATCTTCGCCTGAAGTATCTCTCCAAAAAGGGACTCCTCAGCCAGCTTATGGCTGATTTCCGCAATGTGCCTGCCGATCAGAAGCGCGAGGTGGGTATGCTTGCCAATAAGGTGAAGGATGCCTTGACCGAACGCTTCAACTTCCTCAAGAATGAACTTGCCACTACTGAGGAAGACCACTCCGGGCTCGACCTTACGCGTACGCCCTATCCCGTACATCTGGGCACCCGTCATCCTCTTTCTATTGTGAAGCAGGAAATTGTCGACATCTTCGCACGCATGGGTTTCTCCCTTGCCGACGGTCCGGAAGTGGAGGATGACTGGCATGTGTTCGGCTCCATGAACTTTGCCGACGACCATCCTGCTCGCGACATGCAGGATACCTTCTTCATCGAGAGCCACCCCGACGTTCTGCTTCGTACACACACCAGTTCCGTACAAAGCCGTGTGATGGAGAATGCCCAGCCTCCTATCCGTGTCATCTGCCCCGGACGCGTCTATCGCAACGAGGCCATCAGCGCACGTGCCCACTGCTTCTTCCATCAGGTAGAGGGACTCTATGTAGATCGCGATGTCAGCTTCACCGACCTCAAGCAGGTGCTTCTGACCTTTGCCCGTGAAATGTTCGGCCCCGATACCCGTATCCGTCTGCGACCCTCTTATTTCCCCTTTACGGAGCCATCAGCGGAAATGGATATTTCCTGCAACATCTGCGGAGGTGAAGGCTGTGCCTTCTGCAAGCACACGGGATGGGTAGAAATCCTGGGGTGCGGTATGGTCGACCCCAACGTGCTGGAGGCCAACGGTATAGACCCCAACATCTATAAGGGCTATGCTTTCGGAATGGGTATCGAGCGTATCACCAATCTGAAGTATCAGGTCAAGGATCTTCGAATGTTCTCCGAGAACGATGTGCGATTCCTGGAGGAGTTCATGGCAGCCAATTGACGGCAGCCAAATCCGACTGAACAAAAAAATAATCAAGCAACCTATTGTCATGACTCAATAGGTTGCTTTTTTTAGAATCAGAGCACATGCAATCAACTCAAATCGGTTTGAACGCCCCCTCCTACCGATTTGATAAAGCATGAACAATCACTTCCATGGCTTGTACAGAAGAGTATATATCATTCGTATGCAGACAGTTGAACCCATTGGGGGAGATTGCCACCAGGAAAATGATGGGAGATTATGTAATCTATATCAACGGAAAATGCGTGGTTACAGTCTGCGATAATGTGTGCTATGTCAAAATGCACCCAAGTATTCTTCCGCTGATGCAGGATGCCGAAAAAGGCTTCCCCTACGATGGTGCCAAGGAACACTATATCCTTGACATCGAGCACAAGGATGTGTGTCTGCCCGTTGCCGGAATCCTTGCAGAAGTGCTTCCCTATCCCAAGAAGAGAAGCAAGGGAAAGGGGAAATGAGGTTTGACGATGAGCCTGACGGCATGCGGCAGGAAGCTTCACCTACGTGGAAAAACACCCTTATAGAAAAAAATATGAGAAAAACCTCGCCACATATGCCGACAATATTGTAACTTTGCACACCACAAGACATCCCCTCCTCAGCCCCACCTTTCCCACTATGCTACATATCCAAACTTTCACCAACAATCCCCTTGAGGAAAATACCTATGTGATTCACGATGCCACGAAACAAGCAGTCATCATCGACTGTGGAGCCTTGACAAAACAGGAACGTGCCACCATTCAGCAGTATGTTGTCGACAACGGGCTGACACTCTGCTATGCCTTGCTCACACACGGCCATTTCGACCATATTTTCGGTGCACAATGGGTATTCGATGAGTTCGGAGTTCGTCCATGCCTTATGGAGGCCGACCTTCCGCTCTACCGCAAAGGCTGCCTGCAACTCCGTGAAATGTTTGGCACCCATCTCCAGTTTGAAGTTCCCGAAGCTGACCATACGCTCTCCGATGGCGATGTCGTGAGTTTCGGACATCACCACCTTCGTGTCATTGCCACGCCAGGCCACACCCCTGGTGGATGTTGCTTCTTCTCACCCACAGAGCCTTGCGTACTCTTTTCGGGCGACAGCCTCTTCTGTGGCAGCATCGGACGTACCGACTTCCCCGGTGGCAGTCTTTCGATGCTTGTGGAAAGCCTGAAAAAGCAGGTGCTGACACTCCCGGCTTCAACCATTGTATATCCCGGACATGGCCCTGCTACTACCATACAGCATGAGCAGGAATCGAATTTCTATTTTCGCAACGACAACACATAGCAGCCGTTGACCGCCAACGACACACAACCAATCCTTGATTTTTTATGCGAACTCTCACCACCCTCTTCATCTGCCTGATGTTAAGTCCGGCATGTTGTCTTGCCCAACGCAAGAAGGCAAAGGGCCTTCCCCCACCTCCCACAGAGGAGGAATTACGGCAGGAAGCGGCAGAACGTCGATATGAGGAAATGCTGGACAACATGCGGAGCATCACCGTCATCGACAGTCTCGTGACCGATAAGGACGCCTTCCTTTCCCAACTTCGTCTCACCAGTGATGTGGGACGCTTCTCCGACCCCCAACGACTTTTTTCTGCCAACGAGGATTTGCCTGCCACGGGTCATGTGGCTTTTGTTAATGCCCTTTCCTCTGCCGTATACTATACTCAGGCCGACACTTCAGGGAACTATCGCCTTTTCGCTGCTTTCCGAAACGGTTCCACCTGGACTCCACCTGCACCTCTTGAAGGTATTGAGCCTTACCCTTACGCCGACTATCCTTTCGTCCAGGCCGATGGAGCAACACTCTATTTCGCTGCTGAGAGCGAAGATGGACTGGGTGGACTCGACCTCTACGTCACGCGTTTCAATCGGGAGACACAACAATATGTACGTCCGGAGAACATGGGATTTCCTTTCAACTCCACCGCCAACGATTATCTGCTTGCCACTGACGAGACTTCGGGCGTGGCACTCCTTGTCACCGACCGTCGGCAACCTGACGATAAAGTATGCCTCTATTGGCTCTCGCTTGAAGATGTGTTTGAAGGCGCGCCCTATAATCCTCCAGCCGATGTGGACGACCCCGATTCTCTACTGAGGGCATACGCAGAGATCAGTAGTGTGGCGGCAACTCAGACCGATGCAAAGTCCATTGACCGCATACGCCGGCAATGGAAGAATGCATTGGAATTTGATGCCACCGATGCCACTCATGGTATGCGATTCATCATCAACGACCATCGTGTCTACACCTCCCTCAGCCAGTTCAAAAATGCCGATGCCCGCAAGGCAGCAGAGCAATGGATGGAGGCAATGGAACAGAAAAAAGCGGTGGAGAGCGAACTGGCCATGCTTCGCAGAAACTATGCCACCACACGCAGTGAAAAATCCCGAAAACGCATCAGCAACCTTGAGAATGCAGCTGCCAACAATCTTCAGAACATTCGTCAATTAGAGAAGACTTTTCGAAGATTGGAGGTGCAAAGTATGGATGTCAGACCATAAACCCCGACCATAATCATGGGTTTTTGGAAAATATGACGCTTATTTGGCAATTTATCGCCGAAAAACTTGCACCATTAAAAAAAACATCATAATTTTGCATTGTTATCCTATAATACAATCTTTTTACCTTAAAGAACTAATACCTAAATGAAAGAGTTAAAGTGGTCCTGTCGGGAGACAGTGCCACTTTATTTTTACAGGGTTCTACAAGGTCGTAGATTTATATTCAAGGAGTATCTGCTTGGACGCTTCTGTAACAGCAACTATGAAGCTGTTAGGTGAATGCTTACAAAAGGCTGAGCGTATAGATTTTTGCTAGGCGGTTCCTCAAATCCTCCATGTGACGTTGGCGTATGCTTAGCGTGAGAATCACGGAGGTGGCAGTATAATCGCGGGCGGTGATTTCCGCTCCAGCATCGCGCACCACCCTCAAAGCAGTATCCTGGTCGGCATAGGGAGCCTCCACTTTCAGGCTTGCCATCATAATCCTTTCGCTGATTTCGGCCGCATCAAGCGCCATGGCTGCTGCAGTCTTGTAAGCCACGGCCAATCCTCCCGTTCCGAGTTTCACTCCGCCAAAATAACGCACTACAGCTACAGCCGTCTGCGTCAGCGAGCGCGCACGCAGCTGCCCCAGAATAGGCTTTCCTGCCGAACCTCCAGGTTCACCATCGTCGTTGGCACGGGTAAGAGCCGTTCCGTGGGCAATGGGGTCATAATCTTCCGTCCAGACATCAGTTCCAAGAGCATAGGCATAACACACATGACGTGCATCATAGTACTGTTTGCGCACTTCAGCCACGAAAGCCTTGGCATCATCCTCGCTTTCCACATGACGGGCAAAGGCGATGAAGCGTGAACGCTTTTCTACAAACTGTGCCTCACCTGGAGTTGAGAGCGTAAGATAGGAATCTGGGGTTGACATAGATACGGGAATTTACGATGAATATGGGGTTAAATGAGATAAACATGCAGGTTCTGCGTATGCAACAAGTGCAGTGTTTGATACGATGAGGAGCAGAGGAAGGCGGCTATACAGCTTGGGGAAAGCTCAATAAGGCAATTCCGCTGCCGTGAGGTCGGGCATATCGGGATATTCCTCCAGTTCGTGGAGCGAATAGGAATTGGCATCCTCTGCCATCTCGCTCTCCACTTCGTACGCCTTTTTCAGCATTTTTTTCCGTGGTTTCACCGCAGATTTCCTGCCTTTTGCCCTGGGGGCATCCTCGTCCTCTATGCTGGTCATGGCCCGTTGCCTAAGATAAGCCGACACACTGAACGTGCGCTCGGCGAAATAACTGAGTAGCTTGCGCTTTACACGTATCTGCACATCGAGTTCCGAAGTGGTTCGCGAAAGCCGTTCGGCTATGCTCTTGTTGCCGCTCTCCACACGATTCTTATGAAGCGTTGCGGCCATGTCGGCTATTTTATCGAGGAAATAGGTAGCACCCTTATGGCAACGTTCCTGCAGGAGAGCATTTTCTGCATAGTCATAATCAGCCGTCACTATGCCCACATACTGTACGGAAAAATTCTGTGCAACCTTGTATACAGCATCGCCAAACTCCTGACGTGCGGCCTTTATGGCAGCAAGTTCCCGGGGAAACTGCTTGTAGAGATATTCGTCAACGATGCGAAGATAGGCATCAAAAGTGTGGCGAAGAGGGGTGAAGTCAAAAAGTTCAGAGAGTAGACGCAGGAAATACTCGCGCTCCATATCCCTCACCTTCGACAACGTGGGTGTCTGAGCAGGAATACTGTCGGTAAAGGCGATGATGCAGGGATCGGTGATGATGGCAGCAGCAGGAATGGGAGCACTCAGCACCATGCCCTCCAGACTTTTGCATCGACTCAGCGCCACATAGGTTTGACCATGCGTAAAGGAGCGTTGCACGTCGATGATGGCATGAGAAAAAGTAAGTCCCTGGCTCTTGTGTACGGTAATAGCCCATGCCGCCTTCAGGGGAATCTGCTGAAAGGTGCCGAGCACTTCCTCTTCAATTTCCTTGGAGGAATCGTTGAGGGTATAGCGTGTGTTGGTCCATTCCTCTATGCCCACACAGATGGCCTCTTCAGCATCCTGCGGCACAACGCTAACGGTGGAATCCGACATCTCCACCACCCTTCCCAGCATTCCATTGAAGTATCTGCGATGGCCACTGGAATCATTTTTTACGAACATCACCTGAGCCCCCACCTTTAGCGTGAGCTGCTCAAAAGTGGGGAATGAGAGTTCGGGAAATTCGCCCTTCACTATGGCCCGGAACACGCGTGGAGGCGTGTCGAGTCGCTCCATATTCTTCTCGTTGATGCGGTCGGCCTGAAAGTTATGGGTTGTCAGACGCACATATCCCTCATCATCGTCAGGCTCAAAATCGGGAACATAGCGTTCGTTCAGGCGTGCAAGAACGTTGGAGTCGGCAGTATTGTTGCGCACGGCGTTGAGGAGTTCGATAAAGGTCAGGTCCGTCTGTCGATAGACGGTGTGCAGTTCCACCGTGACAAATCCTGCTTCGCGAAGGGCTATCGAAGAGAAGAAATATTGCGTGTCGTAGTAGGGGCGCAGCATCTCCCACTCTTCTGGTTTTGCCACAGGTGCCAACTGCTGCAGGTCGCCAATCATGAGCAGTTGCACGCCTCCGAACGGACGTGTGCGGTCGCGATAACGGCGCAGGACCGCATCCACGGAGTCGAGCAAATCAGCCCTCACCATAGAAATCTCGTCGATAATCACGAGGTCGATACTGCGGATGATATTGATTTTTCTTTTGCTGAAACGGAAATAGCGGGAATCATCACGCGATGCCGGGATATAGGGGCCGAAGGGGAGCTGGAAGAAGGAATGCAAAGTGCTTCCACCGGCATTGATGGCTGCAATCCCCGTGGGGGCAAGTACCACCGTGCGCTTGTGGGTCTTGCTTTTCAGCGCATGGAGGAAGGTGGTCTTTCCGGTTCCAGCCTTTCCCGTCAGAAACACATTGTTGCCCGTGTGTTGCACCAGTTGCCATGCCAACTCTAATTCCTTGTTTTCCATTGGTCGTGAAGATGTGTGAAGGAGAATGTGTTGTACAAAACAGGACGGGCTTCTACCCGTCCTGTTTTGTCTTGCTGTAAGATTTGCAGTAAGAATATATATATATTAAAGCCTGTAAACTTTAACGTGCCAGATACTTACGCAGAATATCCGTATTTGCACTTTCGCGGATATGGCGTATGGCATTCTCACGAATTTGTCGTACGCGCTCACGTGTAAGTCCCATCATGTTTGCCACTTCCTCCAGCGACATCTCGTGCTTCTCGTTAAGTCCGAAGAGATAGTGAATGACGGTCAGTTCCCTCTCGTTGAGGACGGAAAGAGTAGTTGCAAGGTCTGTGCCGAGCGATTCCTGATCCACCTTGCTGTCGGTACTGGCAAACACTTCGCCCGTCATATTGTCCAGATAGCAGTTTTCCTCATTGTCGGCATAGGGTGCATCAACACTCATCGCCTTGCCGCTGGCACCCAGGCACTCCTCGATGCGGTCGGTATCGACATCGAGGATTTCCGCTAATTCCTCCACAGAGGGGGCACGCTGGTTTTTCTGTTCAAAATCGGCACGTGCTCGTCCGATTTTCGACTGCAATCCCACCTGATTTAAAGGCAAACGCACGATATTGCTCTTTTCGCTGATAGCCTGCAGAATGCTTTGGCGCACCCACCATACAGCATATGAGATGAACTTGAATCCTCGGGTCTCATCAAATTTCTGAGCCGCCTTCATGAGTCCGATATTGCCTTCGTTGATCAGGTCGGAGAGGGTGAGTCCTTTGTTCTGATACTGTTTGGCGACCGAAACGACAAAGCGCAGGTTGGCACACACCAGACGCTGGTAGGCCACATCGTCATTCTTCTGTATACGCCGTGCGCACTCCACCTCCTCCTCGATGGTAAGAAGCGGATACTTGTTAATCTGGTTAAGATACTCCTGAATACCGCCAGAACGGTCTGTGACAGTAGTGGCTATTTTAAGTTGTCTCATAATATTTGAATGATATTATTGTTCAGCGCATGAAAATAAACGTTTCAGCGTACAGGTTTTCATCAGCCCACAATTCGGGCTTTCTAACGATATGGTCGGTAAAAGTAGCGCAAAACTACAACAAAAAATGTTTTTCAGGAAGAAAAAAACGAGAAACGCCTCAAATTGTAATGTTGAAATGTATAAATTGCTACAAACGCCCTACAAAATGCCATCATTCATCGGTCGTGCTCCAACTACATACAAAGAGCGAGGAATGGGAAAACAGCCACGGAAGAGGATGCCTGTTGCTTGCAGCAGGACAAAGAACAGCTTTCAGTAGAAAATACCTTCTGCAAGATATGAGGGGGCGTAAAAAACTTATATAGTGGGGGGGGGAGCCAGCCAACCTTTTCCTCCCGGTTCCGTGTATAATCATTAGTTGTCTTTATCATAAGGGATGTTCTATAAATTAGTCTATAATCTTTTTTTTCAAGGGGTGTCTGCTTGGTCGCTTTTCCACCTCTCGCACA
>CAMGOT010000114.1 GCA_946060685.1 uncultured Bacteroidales bacterium
AACCCACCTGTAATGTTGTCATTCCTACAGGAATTTTCATAATCTAAGCACTTTTATCCTTTTTTCTCAGCAGGCGGACGATACTGTCGGCGGCGGCTTCCGGCGCTCCCACCTTGCCCAGGCGTTCGCGCATTTCGCCATAGTCCTCCAGCATCTTCTCCCTCACTTCGCCATCCAATATCTCCCTCAGATGGTCCAGAATTTCGGGCATTTTCATATCCGCTGCCACAAGTTCGGGCACAATAGCCCGTCCTGCTATCAGATTGACCAATGAGATGAAGGGACAGTTCAGAAAATAGGGCTGCACCCAATTGATGAAACGCCCTCCCATGACGTGATAGCACACCACCTGCGGAACATCCAGAATGGCCGTCTCCAAGGTGGCAGTACCGCTCGTCACCAATGCTGCACGTGTGGTGAGCAACAAGTCGTAGACAGGCTTCCGCCAGATGTCCACCCTGATGCCATGGGCATGTCGTCGTATCATCTGCTCGTACACCTTATCGTCAATATTCGGGGCAGCGCCGATGAAGAAGCAGAAGGGACGCTTCACATTCTCATCCTGCAATGCCGCTACGGCTTCGAGCATCACGGGCAGGTTGCCCTTGATTTCCTGTATTCTCGAACCTGGGAGCAAGGCTATGATATCGGCCGCCTTCCGCCCGTTCTGTCCGAAAGTGTCGGCATCGGCAATGTCCTTGCCCTTTTCTGCCAGATGCTGCGCTATCTCATCGTAGGTAGGATTTCCCACATATTCCACCTCAAAATCATGGCTGTCCCTATAATAATCCTCCTCGAAAGGCAGAATCGACAGCACACGGTCGGTGAAGCGCCGGATGCTCTTTATACGATGTTCCTTCCAGGCCCATATCTTCGGCGGAATATAGTAGACCACAGGACAAAGATGATGCTTCTTGACGTAGGAAGCTATTCTGAGGTTGAACCCAGGATAGTCGACTATTATCACGCAGTCCGGCCGCCATTCCTCGATGGCAGTCTTGCATTCCTTCAGCCCTCGCAGTATGGTTCTTGCATGCAATATCACCTGTATGAACCCCATATAGGCCAAAGTAGTGTAATGCCGGAGCAAGGTCCCGCGCTTTCCGGCAGCCTCCATCATGAGGTCGCCGCCAAAGAAGCGGAAACGGGCATTGTTGTCCCTGCTGCGCAAGGCTGTGATAAGATGCGAGGCATGAAGGTCGCCCGATGCCTCACCACATATTATGAAATACTTCATAGGATTTCGTTTCCTTTTTTGCACCTGCTGAAATGAAGAAAAGCGGAGGGGGACGGCATTTTCCATCAAATATAAAATTTTCCTCCCCTTGCAGGCCGCTCATCTTGGATTTCCTCCTACATTTTCTCGCCTAAATTTTCCAGTCTTTCAGCAGCCCGTAGGCTGTGGTATCGAGTGTCTGTGGCGTTACTGCCACATATCCATGGTAGAGTGCCCAGCGGTCGGTATCGGTGGCTTCAGGCTCCAGTTCCTTCACTTCTCCCGTCAGCCAATAGTATGGGCTTCCACTTCCGGGCCTATTACACTCCACCACTTCTTTTACCCATGTGCTGCGTGCCATTCTGCACACTCTGATGCCTTTATAGTCCTTTGCAGCCGCTTTCCCTGTTTCGGGGTGTGCTTCAGTGGCAGGATTGCAGTCCATGGAGCATCCGTACTTCCCGTCGGTTCTGGGAAAATTGACATTCAGGCAGGTGAAGGGAGGCAATCCTTCTGCCAGCACCTTCCTGACAATGCTTTCTATATATTTTCCACAGGCAGAGAAATCAGCGTGTGCCGACATGTCACAAAGCGAGAATCCTATACTCGCCACACCTTGGAAAGTGCCTTCCGTCACCACTCCCATCGTACCGCTATAGAACGAGTTGACGGAGGAGTTGTCGCCATGGTTTATGCCCGACACTACCAGCTGTGGGCGTATTCCCAAACGGGGCAGGAGAATATTGAAGGCCAGTTTCACACAGTCCACCGGACTACCGCTGCAGGCATATACATTCACCCCATCCTCCTCGCTGATAGGCTGGAGGGTGAAGGGTTCTTTCGTGGTAATCTTGCAGGCATAGCCCGAACGAGGTCCGTCGGGGGCTACTACGATCAGACGTGCCAGAGGCTTCAGGGTTTCTATCAGATAGCGTATGCCTGGAGCCTGATAGCCGTCGTCGTTGGAAATGAGAATATAGGGTTTCATTATTTTCTACTTCTATGGTTTAACTCTTGATTTGTCAATGCCGGAGAGTGAGCATGGCCACCACCACCGGAGCACCAATCAGAGGAGTGATGCTGCCGAGAGGCAATATGGAATGTGTGATGCCGAGCATCACGGGCAGTCGGGAGATGAACAGGCATGCCAATGCGGTGGCACTTCCCAAAAGGAGTGTAGTGCCTACCAGCTGCCGGTGCAGGGCAGAATGCGTCAGGCGGCGTGCAGCATGAGGTACTGCAAGTCCCAAAAAGGCGATGGGGCCGCAGATGGCTGTCGTCACGGCCGTCAGCCATCCTACGAGGAGAAGAAGCAATGTGCGGTGCCGCCTGACATGGATGCCCATACTCTGGGCATAGTCGTCGCCCAGAAGGAGAGCATCGAGAGGGCGTACTGCCAAAGGCAGCAGCAACCATGCCACGCAGCAACAGGCGGCATAGAGCTGCAGACGTGTGCCCTGCGCTCCGCTGAAATTTCCCAGTCCCCAGATGAAGAAACTCTTCACGCCTTCCTCCGTGGCAAAGAAATTCAGCAGGGAAGTGATGCTGCTGATGATAAACGACAGCATGACACCCACTACCAGCAATGCCGTGGAACCTCTTACCCATGCCGATGCTGCCACGAGCAAAGCTATCGCTACCATAGCTCCTGCCATGGCTGCCGTGGCTGTGGCTATAAAGCCGATACCGGTGGTGGTGAGGAGTACGATGGCCGCTCCCAATCCTGCTCCGGAACTGATGCCAAGGATGCTGGGGTCGGCGAGAGGATTTCTAAAGAGCGTCTGCATCAGCAGTCCGCCCACGGCCAACGACCCTCCTGCCAATGCTGCGGTGATGGCAGCAGGAATACGGCTCTCCAGCACCACAAACTGCGCAACACCGGTGCCGCCGCCTACGCAGGCCGACATTACTTCCGACAATGCTACGGGAACAGTGCCCCACATCACATTGGCCAGAAAAAGTGCCGCCACCAGCAAGATGAGCATCAGAGTCCGCACCATATATATATATTTTACTTTTTCTACTTTACTTTCTGAAAATACTGCAATGCCGGATATGCTCCCTCTTCACCCTGAGCGATGGCCGAGAGTTCACGAAGGAGCTGGGATGGGGCAAAGGGCAGAACATCATAATAGGGTGAAGCCAGTGTGTTGCAGCACCACACGCTGCCCTGTTGCAAAGCCTTGAAATGAGCATAACGAGGGTCGGCCTCCCTGATGTCCTGGATGGTGAGCGGCTTTGTGCTGCGGATGATCCAGCAATCGGCCTGCAAGGTGGCGGCATACACCTCATCGAGCGTCAGTGCCACACTTCCTGCCTGCTTATATTTCGAGAAGGCATAGGAGAATCCTGCATCCTCGAAGAGTCGTCCCAGATAGCTCTCCGCTCCTGGCACATACCATGCCTCGCCCTGCATAAGGTCGACCATCAGGCATGGACGGGGTACTTGCCGCCGCTTCGTTTCGTCTGCTACCTGCCTATATGCCTCCACTTCGCGTGCAAAGAGGCTGTCGGATTTTTCTGCACAGCCGAAGAGCCTGCCATAGAAGCGCATCCATTCTGCACGCCCCAAGGCGGAAGTCTCCATATAGTCGGCACACACCACGATGGGTATGCCCATATTCTCCAATGCCCCATAGCCGCTTCCTGCAAATGGGGAGAGGAGCAAGGCGTCGGGATGCAATGCGGCAATGCACTCAATATCGGGATTCAGCGATGCCCCGCAGTTCTGCAGCCGTCCGTCGGAAAGTGCCGTGGTCAGACTGTCGCTCACGGCATATTCGGCATCCATCAGTCCTGCCAGCCTACTTGCCACTCCCATTCTGAATGCCAGGTGTGCATGCGGTGTGGCGGCACACACTGCCCGCTGCAGGGGAATGCTGATGCGTATGCCCTTCACGGTGTCGGCCACCGTACGGCCTTCCTCCGCCAGCACATAGCGTTGCAGCACTTCACCCTCATGCCAGGGATCCAGGATGGTGAATACCGTATACGCTTCGCCTTCTTCCATACGCAACCATTGGGCATACGCCAGTTCTCCACCTTCAGGAAGGGCTGAAGGGGAGCAGCCTGAAAATGTGAGGAGCAGCGGCAGAAATATAATTTTTTTCGTCAAGCCAAATGAGCAGAGCCTAACTGGTTTGAGCTCTGCCATGGCGAGAAAAAGTAGGATAATATCCAAGCATAGAAAGCGGCACATTTTTTTACTTTTTCAATAAAGAACGAATATTCTTTTCCCTTATCTATGTAAGCCATAGAAGCAGGATGATAAATTCTTTATAGTCGATGTGGGTCATCCCTTTCGATCATCATTCGTTTTGTTCACGTGGGTTCTTTTTATGCTGTAGATAGACCATCCTTATTCCCTTATGGGGTGTTCTATAAATTAGCATATAATTGTTCTTCAAAGGGTGTCTGCTTGGTCGCTTTTCCACCTCTCGCACAGTATCTTTTTGCTTTTCAATCACTTACATAGCCCGCTATGTTCGTGCTTGAAAAACAAAAACCTACTGCACGATAGATAAAAAATCGCCTCAAGCTAATTTATAGAACACCCCTTATCTTATATTCACCTCTCCAGCGATGGATGTCGACATCAGATGTCGAATCTGTTCCTGCGTGCAGTCGTGGCCCAACAGAAACATCAGTTTCGTCACCACACATTCCAGCGTGGAGTCGTAGCCATTGAGCACTCCAGCACGCAGCAATTGCAGGGAAGTCTCATAGCGTCCCATTTCCACCGTTCCGCGCTCACACTGCGAAGTGTTCACCACGGTGATTCCCCTCCTATTCAGTTCGTGCAGGATATCAATGAACCATTTCTTCTGCGGGGCGTTTCCGCTACCGAAAGTCTGCAGGATGAGGGCCCGCAGTCCGGGAGTTTGCGCTACGGCACGCACCACGCCTTCCCCAATGCCGGGAAACAGCGTCAGGATGGCTATGTGGTTGTCGTAGAGATAGTGTACCGTCAAGCCGTCGTGGCCTTCGCCATTCTTTTTCTGCCGCAGAATATCATAGCATTCCGATGTGGTGGATGGCCTGTTGTAGAGAATTTCGTGGGTGTTGTATTCTATATGAATGCCTGCCTTTGCCAATGCCGGGAAATTGTAGGATATGAAAGCGTTGAACCCCTCGGAATTGATTTTCGTGGTACGGTTGCCCCGCATCAGTTCGTTTTCGAAGAAGATGCACACCTCGGGCACCATTGCCTTTCCCTCGGCATTCCGGGCAGCCGCTATCTCTATGCTCGTCAGGAGATTTTCCTTGCCATCGGTACGGAGCTGCCCTATGGGCAACTGGCTTCCCGTGATGATCACCGGCTTGTCCAGCCCTTCCAGCATGAAACTGAGGAAGGATGCGGTGTAGGCCATGGTGTCGGTGCCGTGGAGCAGCACGAAGCCATCGTAGCTGCTGTAGTTGTCCTCTATGGAATGAGCCATCCTCACCCAGTCGTCCGGTGTCATGTCTGACGAGTCGATAGGGTCGCCCAGCGTGATGGCATCGATGTGGAAGTGGAATTGCTCCAGTTCCGGCACCTGTGCCCGCAAATGGTTCCAGTCGAAGGCTTCGAGGGCATGCGTCTCATGGTTTTCCACCATACCGATGGTGCCACCGGTATAGATAATCAGAATTTCTGGCGATTTCATAGAAGAGGATAAAGGTAGGCAAACATTTGCTTTTTAGCGCAAAAGTACACCTTTTTCCCCGATTTATGCCATCTATACCCCTATAAATCAAATTCCTCGTCGTAATTTTGCATAAGAAATGTATTATTGGGCTGGAATAAAGAGCAAAAACACGGCTGAACAAGGAAGGGAGGCGGGTTCACCCTGAGAAGGGGGAGAAAGGTGTCGCCATCTCCTCACCATTTTCTTTTTCCCCAGAAAAGCCCTCAAAACACACTTACATCATGAAAGAATTTATCACTACTGCTGTAAAGGCCGAGACATGTGTGCTCGTGGCCCTCATCACGCGGCAGCAGAACGAACGGAAGACCAACGAATATCTCGACGAACTGGAATTTCTTGCCGAAACGGCAGGAGCCGTCACCGTACGGCGGTTCACGCAGAAAGCCGACGGGCCGTCGGCTGCCACCTATGTAGGTTCGGGAAAACTGCAGGAAATACGCGCCTATATCGAAGAATGCGACCGTGCTGTAGAGGAATATGAGGATACGCTGGAAGAACTGGGCATCGAACATCTCGACCCTTCCCTGCGACCAGAGTTCGGACTGGCAGCCGAAGCACCCGAACCTGTGGGAATGGTCATCTTCGACGATGAACTGTCGGCCAAACAGCTGCGCAACATCGAGCGCGAACTGAAAGTGAAAATTCTGGACCGCACATCGCTCATCCTCGACATCTTTGCCATGCGCGCACAGACCGCAAATGCCAAGACGCAGGTGGAACTGGCACAATACCGCTATATGCTCCCAAGGCTGCAACGACTGTGGACTCACCTTGAACGACAGGGAGGAGGTTCCGGCGGAGCAGGAGGCGGAAAAGGAGGAAGCGTGGGACTGAGAGGACCGGGAGAGACGCAGCTGGAAATGGACCGGCGCATCATCCTGAACCGCATGTCGCTCCTCAAGCAGAGGCTGGCCGACATAGAACGGCAGAAGACCACACAACGCCAGAACCGCGGACGCATGATTCGGGTGGCACTCGTGGGATATACCAATGTGGGAAAATCCACCCTCATCAATCTCCTGGCCAAGGCCGATGTCTTTGCCGAAAACAAACTCTTCGCCACGCTCGACACCACCGTGCGCAAAGTCATCATCCGAAATCTTCCCTTTCTCCTTGCCGATACCGTAGGATTCATCCGGAAACTTCCCACCGACCTCGTGGAATCCTTCAAGAGTACGCTCGACGAGACACGCGAGGCCGACTTGCTGGTACATGTGGTCGACGTGAGCCATCCTGACTTTGAGGAGCAGATAGAAGTGGTGGGGCGTACGCTTTGCGACTTGGGATGTGCGAACCATCCACAGATTCTGGTGTTCAACAAGATGGATGCCTACACCTTCACTCCGAAAGAGGAGGGCGACCTCTCCCCTGCAACACGCCAGAACACTCCTTTGGAGGAACTCATGCAGACGTGGATGGCGCGTGCAGCAGGAGATACGGGCGGCTCCAACCCTGGAGCAGGCAACATTCTCGATGTGATTTTCATCTCTGCCCGCGAGCGTACGAACATCGATGCCTTGCGCGACCTCCTCTATAGGCGCGTGCGGGAACTGCATGTGCAGAAATATCCCTTCAACGATTTCCTGTTCGAAGAATATATCGAACAGGAGGAGGAATAGTCCACCTTTCTTTTATTTCCATAAAAAAAAGCATATTTATGGCAAAGCAGGAATATGTGGAGGCCAACAAGGCTTGGCTCTCGGCAAAGGCTAAGGAAAAAGGGGTGCTTCCCCTTCAGCAGGGGGTGTACTACCGTGTGCTCAAGAAAGGCAAGGGGGACGGGCGGCATCCTTCACCGCGCAATATCGTCCTGGCACACTACACGGGGCGCACCATCAATGGCAAGCAGTTCGATTCCAGTAGGGGAGGGGCTCCCGCTGCCTTCCGACTTCGCGACCTCATTCGAGGATGGGTGATTGCCATGCAGCAGATGTGTATCGGCGACAAGTGGGAGGTGTATATCCCTGCCGAACTGGCCTATGGCCGCATATCACAACCTGGAATACCCGGAGGCTCTACGCTCATCTTCGAGATAGAACTGCTTGGAATTTCCTGAAGAGCATGGCGGCTATAAGACTGTCAATGCTTTTGCCTATTTCGCATTTCGCATTTTGAAGGTATCTTCATCCATTAGGAAGATGAAGATGCCTTCTTTTTTGTCCCATCTCCACCGGTGGAAAGTATAAAAGTATTCAAGTTTCGCAAGTTCAAAGAGATAGTGTTTCAGAAGTAACGGTACG
>CAMGOT010000115.1 GCA_946060685.1 uncultured Bacteroidales bacterium
GAAACTCGTCGACCAGTGGCTGGAAGACAAAGATTATTTCCTTACCGACCTCACCGTCAGCGCCGACAACCGTATCGTGGTGGAGATAGACCATGAGGAAGGAGTATGGATAGAAGACTGCGTGACGCTGTCGCGCTTCATTGAGAACGGACTCGACCGTGATGAGGAAGATTTTGAACTTGAAGTGGGTTCGGCAGGCATCGGGCAGCCCTTCAAGGTGAGACGGCAATACGATATCCATATCGGCGACGATGTGGAAGTGCTGACCACAGAGGGGAAAAAACTGACTGGCGTGCTTGCCGAGGCCGATGATGAGGGCTTCACCGTTGTCACCTTGGAAAAGGTGAAGAATGAGGGCGAGAAACGACCGCATACCGAAGAGGTGGAACATCGAATGGCGTACAGCCAGGCTAAATGGACAAAACTCCACATAGACTTCAAGTAAAATTCCCTCCACTACCAAACCGCGAAAACAAGAATACATTATACATGGCAAAGAAAGCAAGTCAAGAACCCATCCAGACGCTCATTGAAACCTTCAACGAGTTCAACGAGATGAAGCACATTGACAAGACCACACTCCTCGGTGTGCTTGAGGAAAGTTTCCGCAGTGTCATTGCCAAACTCTTTGGCAGCGACGAGAACTACACCGTCATCGTAAATCCTGACAAGGGTGACCTCGAAATCACCCGTAGCCGAGAAGTGGTGGCCGATGAGGAACTCATCGACAGCAACAGCCAGATTCCTCTGTCAGAAGCCCGGAAGATTGAGTCGGACTTCGAGATAGGCGAGGAAGTGACGGAACTGGTGAATTTCGAGAGTTTCGGCCGACGCGCTATCCTGACACTCCGCCAGACACTGGCAAGCAAAATCCTCGAACTGGAGCATGAGACGCTCTACAATAAGTACAAGGACCGCGAGGGCGAACTGGTCACGGCTGAGGTGTATCAGGTGTGGAAGGGCGAGACGCTGCTCGTCGACAAGGACAAGAACGACCTGCTCCTGCCAAAGTCGCAGCAGATTCCCCGCGATTTCTACCGCAAGGGTGAAAATGTGCGTGCCATCATCTATAATGTGGACAATACGAACGGCAATCCTAAAATCTACGTCAGCCGTACGCATCCCGATTTCCTGCGCCGGCTGCTGGAACTGGAAATTCCTGAGATTGCAGAAGGAATGATACGCCTGATGGATGTGGCACGCATTCCTGGCGAGCGCGCAAAAATCAGCGTGGCTTCCAACGATGCGAACATCGACCCTGTGGGTGCCTGTGTAGGTGTACGCGGAACACGTATCAACAGCATTGTAAAGGAACTCCACAACGAGAGTATCGACGTGATACCCTACAGTGCGAACACGGCACTCTACATTCAGCGTGCCCTCAATCCGGCCCGTATCCTTGAAATCAATATCGACGAGGAGAAGAAAAAGGCTGAGGTGTTTCTGGAGCCTGACCAGGTGAGTCTGGCCATCGGAAAAGGCGGACAGAATATCAAACTGGCATCCATGCTCACGGGCTACACCATCGATGTGTTCCGCGATATGAGCGGCGGACAGTTGGCTGATGACATCAACCTCGACGAGTTCAGCGATGAGATTGACCAGTGGGTAATCGATGCCGTGAAGGCCATCGGCTTCAACACTGCAAAGGATGTGCTGAAGGCACCACGGAACATGCTTGTCAGCAAGGCTGACCTCGAAGAAGAGACCGTGGACCACATGCTTGAGGTACTCCGCAAGGAATTTAAGGAGTTTGAAACAAAGGAGTAAAAATGGGAAGGCTCCTGAGAGATGCTCGTAGAATACCCGGGCTTCACACGGAATGCCTGTCGGTGGCCAACAGCCACACAGGAGGGCATTTCTCCGGCTGATGCCGGAGACGGCTGGCGCACTCGCTCTCTCTTGACCTACCAGACGATACACCCCTGGATCACACACTTTTAACCTCCCTTCCCTTTCTTGTCAAACTTCCCCCCCTCCCACAAAAAATAATTTATGCGTCTAAGCAAAGTAATCAAAGAATTTAACGTAAGTCTTCAGCGTGTGGTCGATGTCCTTCAGGAGAACGGCATCACAGTTGAAGCCAACCCCAACAGCAAAATCGACGATAAGTACTACGACCTGCTTGCTGACAATTTCAGTGCCGACAAGGCATTGAAGCATCAGGCTGCGGAACTCTTCCAAGGCCGTCGCGAGGAAAAGCAGGCTGCACTGGAGCAAGCACGCGCTGACCGCGAGGCTGAGAAGGCTGCGGCTCTGGCTGCGGCAGAAGCAGCGGCAAAGAGCAAGGCTGCTGCTGAAGCGGAGAAGGCCGCTCTGGCTGAGCAGGCTGCAAGGGCTGAAATGCAAGAGAAGGAGCGCAGGAATACTGAGAATGCTGCAAAATCTGATAAAAAGCAATCAGGGAATGCGCAATCCTTGGAGAATGCGCAATCTGACAAAAAGAAAAAGAGGCCGCAGGCTGAAGCGCAGGAAAAATCCGCACACCATCCAGATAAGGATAACCCGGCAAAGGATGATGAGGCTCCACGGGAGAAGCAGGACGGCGTAAAGAAAGAGAAAGCGCACCACGAGGGCACTTCCAAGAAAAAAGAGGATATCGGAACCGTCAGTGAGGATGGTATCTTCAAACTTAACTCCACACCCTCCCTCGACGGGCCGAAGGTGCTGGGAACCATTGACCTCTCGAACCTTAACCCCAACACACGTCCGAAGAAAAAGAAGGACAACAGAAGGGGTGGAAACGGCGGAGGAGACAAGAACAACGGAAACGCCGGAGGCGGAGAGAAGAAGAAAAGAAACCGCATCGGACGTGAACGGGTGGACATTGCTGCTGAAAGCCGGAACAACCAAGGCAATGGCGGAAGCGGCAATGGCGGACAGAAGAAAAAGAACCAAGGCAACGGCAGCGGACAGCAGCAGGCTGCGGCGAACCGCAACCAGCAGAATGCCGGCGGACAGAATGCAAAGAAGCGCGGAAAGAACCAGCCTAAGCAGGACCTCCAGCAAATCAGCGATGAGGATGTTGCAAAGCAGGTAAAGGAGACGCTCGCACGCCTGCAGGGTAAAACCAAGGGGGCCAAGGGTGCCAAATACCGCAAGGAGAAACGAGAGGCTGCACGCGAAAGGGCTGAGGAGGAAATCCTGCAGCATAACGCTGAGGCCAAGACGCTTAAACTCACGGAATTCGTGACGGCAAACGAACTGGCTACAATGATGGATGTGCCTGTGACGAAGGTCATCGGAACTTGTATGAGCATCGGCATCATGGTCAGCATCAACCAGCGTCTGGACCAGGAGACCATCGACCTCGTGGCTGAGGAATTCGGATTCTCCACCGAATATGTCAGTGCAGAGGTGAGCGAGGCTATCGAGGAAGTGGAGGACCGCGAGGAAGACCTGCAGGAACGTGCCCCTATCGTCACCGTCATGGGACACGTGGACCATGGAAAGACTTCACTGCTTGACCATATCCGAAATGCCAACGTCATCGCCGGTGAGGCAGGAGGCATCACGCAGCACATCGGAGCGTACAATGTGCGCTTGAAGAACGGACGCGAGATAACCTTCCTCGACACTCCCGGACATGAGGCTTTCACTGCCATGCGTGCCCGTGGTGCCCAGGTGACGGATATCGCCATCATCATTATTGCTGCCGACGACAATGTGATGCCGCAGACGAAGGAAGCCATCAATCATGCTGTAGCAGCGGGTGTGCCCATCGTCTTCGCCATCAACAAGATTGACAAGCCTGGTGCCAACCCTGATGCCATCAAGACCACATTGGCTTCCATGAACTTCCTCGTGGAGGAATGGGGAGGAAAATACCAGAGCCAGGACATCTCGGCCAAGAAGGGCCTGGGAGTCTACGAACTGCTGGAGAAGGTGCTGCTTGAAGCCGATATGCTGGAACTGAAGGCTAACCCTAACCGCAACGCCACGGGAACCGTCATAGAGTCGTCGCTCGACAAGGGCCGGGGCTATGTGGCTACCGTACTCGTCAGCAACGGTACGCTGCACCAGGGCGATATCGTCGTGGCAGGCACGAACTATGGTCGTGTGAAGGCCTTGTTCAATGAGCGCGGACAGCGCATCACTGATGTCGGACCTGCCCATGCTGCCACATTGCTCGGATTCAACGGAGCCCCTCAGGCAGGCGACCAGTTCCACGTGATGAGCACGGAGCAGGAGGCCCGGGATATTGCCAGCAAGAGATTGCAGCTGCAGCGCGAGCAGAATTTCCGCACGGCCAAGATGCTCACCCTCGATGAAATCGGACGCCGACTGAAGATTGGCGACTATCAGGAGTTGAATATCGTGGTGAAGGGCGACGTGGACGGATCCGTACAGGCTTTGTCCGATTCCTTCATCCGTCTCTCCACCGACAATATCCAGGTGAATGTGATTCATAAGGGCGTGGGACAGATTAGCGAAAATGATGTCACGCTGGCTGCCGCTTCAAAAGCTGTCATCATCGGTTTCCAGGTGCGTCCGTCGGCTGGGGCACGCAAACTGGCAGAGCGTGAGGGAGTGGACATTCGCCAGTACTCCATCATCTACGATGCCATCGAGGAAGTGAAAGAGGCTATGGAGGGTATGCTCAAGCCCATCGTCAAGGAAGAAATCACGGCCATGGTGGAGGTGCGTCAGGTTTACCACATCTCAAAGGTAGGCTATGTGGCAGGTGCTTACGTGGTGGATGGAAAGGTGAGCCGCTCGAACAAGGCTCGTATCATCCGCGAGGGAGTAGTCATCTACACAGGAGAAATCGATGCGCTCAAGCGCTTCAAGGACGATGTGAAGGAAGTGACCACCAACTTTGAATGCGGCATCTCACTCAAGGGATGCCAGGACATCAAGGAAGGCGACATCATCGAGACCTTCACGGAAATCGAGGTGAAGCAGAAGCTTTCCTGATGCTGACTGCATCGTGCCTCCCTTCTCTTTGAGATTCCCCTACTCCCCTTAGGGCTCGGGGAATCCTGAAGCATTATCAAAATCATCAGCACGCATGAGGTGGGGATGCTGCATCCTGCACTCCCCAGCCTTCATGCATCATACAACCCTTTTTACTGTCAAGAACAATGAAAAAACTGACATTTCCTCTCTGCCTCGGCGCCATTTCTCTCATGCTGGCAAGCTGCTTTGGCAGTGGATTGAACACACAGGGTGCAGCATCGCAGAGCACCGCAGCGAGCCTCATCAGCGGTGTGGCAGGAGCCGTTGCCAATACCGGAACCTTGGATAATCTGCTGAGCGGACTCCTCTCCAAATCCACCTTGAACGAGAGTGCGCTCTATGGTACATGGAACTATCGTGGAGTGGACGTGGTGTTTGAATCGGACAACCTGCTGGCCAAGGCCGGAGGTGCCGTGGCTGCCAACTCTCTGGAGGAGAAACTGGGTGCGCAACTGTCGAAGTTGGGCATCAAAGAAGGCAGCTGCACATTTACCTTTAATCAGAACAAGACGTTTCAGGCTGTCCTGAATGGAAAGTCCATACAGGGCACATACACCTTCGACCCCTCTACACGCACCATCACGCTGACAGCTGCTCTTGGGCTTTTCAATCAGACAGCCACCGTGGGATCTACCACCACGGGCATCAGTCTGCTCTTTGATGCCGACAAACTGCTTGCCATCGTCAGTGCAGGAAGTTCCCTGCTTGGAGGAAACAGCAGCACCCTTTCCGCAGTGTCCGGACTGGTCAGCAACTATAATGGAATGAAGATAGGACTGGGGATGACGAAATAATCTCCCCGCAACCCCTTTGACAAACCTTCTCATTCCACTTTTACACACCTATACACACACATATATATATAATAATAATATAGTCATGCAAGATACAAAGAAGATAAAGACCGCCCTTGTTTCCGTGTTCCATAAAGACGGGCTGGACGAACTCCTCGCAGAACTTCATGCTCAGGGCGTACAGTTCCTCTCCACAGGCGGCACGCAGAGTTTTATCGAAAGCCTGGGCTACCCCTGCCAGAAAGTAGAGGATGTCACCACCTATCCCTCTATTCTCGGAGGCCGCGTCAAGACACTCCATCCCAAAGTGTTCGGAGGCATACTCGGACGTCGTGAACTAGAGTCCGACCGCCAGCAGATGGCACAGTATGAGATTCCCGAAATCGACCTTGTCATCGTAGACCTCTACCCCTTTGAGCAGACCGTGGCAAGCGGAGCTGACAGTGCAGCCATCATCGAGAAGATTGACATAGGCGGTATCAGCCTCATCCGTGCCGGAGCAAAGAATTTCAACGATGTGGTGATTGTGCCTTCAAAGGCAGAGTACGGCGCACTCCTCAATATCGTCAAGGAACAGGGTGCCCAGACCACACTCCAGCAGCGCAAGTGGTTTGCAGCACAGGCTTTCGGTGTAAGCAGCCACTATGATACTGCCATCCATGCATGGTTCACAAAATAAGATGCATTCAAACAGGAATTATGATAGGAGTTGTTGAATGAGGAACAAGGAATTGTTTTCAATTGCTGAATCAGGAACGAGGTATCAGGATTTTTCCCATGGCAATGAAATCTATCCGGATGGCCAATTCCTCATTCCCAATTCCTCACTCCTCATTGCAAAGATACCTGCTATCCTTTTTTCTGAAAAATTCTACAGAACAACAAATGGGATTATTCTCTAATTTCTTCTCCTTTAAGCGCTTCTTCTCCATGAAGCGCGAGCTGGCGATGGATCTTGGCACGGCAAACACCATCATCATTGCCGATGGTGAGATTGCAGTAAACGAGCCTTCGGTGGTGGCACTTGACCCCCACACGGAGAAAACCATTGCCGTGGGCGAGCGCGCCAAACTGATGTACGAGAAGACGAATGACAAGATACATGTGGTTCGTCCGTTGCGTGACGGTGTCATTGCCGACTTTAATGCCTGCGAGTTGATGATGCGCGGACTGATCCAGATGGTCAGCACAGGGCGACATCTCTTCACCCCTACACTCCGCATGGTCATCGGCGTACCCTCTGGCTCCACTGAGGTGGAACTGCGTGCCGTGCGCGATTCCGCAGAGCATGCCGGTGGTCGTGATGTATATCTTATCTTTGAGCCTATGGCCGCTGCCATCGGTATCGGACTGGATGTCAACGCTCCTGAAGGCCAGATGGTAGTGGATATCGGTGGCGGTACGACGGAGATTGCCGTCATATCCATGGGGGGAATCGTCAGCAACAACTCCATCAAGATGGCCGGCGATGATTTCACTGCCGACATCCGCGAATACATGGCTCGCCAGCACAACGTGAATGTGTCGGAACGTATGGCAGAACGCATTAAGATCAATGTGGGCTCCGCGCTTTCTGAACTTCCTGCCGAGGAGGCTCCAAGTGATTTCATCGTCCATGGTCCCAACCGTATCACGGCTTATCCTATGGAGGTGCCCGTGTGCTACCAGGAAATTGCACACTGTCTGGAGCGTTCCATAGCGCGCATTGAGACGGCAGTGCTAAATGCCCTTTCAAATACGCCCCCTGAGTTGTATGCCGACATCGTGAAGAATGGAATCTATCTGACCGGAGGAGGTGCATTGCTGCGTGGACTCGGCAAGCGCCTGACGGATAAAATAAACATTCCATTCCATGTGGCTGACGATCCTCTCCTCTGCGTGGCACGAGGCACAGGAAAGGCTCTCGAAAACATTGACGACTATCCTTGCCTGATGCGATAGGCCGGTGTACATCATAAAAAATTGCCAATAGTGATAACATAAGGCGGAAGGCTCAACGCCCCCATATTATATATTAATACATATTATATATTATAATATTAACAGTACTGT
>CAMGOT010000116.1 GCA_946060685.1 uncultured Bacteroidales bacterium
GCATAATAACACTTCCTAAATGAATAAAAAACTAATTTATAGAACATCCCTAAAACTTGTTTGCAGCCCAGTTCTCACGGTCAAGATTCCTATAGCCAATGGCTTCGGCGATGTGCGGCACTTCTATGTTTTCTGTTCCTTCCAGATCTGCAACCGTTCTTGCCACTTTCAGAATTCGACCATAGGCGCGGGCAGAAAGGTGCAGACGCTCCATGGCTTGACGCAGGGTCTCAAGTGCCTCTGCTGTGGGGCATGCAAGTTCCTGCAGCATCCGCTCCGTCATTTGGGCATTGCAATGTATGCCAGGACAGTCCTTATAACGCACGTTCTGAATGCTTCGGGCTGCAATGACACGCTCGCGGATCGATGCTGAAGATTCTCCGGCAGGAGCCTCGCCGAGATCCTTTATGGGCACTGGCACCACCTCTATCTGAAGGTCGATGCGGTCAAGCAAGGGACCACTGACTTTGCTCATATATCGGTGGATAGCGTAGGGCGTACAGTTGCATTCGCGTGTGGGGTCGTTGTAATAGCCGCAGGGACAGGGGTTCATTGCTGCCACCAGCATGAAACTGCATGGAAGCGTCACGTTGTATTTGGCACGCGAAATGCTGATTTGACGGTCTTCCAAAGGCTGGCGCAAAGTCTCCAGCACCTTCTTGCTGTATTCGGGAAACTCGTCGAGGAAGAGCACACCATTGTGTGCCAGGCTGATTTCCCCGGGCTGCAGATTCGAACCGCCACCGATCAGTGCAACATCGGAGATGGTGTGGTGTGGCGACTGGAAAGGACGGGTGGCGATGAGCGTGTCCTGCCGACGCAGTTTTCCTGCTATGGAATGAATCTGGGTGGTCTCCAGACTCTCGCGCAAAGTCAGTGGTGGCAGTATGCTGGGCAGTCGTTTCGCCATCATGCTCTTTCCGCATCCAGGACTTCCTACAAGGATAATATTGTGGCCTCCTGCAGCGGCAATCTCAAAGGCACGCTTCACCTGCTCCTGGCCTTTCACCTCGGAGAAATCAAAGGGAAAATCATTCTGCGAGGCATAGAACACCTCGCGGGTGTTGACCTCTGTGGGCATCATCACGCGGTTGCCCAGCAGATGCTCCACCACATCGCTCAGATGTGCTGCACCATATACTTTCAGCGTATCCACCACGGCAGCCTCACGAGCATTGTCCTGAGGCACGAAGATGGCTTCGTAACCCAATTTCCGTGCCAGAATGGCTGCCAGCAGTATGCCGCGCACAGGCCTCAGCTCACCGTTCAGACCAAGTTCGCCCACGAACATATAGCGGTCGATGTGTTTCCCCACAGCGCGGAAATGCTCTTTCTCTTCTGCCGAAGCACAGAGTTGCCCGATAGCAAGGGGGAGGTCGAAACCGGAACCTTCCTTCTTCACATCGGCAGGCGCGAAATTCACGGCCACGTCATATTGTTCGCGGATATGGTAGCCGCTATTCTGCAATGCTGTCCGCACACGTGTGCGGCTCTCTTTCACCGCATTGTCAGGAAGTCCTACCATGACAAAAAAGGATTCGCGTTGGGCCTTGTTGCGCTCCAGGTTCACTTCCAAAAGCACGCGGGTGGCCTGCAGGCCGTTGATGGAGACACTGTGTATGGTGGAAAGCATATACCTATAGTATAGTTATAGGGGTGTTCTATAAATTAGCTTGGCTTCGCCTTCCTCCTTCGCACCTCGGCCATTCAAGTAAACTTGATGGCTCTCGGTTTGTCGTCGGCAGAGGCGATTTTTTACCTATCGTGCAGTAGTTTTTTGTTTTTCAAACACGAGCATAGCGTGCTATGTAAGTGATTGAAAAGCAAAAAGATATTGTGCGAGAGGTGGAAAAGCGACCAAGCAGACACCCTTTGAAAAAAGATTATATACTAATTTATAGAACACCCCTATAAAAAAGGGTGTTCAGAAAAAAGATGCTTGACGACAGCAGGCGGTATTTCTATAATGAGGGGAATCTGCATGGCCGCCCTACAGATACTCCTCGCCATATTTCACCTGCACTTCGGTCACTACACTCTTGATGCGTGCAGGGTCATCGTTGGGAATGACGACGAGTACATTGCCTTTCAGTGCCACGAGATAGCCGTCCAGTCCCTGCACCAAGGTTGCCACACCCTCAGGCACGCTGACGATGGTGTTGTGGCTGTTTCTGAACGTCACCCTTCCTCCCTTGCCTTCCTCTGCCAGTTCTTCAGCAGGGGTGATGACAACGGCATTGCCTTCGGCCGACTTGGGCAACACATTCCGCATCACGGGCCAACTGCCCACATCGCACCAGCCAAAATTGCACTCCAGGATATCCATGTTCTGGTTCTCCAGCAACAGGATGTCGAGTGTTACGCGCTCGGCTGCGGGATAGCACGAATGTACGATATCATTCTCCTCCTCATTGCTTGAGATGATGATGTCCGTATGGTAAAGTCCCGGCAACAATTCTTCGCCCACACGCTGCATGGCCCCGGCATTCCAAAGGAATATGCCCGTATTCCATAGGAACTCCCCCGACCGTACGAAGGTTTCGGCATACACCCGTCCCGGCTTCTCCGTGAAGGTCTTCACCTCGTAAAGGTTTTTCCCCTTCTGCCTACCCCGTTGAATATACCCGTAGGCTGTGTTGGGATTCTGCGCCTTGATGCCCAGGGCAAGGAATGAACGGTGCTGCTCCACATAACTGAAGGCTTGGGCCACATCCATACGGAAGGCCATCTCATTCGTGATGAACTGGTCGGCAGGCATGGCGAGGATATTTGCTCCCGGGCATCTGCGTGCTATATGCCACGATGCCCTGATGGCGGCAGGTCCTGTGGAAAGCCTGACAGGCTCAAGCAGGAACTGCCCCTCCGAAAGTTGTGGTAGTTGCTCCCGCGCCAGAGCGGCATACTCCTCGCAGGTGCTTATATAGATGTTTTCGGCAGGTACAATGGCAGAGATGCGCTCAAAGGTGAGTTGCAACAGGGATTTTCCTACGCCGAAGAAGTCGACAAACTGCTTCGGCTTGCTTTGCCTGCTGACGGGCCAGAGCCGCTTTCCCACACCTCCGGCCAAAATGATACAGAAATTATTGCTTTTCATAATTTTGACAGACAAGACTTGTGTTTTAGGGCAAGACAGGATTTCCCTTGCCCCATTAGTAACGCAAATATACTAAGAAAACGCAAATGTGCCCTGTATTATTGTACAAAAATAGACTATATATGAAAATTTGTCCTTTTCTTCTTGCAGATATGGGGAAAAAGGCGTAACTTTGCACCGCTTTTCAAGGAATTGCCCCGATGGCGGAATAGGTAGACGCGTCGGTCTCAAACACCGATAGGGAAACCTGTACCGGTTCGAGTCCGGTTCGGGGCACTTTTCAAAGAAAGCAAAGGTGAGAGAGGCAAGTACTATTGATAGAATTTGTTATCTTACACTAAAACATGGGAAGAAAAGCCTCGCAGGGATGCGGGGCTTATTTCATTGATATAGGTGGGGGAGTGGTCAGATGATGCCTTTCTGCTGTTTTTTTTGAATGTGCAAAGGGATGGGGATAGAAGTCCAAGGCAAATTCCTGCATCGGGGAAATATTCCCCTCATTCATTGCATCGTAATCAGATTTTATTGCTAAATTTGCCACCGCCATGCACACGATTCCATGTGCCATGGTATACAGGAGGGCAACAAGCAGCCTTCCGCCTTTATTCTAAATATTTTCCAAAATGCAAGAAATAATTTATCAGACGCAAGGCACTTGCAGTCAAATAATTCGTCTGACGGGTGATGCCGGACGTATTGTAAACGTAGAATTTTTGGGTGGATGCCATGGCAATCTGCAGGGCATAGCATCATTGGTGCGCGGCATGAAGTATGAGGATGTCATTGAGCGTGTTGAGGGCATTCGCTGCGGAATGAAGACCACCAGTTGCCCGGACCAGTTGTCGAAGGCCCTCAGGAAACTGATGGAGGCTGAGCAGAAAGAGGCATAACTCCTCTTTATGGGCGACATGAATCAGAACACCGCCCTCTACTACACGCATCTTCCCCAAAGCAAAATCTTTCTCCCAGAAAAATCCCTGATTTATGAGTATCAACCAACGTGTCAACACCCTCAGGACCTGGATGGCCGATGAGGGAATAGGAGTGTTCGTGGTGCCTACCCTCGACCCCCACAATAGCGAATATGTGCCGGAGCATTGGAAATGTCGCCAGTGGCTGACGGGCTTTACCGGAAGCGCAGGAACAGTCGTGGTGACTGCCACTGAAGCCCTGCTCTGGACCGACTCCAGATATTGGCTGCAGGCACAGGAGCAACTGGCTTCAACGCCTTTCCGGCTGATGCGGGAGGGCGAGGACATCGACATCAGCGAATGGCTGGCCGGGCAGGCAGAACAAGATTCCGGCCTCCGTTTCGGCTTTGCCCCTGATATGATGACTCCCGAGGCATACGATGTATTCTTCTCCCGCATCAAGGACAAGGCGAAGCGAATGGTCTTCCAGAACGATCCTTTTGCCCTGATGTGGCATGAACGTCCGGGCATTCCCACCGTGCCTGCCACACGAATGCCCGATGAATTGGCAGGCAGAACGGCTGCGGAGAAACTGAAAGATATGCAGCAATGGATGGAAAGCCGGGGCATCACGCACTATCTGCTCACCGACCTTTCCGAGATTTGCTGGATGCTCAATCTCAGAGGCGACGATGTGCCCTACAATCCTTTCATCATTTCCTTCCTTGAGGTTCACACGGATGCCCCTCACCGCCTCTTCGTATTGCCCGAAAAGGTGGAAGCCCTAAAGGCCTATCTCCACACCCTGAACGTCACTGTCCAGCCTTATGAGGAAGGGTTGCGGCTGCAGCTGGAAGCCCTGGAAAGGCCTCTCATGGAAAGTCCCGTGCCGATATGGCGTGCCGTGAAGAATAGGGCAGAGCAGGAGGGGTTCCGTACGGCACATCTTCGCGACGGTGTGGCAATGGTGCGTTTCCTGGCATGGCTCGACCGTACTGTAGTCGAAGGCAGCGAGATGCCCACGGAGATGGATATTGACCGCCGTCTCACGGCATTGCGTGCCGAACAGCCTGGGTTCTGCGGCCTGTCGTTCGAGACCATTGCGGCCTACGGCCCTCATGGGGCTATCGTACATTATGAGGCTACCCCACAGACGGATGTTCGCCTGCAGCGCACCAGTCTGCTCCTGCTCGACAGTGGGGCGCAGTATGACTGTGGAACGACCGACATTACGCGCACCATCGCGCTCGGACCTCTTTCTGAGGAAGAGCGGAAGGCATATACGCTCGTACTGAAAGGCCACCTGCAACTGGCACGTGCGGTGTTCCCGGAACACACCACAGGACTCCAGCTCGACACTTTCGCACGGGCAGCGATGTGGCGCGAAGGATTCGATTATGGCCATGGCACCGGCCATGGTGTCGGACATCATCTGGGCGTACACGAAGGCCCTGTGCAGATTCGCAAAAACCTGCGGGCTTGCACCATGCTCCCCTTCCTGGCCGGACAGACGATTACCGATGAGCCGGGGATTTACATCGAAGGGCATTTCGGTGTACGCATAGAGAACACTCTGCTCACCGTGCCAGCGTTCGAATCCCCGGCAGGACGCTTCCTTAAGTTTGAGGACCTTACGCTCTGCCCCTACGACCTTCGCCCCGTCGTCCTTGATATGCTCACCCCCGAGGAGCGGCAATGGCTCAATGATTATCACCGGCATGTTCGCGAAGTGCTTATGCCTCATCTCACCGATGAAGCAGACCGCCAATGGCTGCTAAGTTCCACCCAGAAATGCTGAACGTTATGTCCTCAACAGAAGAACTCACCTTACGACAGGCGCAACAGCTGGTGGACGAATGGATCCGCACCTTCGGCGTGCGCTATTTTTCAGAACTGACCAATATGGCCATCCTCACCGAAGAGGTGGGAGAACTGGCACGCGTGATGTCGCGCAAATATGGCGACCAGTCTTTCAAGGCTGGCGAGCCTACCGACCCTGCCGATGAAATGGCCGATGTGCTATGGGTGCTCCTCTGTCTGGCCAACCAGACGGGCACCGACCTCACGCAGGCTTTACGCAGGAATATGGAAAAAAAGACAAAGCGCGACCATCACCGGCATCTGGAAAATCCAAAACTCAAGGACTAAGCATGATTAAGGGGGGCGAAGGATTAGCATTGCCCCCCTTAATCACGCATTTCTAAAATAGGGTGCTCAATTTGGTGTTCCCGAATTCTTATGCTCTCCTAATATAACTTGCTGATTTTTAGATAGACTCTACTTTAGTGGGAAAAGCGATGTCAAATCAGGAAAAGACAAACGTTATGACAGTGCGTTTTTAGGCTGTCAACATACTTGGTCAAGTATCTAAACATACTTGGCTATTTATCTTTACATAAATGGCCAAGTATGTTTAGATACTTTTTTTACCTTACTTTTTGCATTCTATCTTCCACTCCCCAAGCGTCTTCCTTTCCGCATCGAAGCTGATGCCGACCTTGACGACGGGCAGTCCGCTGAGGGCGAACCTGGAGGCATAGTCCTTGAGGTCGATCTGCCGCATGGCAGCCTCGGCAGACCCGTTGAGCTTCAGCTCGAAGAGGCAGAGCGTCTTTCCCGTGTTCATCACCATGTCGATACGCCCCGTGGGCGTGTGTACCTCCACATCGACATATCGGCCCAGAAGGGAGAAGATGACGTAGAGGAGCTGCTGGTAGTGACCCTCGTACTGGGTGTTGTCGCAGTAGGGGACAGTGAGGAGGTAGGCCTGGAGCAGACGGAGCATGCCATCGATATCATCATCATAAAGTGCCATGTACATCTCTGCCACAGTGGTTACCCCCTTGTAGGAGTCTATCTGCACATAGTTGGGCAGCAGGCTCTCCATGAGTCCGATGCGTATCTCCGTGTTGGGCACGTCAAGGGTGTAGAGCCCGCTGCGGAAGTTATGGTCCTTGATGGTGAAGTAGCCGCTCTGGTAGAGCAGGGGGATGATGGAGGTCATGCTCTCCGTGGGGGCATCGAAGGCCGAAGACATAGCCGTTGTCTTGCTGAGCATGGACGGCACAACGTGGAACTCCCTCAGTTTCTCAATCAGGAAAGTCGGCGTGCCGCTCTCGAACCAGTAGCTGCCAATTCTGTTCTTGGCAAAGGAGAGGATGAGGCTGAAAGGGTTGAAGATGTCGGGCGAGGGCCACGTGAAATGATAGCCGTCGTACTGCCGCTTGAGGGCGGCAAGTGTCTCTTCGCGGGTCGTAGCCTGTTTGGCCGCCAGTCTGTCGAGGTAGCCGGGCATCTGGGTGAGAACCTCGTCCACCGTGATGCCGCATACGGCAGCAAACTCCACTTCCATGCTGATATTGGTCAGATTGTTCAGTTCGCTGAAGATGCTGAGTTGGGAGAACTTGGTGATGCCGGTGAGGAAGAGGAAGTGGAGGTGCGGGTCGCTGAACTTCAACGGAGAATAGAAGTTGCGCATGACATTGCGGAGTTGTTCCAGTTCATCCTTGCGGTGAACAACATCGAGCAGCGGGGCATCATACTCATCAATGAGCACTACAGCCTTCTGGCCTGTCTGGGCGTGGGCTCGCTCTATCAGTCCCTGCAGACGCTGGTTGGGGTTCACCTCGTCAGGGAGTCCCTTGCCATATATCTGCTCGTATTTGGAGAGCTTGTTGCTCAGTTCCAACTCCAGTTCCTTTACGCCCAGGTGTTTCGCCGTACTCATGTCAAAGCGCAGCACGGGATATGCGGTCCACTCCTTCTCCACCCTGTCGATGTAGAGCCCCTTGAAAA
>CAMGOT010000117.1 GCA_946060685.1 uncultured Bacteroidales bacterium
AAAAAAACAGCCTCCACACGGATTGTGGAGGCTGTAGGATGATATATAGGCTTGTTGCTGATTCTCCATTGATGAAGCAGGGTGTATAGCCTTGCTTCGGGATAAAGGAGCAATCAGAGTAGCATCAATTTAGTTCTTGAAGAAATCGTTGACTTCCTCGTTGCGTACCATCTGCTCGTCGAAGGTGTAAGCACCAGTCTTGGGGCTCTTTGCCATCTTGATCACCTTGGTGTAAGCACGTCCATCGGTCTTACCGGTCTGGAGTGTAGCGACTGCTTTCTTTGCCATGTCTTATTACTTGATTTCCTTGTGAATAGTCATGCGCTTGAGGATGGGGTTGTACTTCTTCAACTCAAGACGCTCGGGAGTGTTCTTACGGTTTTTGGTGGTAATGTAACGGCTGGTACCGGGCATACCACTATCTTTGTGTTCGGTGCATTCGAGGATGACCTGAACGCGGTTTCCTTTTACTTTCTTTGCCATGGTTTGGATAGATTTAGCCGATTACTTTGATGTCCTTGCTGTTGCAGTAGCCCTTGGCAATAGCCGATCTAAGGGCGCGGTCGAGGCCTACCTTGTTGATGAGACGAAGGCCGGCAGCAGAAATCTTAAGAGAAATCCAGCAGTCCTCCTCTACATAGTAGAACTTCTTGGTGAAGAGGTTGGCATCGAAAGTGCGCTTGGTACGACGCTTCGAGTGCGAAACATTGTTGCCAATCATGGCTTTCTTACCGGTGATTTGACAGATCTTAGACATATCGCTATGTTTCTTTTGTTGTTACTGATTTATGTTATTCCCAATCGAGGTGCAAATTTAGGCCATAAAGTGTTAACAGCCAAACTTTTTGACTGAATATTTTTGCTTTTGTTTTCCTTTTCTTCTCTTTTGACAATTTGCATTGGCAGAACGACGGTTGGTTTACCTCTTCTTCGGTAGTCTGTCAGGTGTGGCAAGATGTCAAGTCCGGTAGTCTGCCAAGGTTCAGATGGATTCGATGCTGCTCTCGACTTCTTCCTCAGCCATGTCGGCCTTGAGAATTTCGAGCAGGATGTGTATGGCAGCACCGCAGGCTTTGTTGATGTTGTGGTCGCGGCCCTCATCCTCTGTCAGGCAGAGTGTCACGATGTTGTCGGCATTTCCTGCAGCCACCCATATTGTGCCTACCCGGATACCCGTCTTGATGTCGGGGCCGCCAGGGCCTGCAAATCCTGTGGCTGCCACGGCATAGTCGGTACCGAACATCTTGTTGGCACCGATGACCATCTGTTTGGCCACTTCTTCGCACACGGCAGTTTTTTCGGCAATCAGTTGTCGGTCCACACCAAGCATGCTGGTTTTCATCTCGTCGGCATACGCCACGAGGCCACCTTTGAAATAAGCCGATGCTCCAGGGGTACCGGTCAGTACGCAGGCTATCTTGCCCGATGTGCAACTTTCTGCAGTTGATATCGTTTTGTGGGTGCGCCAAAGGATTTCATTGATTTCCTTGCTGGCAAGGCGGGTGTCGAGTTCCATATTGTGAGAAATGAGATATAGTGTGAAATGATGTAGATTCGCGAGTGGGGGAGGAATGGTCGCGGGGACTGTGTGGGGTAGCCCGGCAATCTTTCTTGACAAGACTTTGCAGGAGGGCTTTTTTTGGGGGGCTACTTTATCCCCAGTCGAATTTGCTGCCCCCGCTTATAACACGGTTCGGGAATATGCCGGACGCGATAGCGGGCAAAATTCCCGGTCGAGGTATTTGTAGTAGCCCGTTATACCTATCATGGCAGCATTGTCGGTGGTGTAGGAGAACTTGGGGATGTAGATTTTCCATCGTCCGGATTTCTCCATGTTCATGAAAGCCTGCCGGAGTCCGGTGTTGGCGCTGACTCCTCCAGAAAGTGCCACATGGGTGATGCCCGTTTCGCGAACGGCGAGCTTTAGCTTTTTCATCAGGATGTCCACGATAGTGGCTTCGAGCGATGCGGCAAGGTCGCATTTGTGCTCTTCGATGAAGTCAGGATTCTCCTTTATCCTGTCGCGGAGGAAATAGAGGAAACTGGTCTTCAGTCCGGAGAAACTGTAGTCAAGTCCGGGGATGTTGGGCTTGGCAAACTGGAAGGCTTTGGGATTGCCCTGCCTTGCCAGCCGGTCGATGATGGGTCCTCCGGGATAGCCCATCCCCATGACCTTCGAACATTTGTCGATGGCCTCGCCTGCTGCATCGTCGATCGTTTGTCCTAAAATCTCCATCTTGTTGTAGGCTGATACTTTGACAATCTGCGAGTTGCCGCCGCTGACAAGGAGGCAGAGGAAGGGATAGGGAGGGTCGTTGGCAGGCTCGTCGGGCGTATGGATGAAATGCGCCAGGATGTGTCCCTGGAGGTGGTTGGCCTCAATCAGGGGAATGCCAAGGCTGATGGCCAGCCCTTTGGCAAAGCTTACGCCTACAAGCAGCGACCCCATGAGTCCGGGGCCAAGTGTGACTGCCACTGCCGACAATTGCTCTTTCCGGATGCCTGCTTTCTTCAGGGCGGCATCGACCACAGGCACGATGTTTTGCTGGTGGGCACGGCTGGCAAGTTCCGGCACTACGCCTCCGTACATCTCATGTACGCTTTGCGAGGCGGTGACATTGCTGAGCAGGACGCCATCGCTGATGATGGCGGCAGAGGTGTCGTCGCAACTGGATTCTATAGCGAGTATGTAAGTGGTGGGCATGGGGAACTGCTGAGGTTTGTGGGTGGGTGTGTTGGGGAAAGTCCCTGAAAATGTGGTTGGTGGAGCGTAATATTAATAAGGAGACCCGTCCTCACAGGATATCCATAAAAGGGAAAAGGAGGGTGGGGAGGTATCAATGAGTGAGGATTTCAAGTCCGTTGTCGGTCATGACGAACGTGTGTTCCCATTGTGCAGAAGGCTTCTCGTCCTCAGTGACGACGGTCCAGCCATCCTCCTCGTCGATGAACACCTCATAGGTACCCATGTTGATCATCGGCTCAATGGTGAACACCATTCCTGGTACGAGCAGCATTCCCTTCTCGTGCGTGTCGTAATGGTCCACTTCCGGGTCTTCGTGGAATTGGGTTCCTGTGCCATGTCCTGCCAGGTCGCGTACGACGGAGAACCCGTCCTTGCGTGCGTGTTTTTCAATGGCCTTGCCAATCTCTCCCACGAAATGCCAGGGCTGTGCAGCGTTCATGCCTATCTCCAGACATTCGCGTGCGCAGTCGACGAGGCGTTTCACCTTGGGCTCCACATGGCCGATGCAGAACATGCGGGAGGCATCGGCGTAGTAGCCGTCCTTGATGGTGGTGACATCCACATTGAGAATGTCGCCATCCCAAAGTTCTTCCTCGTCGGAAGGAATGCCATGACACACCACCTCGTTGATGCTTGTGCAGCAGTGTTTCGGGAAGCCCTCATAGTTCAGGGGAGCACAGACAGCCCCATGACGTTCGGTGAATGCTGCCACAAGGCGGTCAATCTCGCCCGTTGTCATTCCCTCGCGCACCTTCTCCTCCAGCATGTCAAGGATAGCGGTGTTGATTTCCCCGGCACGGCGTATGCCTTCTATCTGCTCCGGTGTCTTGACGAGTTGCCGTGTGGGCACGATGTAGCCTTTTTCCTGTATCGAAAGGATGCGTAGGTCAAATTCGGTGGGCTGCATTCCGGCAGGAACCACCCAGTTCTTTCTTTTTCTTGCCATTTGTTGATAAGGGGAGTATGCTATGTTGGCTGATGCCACGGTGGTCTGTACAGGAAAAATCCTGCGGTGGCAGTCCGGGCTTGCCGACATGATGCCGGAGGCGGGGTATGGGCATCAACGAAAAAAAAGTCGCCGACTGACCTTTCGGAGCCGGCGACTTTGCTTTTTTCTGCTTGTTTTCACCCTCAGTGCTGGGTAATGGCGAAGGCGTATTCTATAAGTGTTAGCGTTGATTTACAGAACACCCCTTGGTCATGAAGGGTAGTGCCCCTACCATTCGGCTCCTGAGGGTGGGGTAGACCTCTGCCATACGCTGTATGGCAAAGCCGGCATTATGCGTTGGCTTCCTCAGCGGGTGCGGTCTCAGCCTCTGCGCTGGCAGCAGCTTCGGCTTCAGCCTTTGCGGCAGCTTCGGCAGCCTTCTTTTCTGCTACCTTCTCGGCAATCTTGGCATTGACAGCCTTCTCTGCCTCCAGACGGGCAGCATCGGCAGCCTTCTTGGCCTCAACCTTCTTGGCCTCGAAAGCATTGGCCTTGTTGGTCTTTTCCTGCTTCCAGGCCTCAAACTTGGCCTGTGCGGCAGCCTGGTCGAAGGCACCCTTCTTCACGCCACCGTTGAGGTGCTTCATGAGAAGTACGCCCTCGTTGGAGAGGATGTTGCGAACGGTGTCGGTGGGCTGTGCGCCACACTCTACCCAGAAAAGGGCACGCTCAAAATTCAAATCTACGGTTGCAGGATTGGTGTTGGGGTTGTAGGTTCCGAGTTTCTCGATGAACTTACCGTCGCGGGGAGCGCGGGAATCTGCGGCGACGATGCTGTAGAAGGCGTAGCCCTTGCGACCATGACGCTGCAAACGAATACGTGTTGCCATTTGTGAAAAATGATTGTATTGTGGAAGGAGCACGTCCTTCCTGTTGAATAATAAGGTTTGAATTTTTGTCTTTATCTCGTAAAGACGCTGCAAAGTTACGCTATTATCTGCATTGGATGATGCTCCGCCCCTTGTTTTTTTCATTCTGCCGGAGAGTTTTTTGCTTAAAATATATCTTGACTGTGCAATTTCTGCCTTTCGTGCCGCACATCTGTCATTTATTCGGCATTTAGCGTGGGGGAATGTTTGCCGTTTCGTAAAGAATTCCGTAATTTTGCACCCAAACAACGAATGAAATGAACAAGTTTCTCACGATATCTGCCGCGATGGCGGGTGCCGCTGTGTTATTGCTCGCTTCGTGCGGCAATTATAGTACACAGTTGAAGAGTTCCGATACCGACCTTCGCTATGAGGCTGCCAAGCAGTACTATTACGACGGCCACTTTACGCGGTGCAGCACGCTCCTGCTCGACCTGCTTGCTGCCACAAAGGGTACGGATCGTGGCCAGGAAGCACTCTATATGCTGGCCATGGCAAATTATAAGGCGAAGAACTATAATTCGGCTTCCGACTATTTCAAGAAATACTACGAGTCCTATCCCCGAGGCTACTATTGCGAAGAGGCACGACTCTATTGCGGGCTTTCGCTTTACAAGAACACGCCGGAGCCCATTCTCGACCAGACCGATACCTACAACGCCATCACCGAGTTCAACAATTTTATCGAAGTGATGCCTTCCAGCCGCTATCGGCAGATAGCACAGGACTATATCTTCAAGCTTCAGGACAAACTGATAGAGAAGGAATATGCTGCGGCCAAACTCTATTTCGACCTCGGGTCTTATTTCCTGAACTGCTTGGAAGGCGGGTCGAACTATCAGGCCTGCATCGTCACCTCCCAGAATGCCATCAACGATTATCCCTACAGTCCGCGGCGCGAGGATTTTGCCATTCTCATCCTCCGTTCGAAGTTTGAAATGGCCGAGCAGAGTGTCGAAGCGAAAAAGGCCGAGCGCTATCAGAGTGCTGCCGAGGAGTTCTACAGCTTTCAGAACGAATACCCCGAGTCGAAGTTCATGAAGCGGGCCAAGGAATTGTACGAGAAGGCGCGTCCCTATCTTTCTGCCGAGGCTGTGGAAGAAGCCGGAACCGACCGGCAAAGCTGACTCCTGCCTTCCGCCTGCTGCCAGCCTCGCCCCCTTATGCTGATGATGGGGGCATGACTGTCGGCACCATTGGGTATCATCAGCAACTCCCTCAATGCCACAACCGCAATAACAGCACAACCGCAATATAACCGCATAAACGCAATAACCGCATAAACGCAATATGGATTACAAGAAAGTCAAAGCACCCACCAACACCGTCACTCACGATCTTATGAGTTTTGCCGATGAGACCGGAAATATCTATGAGAGTGTCGTCATCATGTCAAAGCGTGCCAACCAGATTTCGGTGAAGATGAAGGAAGACCTCACTCGTAAGCTCAAGGAGTTTGCCACTGCCAACGACAGTCTTGAGGAGACTTTTGAGAACCGCGAGCAAATCGAAATCAGCCAGCACTATGAGCGTCTGCCCAAGCCCACGCTGATTGCTGCCGAGGAATTTTCCAATGGCAGGATATACTACCGCAATCCCCTGAAGGACCGCGACCATCAGAGTCTCGACTGATACTGTAGGGACATTCGCGCGCTTTGCATTTACGCATATCGTTTGCACTCACATCCCCCCCGTCCGTCTTCCGGTATGCGCTATGTATTGGACACACACATACTCACACACTCTCGCTTTGTGTGTCGGAAATACAGAGGTGCTGCACACCCTTTTTCTCGACGGGGTTGCAGCACCTTTCTGCCTTTAGGTCCCCCAGGTTCCTTCTTGGCTGATCCAAGGTATGGAGCCCCCTTCATCCATAATTATTAATCTAACGGCGGGAAATTATAGAACCCACCTTAAACCAGCAATGCCATGATTCAGCGTATACAGACTCTCCACCTTTTCATTGCCACCGTGCTGCTTGTGGCAGTGAATTTCTTCTCCATGGCCACTTTTACCCTTTCCCCGGCGGGTGGTCAAGGCATGTACAGGATGTCGGTCTTTGGCGTAGACGCCTTTGGTGTAGAAGCCTATAGCGGCCAGCAGTGGGCATGCTATCTGCTTCCCGCCACAAGCGGGTTGGCAGCCCTCATTGCCCTACTTGCCATTTTCGGCTATAAGAATCGCGTAAGGCAAATGCAGAAGTGCATCTATGCCATCCTCCTCGTCATTCTCTTCTATATGGCCTATGGGCTTCAGGTGTGGTTCGTCTATTCCTCCACATCAGCCCTTTTCATGCCCTCCATTACTGCGCAGTTTCCCCTTATAGCCGTCATCTTCCTTTTCCTTGCAGGACGCGCCATCAAGCGCGACGAGGATCTTGTGCGCTCCACCGAGCGGCTGCGTTGACCCTTTAATTCCCCTCGACGATATGAACAAGGTTATGCTCATCGGGAATGTAGGAAAAGATCCCGAAATCCGTTATCTCGACGCCTCCACCTGCTCCGCGCAGGTCAGTTTGGCAACCAACACCCCCAGCTATACGCTCCCCAATGGTACGGTGGTGCCCGAGAAGGCAGAATGGCACCGCCTGCTCTTCTGGCGACGTCTGGCTGAGGTGGTGGAGAAATATGTCAAGAAGGGCGACAAACTCTATGTGGAGGGGCAGCTCCGCACCCGTTCCTATACCGACAAGCAGGGAATTACCCGCTATGTCACAGAGATTTGGGTGTCGGAGATGGAAATGCTCACTCCAAAATCCGACGCTGCACAACCAGTATAACGACAATTTCCCCATAACGCCAGCTTCTTCATTGACAGACGATGAACACGCTGCGGCTTTCATTACGCCCCACACTGCATGCTCCGGTTCTTGATGAATCTGGGGGGGGGTAATGGTTGCGCCTTAGCCTACTCATATATAATCATAATTACAGGAATCATAATTACAGGTGTTAACTGTTAACGCGAAACTCCGCAAATAATTTGATACGAGGGCCTCTTAGAGAAAATAGTTGAAAATGGTAATATTGTATATATAATATTAACTTTCTCTCTTAAGGTGAAAAACGCGTTTCAATGCGAGTTACGCGTTAACAGTTAACACTTCACTACGAGG
>CAMGOT010000118.1 GCA_946060685.1 uncultured Bacteroidales bacterium
GCACGGTTCACGACATCGAAAATCTTATAGTGGTAGCCATCGCGCTTCACCTCGGCAATGCTGCGGAATTTCCTCACATGCACGTGCGAACGCTTCTTCACAATCTCCGCCACGCGGAAATACTTGTCGTTCTGCGCCTCATGGCCTGACGTAGGCACCATTACCTTCCTTTCCACCCAGTCGATTTCGTGCGTATAGCCATGCTTCTCCATGTGCTGGGGATAATAGGGGAAATTATAGGTGGTGGACATGGTGGAGAGCTGGTCGAAGCCATCGATCAGCATCCCCTCGGCATCCATATCCGTGAATCCCAAAGGCCCCACCAGCTTGTCGCATCCATGGCTTCTGCCCCATTCCTCGGCGGTGTCGAGCAAGGCCTTGCTCACCTCCTCGTCGTCGATGAAGTCAATCCATCCGAAGCGGGCATTATTGTTGTTCCAGATGCGGTTGGCCTTGTTGTTCTTGATGCACGCCACTCTTCCCACTATCTTTCCCTCCCTGTACGCCAGGAAGAGGTCGGCCTCGCAGAAGGTGAAGGCATCGTTCCGCTTCGGGTCGTACGTCTCATACATATCCTCAAGCAAGTCGGGCACGGAGTAGGGATTGTCCTTATACAATTCGTAGTTAAAACGGATAAAGGCTTTCACCTCCTGCTTGTTCGCGAGGTCTATTTTGCGTATTTCTACTGCCATGGATTTTAGTATCTTGTGTGGTTTAACGCGCAAAGTTACCTTTTTTAATTGAATATCCTGCACTTTCTGCTCCAAAACTTCACCTTTTGACGGAAAAACCTTTGGCATCGGTCGCTATGGCTCAGCAAAAGCCTCGTTTTTTCATCTGTCATGAGGATTGTGTTTCCATGCTGAAGGATTTCATTTTCAGGCTGAAGGAACTTGTGTTTAGGCTGAAGGCTCTTGCTTCCAGGCTGAAACATCAGGAGGGCAACACCGGGATGCCGCCTTCCCTCCCGTATGCCACGGAATGAATGCCGCCTCCAGTGTTGCCCCCCTCTCTCTTGCTGAGAGCCTTCAGCCTGAAAAAAGAGAGCCTTCGGCCGATGAAACGTGCGGAAATCAGAATTCGAACTTCTCGAGCTTGAGCTGGCCGAGCGCCTCCAGGCGTCCCACATACTCCTTGAAGTGTGGGGCGTCGCTGTGCTTCCGCAAAGCCTCCTCGTCCGTCCACGTCTCGCAAATCATGAAGATGTCCGGACGTGTGGCACTTACAAAGACGTCGTAGGCAATGTTGCCCTCGTCCTTCTGCGATGCGGCCGTCAAGGCAATGGCGGCCTTAAGGGCTTCAGCAAACTTGCCTTCTGAAGCCTGGAAAAAACAGTTGAGTCTTAGCATATTCTATTCTTTGATTTTTGAGGGAAAATTATTGTCTCAGAACATATAGGCCACCTGCACCTGGAAAGTATTGGTCTTGTACTCCAGTTCGTAGTCCTGGGAGTTGCCGGAACTCACTATAGCCTTCCCCACCTTGCCGATGGCGAAATTATAGCCCAATCCCACCTCCAGATGCTTCAGCAGTCGCAGGCCCGCGCCGACGTTCCAGGTGGTGTTCATGTTGTTCTTGCTGAAATTCGTGGCCACACCCTGGTTCCACGCCATATTCTGAAGGGCAAACCCGAATTGCGGGCCTGTAGCGACATACACCCCAGCCGACTTGCCGAGACCGATGTTGTAGCGCAAGTTGACGGGAATCTCCAGTGTACGGTAGGCCTCCGTCTCATTGTTGATTTCCAGATCGCGCTGGGAATACTCCAGGGCAGCATCGATGCCCAGCCCCAAGACGGTGTTGAAGGCCACCTTCGGACCCACATACCATCCTGCCCTGTTGGCAGAACTGAAATTCTCGCCAGCCTCGCTGACATTGCCCGAAACCTTCATCTTGGAAAGATTGAAACCTGCCACTACGCCCCAACTGAACGATTGTGCTGAGACAGGGGCCACCGTGCCCAATGCGAGCAGCAGGATGACCATACGCGTTTTGATAGTTTTCATACGTGTGTTTGTGTGTTGTTTGCCTGCAAAGGTAAGGCGAACGGATGGAATGGACAAGCAAAATCGGGATGTTTTCGCGTTTTTACCGCAATTTTGCATCCATAAACCGCACCTCACTCATTCTGCCTACTTTCCAGAGAAGATATACTTACTTTGCCCGAGAAGTATATCTTCTCCAGCCGATGAAGTATATCTCCTTCAAAAAAGCAGGTTCTTGAGCACGAGAGGGAACAGCGGGCTTTTGACGACAACGGGGACAACGTAAGACAACTTTCTGATTTGTGGCAGAAGTTGTGTACACGTTGTCCCTGTTGTCGTTTTTTGTGAGAAGTTGTACGCAACGCCCTGCACGGCGCGAAATAATTTCATAGCATGTCATATACATAGGGAAATATGTCATCCCCTTCGGGGGGATTGTGTTGTTGACCCGATTAGGATAGGGTTGACATTCTATCCTAATCTATATCGGTTTGTCAATTCATCAGGAAATAAACATAGTAAGGGCTGTTGTCTCGTCGGAGCGTACCATAAACTTGGGTACCCAAACATTTTAACGTGCGGAACTTAAGTAGTAATTTTGTGAAATAAAGTACGTAGGAGAACGCACAAAGAAGGTACCGACCTTGATTTTTTGGCATGCCGGTGTAAGAAATTGCGGTTTTTTATCTATATTTGCGGCCGAATATTGAGAGCCCAACAGATGTTACCCCCTAACGCCAAGGAAACGAATGAAGATAACCGACCTCATCGCCGCACCCGGCACTGCCTTCACCTTCGAGGTGCTGCCACCGCTGAAAGGCTATGGCATTGACGGACTGCGCAAGACCATCGACCGCCTGCGGGAGTTCGACCCGAAATATATCAACATCACCAATCATCGCAGTGAATATGTGTATGGCCCGGCACCGTTTCCGCAGCCTGCAGGTTCTGCCGAACTCGTAGTGCGACAGCGCGTGCGCCGCAGGCCGGGAAGCATAGCCATCGCAGCAGCACTGCAACGCGAATACGGCATACCACTCGTGCCACACCTGCTCTGCTCGGGATTCTCACGCGAGGACACGGAATACCAGCTCATCGACATGCAAATCCTGGGCATCGAGAATCTACTTCTACTGCGTGGCGACAAGGCGAAGGAAGACCCTTATTTCCGCCCCACGGAAAACGGCCATAGCCACACCACGGAACTGCAGGAACAGGTGAACCGCTTCAACGCGGGATTCTTCGACGACGGCAGTGCCATACGCCAGCCCGGCCCACCGTTCCACTATGGTGTGGCATGCTATCCCGAAAAGCATGAGGAGGCACCGAATCTGGAACAGGACATCCGATATTTCAAGCAAAAAGTGGATGCAGGAGCCGACTATGGAGTGACACAACTGTTCTACGACAACCGGAAATTCTTCTCCTTCGTGGAGCGTTGCCACCAGGCGGGTATCAACGTGCCCATCATCCCCGGCATCAAGCCTTTGGCAAAACTCTCGCAAATCACTGTGGTGCCCCGCACCTTCCGCTGCGACTTCCCGGAGCCCCTGGCCCACGAACTGCAAAAATGCCAAACGGACGAAGAAGTGCGCCGTGTGGGCATAGAATGGGGCATCATGCAATGCCGCGAACTGATGGCACACGGTGTGCCGTCCATTCATTTCTACACCGTGAGTGCCGTGGAGAGCATTGCAGAGATTGCCCGCAACATTTACTGACTTTTTTCACTACCCTATCCCATACCCCCTCAGGATGAACGCCATAGCCCAGGACAATATCCGCCAACGCCTGATGCAGCAGATGGAGGAAGGCCGAGTGCCCCATGCCCTGCTGTTCTGCGGCCCGGAAGGCTGCGGCAAACTGGCGATGGCGGTGGATTTTGCCAAAGCACTCGTCATGCAGCAGGCCGACGAGCGCGGACGGCGTATGGCCGAGGGACTCGTACACCCCGATCTTCATTTCGTGTTCCCCGTGTATAAGCCCGAAGGCTCATCGTCGGCACCTACATCCGACATGTTCCTGCCGCAATGGCGCGACATGCTGGCAGCAGGATGCTATTTCGACCTGCCCACATGGATTGCCACGCTGAGCAAGGAGGCGAAGAAGGTGCAAATCTATGCCGAGGAGAGCGGGCAGATTCTTCATAAACTCAGCCTGACGGCATCGCAGGGCGGCTATAAGGCCATGGTCATCTGGCTGCCGGAACTCATGCACGAAACCTGTGCGAACAAGATGCTGAAGATTCTGGAAGAGCCTCCGCGCGACACGGTGTTCATCCTGGTGAGCGAGCATCCCGAACGCCTGCTCGACACCATCGTCAGCCGTTGCCAGCGCATGGACTTCAAGGCACTGACCGAGCAGGAGATTGCCACGGCTCTGACGGAGCATCGCGGACTGGAGGCTGAAACGGCAAGAAGCATCGCCCATTCGGCGGCCGGAAGCCTGACACGGGCTTTGCAACTCATCAGCGTCAGTGCCGACGAGGCACAGTTCTTCTCGATGTTCGTGCTCCTGATGCGCAAATGCTATCTGCGCGATATCCGCGAGATGAGGGTATGGTCGGAACAAGTGGCCAGCTGGGGACGCGAACGGCAAAAGGATTTCCTCGACTACTGCCAGCGACTCATACGCGAAAACTTCATCTACAACTTCCGAAAGCCGGAACTCAACTATATGTCGGCCGACGAGAATGCCTTTGCCGTCAACTTCGCCCGCTTCGTCAACGAGCGCAATGTCATCGGCATCATGGACGAACTCTCCCAGGCACAACGCGACATCGAGCAGAACACGAATTCCAAGATGGTGTTCTTCGATTTCGCCCTGAAGATGATTGTCCTGCTCATCGCCTGATGAGGCGTCAGGGCATGAGGCCTGATGAAGCGAAAAGACATGACCCCACGCCCTTCGCTTCGCTGCTCTCCAAAAGCAAAGCCTGCACGCCCACGAGATTTCATCCTGGGAAGAAGGCTGCCACCCCCTCCATCGTGCTTTTCCATATACGCGATTATTCCTATATATAATATAGGGGTGTTCTATAAATTAGGTTGAGGCGATTTTTTTTCTGTCGTGCAGTAGGTTTTTGTTTTTCAAGCACGCGCATAGCGGGCTATGTAAGTGCTTGAAAAGCAAAAAGATACTGTGCGAGAGATGGAAAAGCGACCAAGCAGACACCTCTTGAATAAAATATCATTTACTAATTTATAGAACACCCCTATAAAGACAAGGAACGCGCGCGGGAGAACGCAACATCGCAACACTCAAGAAAAAAATATAATGATCGACCTTTTCATCATCATCGTTGCCGCCTGGGCACTGCTGAGCGGCTGGCGCAACGGGCTGGTCAAGGAAATCGCGTCAAGCGTGGGATTCCTGGCCGGACTCTTCATCGCTGCTACCTGCTATTCCAGTTTCGGAAAATATCTGGCAGTGGACGGCAGTGAGGGAAATATGCTCACAAGCCTCGTGGCTTTCGTCATCCTCTGGATCATCACTCCCATTGCCTTAGGACTTGCCGCCAATATCCTGACAAAAATCTGCAAGACCATACACCTTGGCGGCATCAACAGCCTGGCAGGAGCAGCCGTGAGCCTGCTGAAATTCACCATCCTGCTCAGCTGCGTGCTCAGCGCCATGAGCGCACTGCACATCCTCGACGAGGAGCGAGTGGCTGGCAGCAGGCTCTTCACACCCGTGAAGGGAGTGGTGAGCGGCATCGTGGACTATGCCCTGGCAGACGACGGGGAGTCCACCAGGCATTTCACTCCTGCCGACCGTGCTGCATCGGCAGCCGACAACGACACCGTGTGGATTGACATGAATCAACCTGAAAACTGATTCTCCTGCCCGTCCCCCCCCCACACACACAACGATTCCCTACACACACTATCCCCACTATGGCAGAAAACGAAACCCTTATCCGCTCCCTGGCGGAACAGAAATACGAACATGGCTTCACGACGGATGTGGAGACAGAGGTGATACCGCGCGGCCTGAATGAAGACGTGGTGCGGCTCATCTCGGAGAAAAAGGGCGAACCGCAATGGCTGCTCGACTTCCGCCTGAAGGCTTTCCGCTACTGGCAGGAACAGACCCCTCCGACGTGGGGACACGTTCACCTGCCCGAGATTGACTATCAGGACATATCCTATTATGCCGACCCCACCAAGGGAAAGGCCATGAAAAGCCCTGACGATGTGGACCCCGAACTGATGAAGACCTTCGACAAACTGGGCATTCCTCTTGAAGAACGGATGCAGCTGGCAGGAGTGGCGGTGGATGCCGTCATGGACTCCGTATCGGTAAAGACCACCTTCAAGGAGCGACTCCAGGAGAAGGGCATCATCTTCTGCAGCATCAGCGAAGCCGTTCGGGAAAATCCCGAACTGGTGAGGAAATATCTGGGCAGCGTGGTGCCTTATCGCGACAACTATTTCGCAGCCCTTAACAGTGCCGTATTCTCCGACGGCTCATTCGTGTATATCCCCAAAGGCGTGCGCTGCCCCATGGAACTTTCCACCTATTTCCGCATCAACGCCCGCGGCACGGGGCAGTTTGAGCGTACGCTCATCGTCTGCGACGACCGCGCCTACGTGAGTTATCTGGAAGGCTGCACCGCGCCGATGCGCGACGAAAACCAGCTTCATGCTGCCATCGTGGAAATCGTGGTGGGCGAGGATGCCGAGGTGAAATACAGTACGGTGCAGAACTGGTACCCTGGCGACAGCGAGGGACGAGGCGGAGTGCTGAACCTCGTGACCAAGCGCGGACAACTCAGGGGGAAGAATGCACGGCTGTCGTGGACTCAGGTGGAGACGGGAAGTGCCATCACCTGGAAATATCCCAGCTGCGTGCTGATGGGCGACGGCAGCCAGGCGGAATTCTACTCCGTGGCAGTGACCAACCACCATCAGGAGGCCGACACAGGGACAAAGATGATACACGTGGGACGTGGCACCCGCTCCACCATCATCTCCAAAGGCATCTCCGCAGGCCATAGCCAGAACTCCTACCGCGGACTGGTGAAGGTGAACACGAAGGCAAGCGGCTCGCGCAACTATTCCTCCTGCGACAGCCTACTGCTGGGCAGCACTTGCGGAGCACACACCTTCCCCTACATCGACGTACACAATTCCGATGCCATCGTGGAGCATGAGGCCACCACCTCGAAAATCTCCGAAGACCAGCTTCTCTACTGCCAGCAACGCGGCATTCCCGTGGAGGATGCCGTCAATCTGATTGTGGGGGGCTACGCGAAGGAAGTCATCAACAAACTGCCTATGGAATTTGCCGTTGAAGCCCAAAAACTCCTGGCGGTCAGTCTGGAAGGATCTGTCGGCTGAACTAATGTATAATGTACAATTTATAATGTACAATGCATCTTACGCTTCCTGCATAGCAATTATACATTATGAATTGTAAATTATAAATTGAAAAAGCTTCCTGCATAGCAATTATACATTGTACATTGTACTTTAGGGGTGTTCTATAAATTAGTAAATGATATTTTATTCAAGTGGTGTCTGCTTGGTCGCTTTTCCATCTCTCGCACAGTATCTTTTTGCTTTTCAAGCACTTACATAGCCCGCTATGCGCGTGCTTGAAAAACAAAAACCTACTGCACGACAGAAAAAAATCGCCTCAACCTAATTTATAGAACACCCCTTTAATGAATTATTAAATT
>CAMGOT010000119.1 GCA_946060685.1 uncultured Bacteroidales bacterium
ATGAAGAGCCCTGAGTTCAGAGAAGAACTCGGGGCTCTTTTTTTATGCTTCGCAGCCAGTACTGAGCAGTACTGGCATCAATGTCTTCTATGTTTTTAATTAGCGGTTTGGATATCCGATTTCTGCTGATTTTCTGGAGGATTTTGGGGATGATTTGCCTTGCAGTCTTTGTTTTTTTGTCCTTATGTGCTGCATAATGAAATTTAATGGTTAATTTTGCATCCCCTTTTCACTAATGAAGTGTTTTTCCCCTCTTAGGGGGCGTTGTGAGTTCTTCTTAGGATTGATGATGCCAATACTGCCATTATTATAATTACTGATGTATACACAAATCATATACCCGTCTGTGCCATTACGTCCTTTTGTCCATCATTATTGGGTGATGAAAACAGAAGGATGGACTATGGAGATGAATATCATGCCAAAGGGTTGCATGAAGTGGATGTTTCATCGTCAGCATCCTTTGATTGTGAACGGCATTGTCAATACATCAATGGTAGGCACTGTTTGCGGTTGTTATAATTCTGCCACTCATGTACGCTCGGACGGGGCCACCTATCTTCTTTTTGTTTTTTTCAAACCCTATGCCATGAAGATGGTGATGGGCATGCCTTGTAAGCATTTTTTTGATTCCAACATTGATATGGATGACTTGGAGAACCCTGGGTTCAAGGTTCTTAAGCGTCAGGTCCTGGAGTCAGCTAGCGATTCACTTGCCATCGACTATATAGAAAAATTCATTCTTCGGCAGTTGGAGCGCTATTATGACGAGTATAGTGTGCGGAGAATATTTTCTGTATGCGATGAAATGGAGCGGCGTCCCTTTTTGGATGTAAAACATCTGGCCGATCTGGCATGTTTAGGTGAGCGGCAGTTTCGCAGGATTTACTTGGAGAATGTAGGCATTACACCGAAGCGTATGCTGTGTATCTATCGTTTTATCAAAGCCACACAAATGCTGCAGCACTCGCTGTCCAGGGATTTTTCTTCCATTATCGTGCAACTGGGATATACTGACCATTCACATTTCAATAAGGATTTTCGTAAAATTGCAGGTATGTCGCCCAGCGAATATCTCACGCATATTGAGCTACTACGCCAGAATCTCGTGCTTGATGGCTATCAATCCTATCATCAATGAATGCAGGAGCGTTGCTTTTTGAGGTTGTTTTTGTAAAAAAGTAAGCTTTTAGTGCTGAAGAGAGCGGTACCTTTCATCCTTTTTTCTACCGGGAAGAATGATGTCCGTTTTTTACACCATTATAAAAGCAGAAAGTTATAATTTTGCGCCGCTAATGATGAGGACCATAACAATAGTTGGACTCCCTCATCATCGACGTGTGCTGCCAAAGGATGGTTGCTACAGGTAAAAAACGCTTACAAATACTTAGCATTATGAAGACACTAATACTGCTTGCAACCATGTCAGTGGCAGTGATGGTTGCAAATGCACAGAATGATACCACCTCAACCTATGTCATGAGTCTTGACACGATTGGGGTTCAGGAACTTCAGGAAGCCGTTGTCAAAGGACATCTGCCACAGACAAAGATGAAAGGCGATGCCATGGTGACCCGTATTGCCGGCACTCCCCTTGAGAAGGTGGGTACGGTGCATGATATGTTGCGTCGTGTTCCGGGCATCATCCAGAAGGGCGACGGATTGGAAGTCGTCGGCCGTGGAGCTCCCGTCTATTATGTCAATGGGCGGCGTATCTACGATATGGACGAGCTGAAGCGACTGATGAGTGATGAAGTGTCGCACGTGGAAGTCATTACGAATCCTGGCGCCATGTACGATGCCACAGTGACGGCAGTGGTGAGGATACGCACTGTGCGACGTAAGGCTGAGGGTCTCAGTTTCAATCTGTTTGGAAAGACGGAGCAGAGCCTGCGCACCGACGGCAACGATCCCGAGGGGATGGTGGGCATCAACTATCGTATAAAGGGGCTTGACATCTTTGCCTCTGCCAAGGAATGGAAATACAGTACCTGCCAGTGGAGCAATCTCGGACAGGTGACCACCAGCGTGAAGGACGCATCAGAATTGTACCGCTATGAGGGTGATATGGATTCACGCTGGCGTGGCATCGGAACCCATGTCAATGGTGGCTTGAACTGGCAAATCAACGACAGGCATTCTTTGGGAGCCAAAGTGGATTATGCCGTGACCACAAACTCCGACACTCGCGAGAGGCTCGTCATGGATAAATTCGACAGGACAGTGAAGGTGGAAAACATTGACACCGAGATGGAGAAATGGAGTGAGAAGCCCGACAATGTGCAGCTGAATGCCTATTACAATGGCAACGTGGGTAAGCTGAACATCGACTTCAATACCGACATGTTCTTCTCAAAGGACAATGAACACCAGTTTTCTAAGGAGACCACCGACAACAATACCGACCGCGATATAGAGGCGGTGTCTACCTCGAAGAACAATATGATAGCTACGAAACTTGTGCTTTCCTACCCTGTGTGGAGAGGTAATCTTTCAGTGGGTACGGAGGAGTCGTTCGTCAATCGCGACAACAGTAATTTCACCCATGGAACTGATTTGAAGGATTCTCAGTCGGAAGTGACGGACAACACCTGTGCCGCTTTCGTGCAGTATGGTTGCGGACTCAGCCAAAACACGCAGTTCAGTCTTGGACTGCGCTATGAGCATGCCTATTTTTACTTTAATGACCATCTTAACCCTGCCAAAAATCTTTGCCGCAGCTACGACAACCTATTCCCCTCTGCCTCACTTTCTACGGTTGCTGGGAAGGTACGCCTCTCCCTTGGATATTCCAGTCGTACGCAGCGGCCCTCGTTCTGGCAGTTGAACGATAATCTGAATTATCACAACCGCTATGTCGTGCAGCAGGGTAATCCGAAACTGAAACCCTCCATCGAGCACAATCTCTCATTGACGGCAATGTACAGTTTCCTGACCTTCGGTGCCAGTTTTTCGCATTTCAGCGACCTTGTGGTCAATTGGAGCGAGGGCATCGAGGGTACAGACGGCATGGTGCTCGTATCCTTCAAGAATCTCGACAGTCCGCAGCGGCAGCTCAATGTTTTCGCTACTGCGGGCCGCACATGGGGATGCTACACTCCGTCCTGGACGCTGGCAGTGGTCAAGCAATGGCTGACACTTGATTTCGACACCGGGCGTTTCTCGTTCAACAAGCCCCTGTGGGTATTCAATGCCAGCAATGCCTTCCGTGCCCGCCATAGCTGGCAGTTTGAACTGAACTCAGAGTTTCACAGCAAGGCCAACTACAGCAATGTGGAACTCACCACCAACTATTGGATGCTCACGGCTGCCATCCAGAAGTCATTCCTGAAGAATGATGCCCTGACGCTCCGCCTCTCCTGGCAGGATATATTTCGAAAGGCAAACGAGAGCGTTTTCGTCAACTACGGAAGCTACAGCATACACCAGTCAAACACGATGGACTACAACCGCTTGATTCTGACGTTGCGTTATAATTTCAATCCTGTACGCAGCAAGTATAAGGGCACGGGTGCCGGTCAGGATGCCATTAGCCGTATAGGTTCTGCCAAACATTGAAGGCTGGTGCCGCTAAACGATTATTCCACCGTCATGGCACACCCAGTGTCCTCCGAAATATCCCTTTTGAGCTTATTGCGCAAAAGGTATTGTGCAAAAGGATAGCCGCATGGCTCCCTCAAGAGGGATTGCCATGCGGCATTTTCTATGCTGAGCGGCTGATGTGTATGCTGCCAGTGGGCGTTTATGCCGCAGGCAGGCCTTTCCCTTTTCTTCTGCTTTCGTCAGCACTTCCAGGCATCAGTCTCCCTTTTGTTTCAGTGCCCCAGAATAGCCCATATTGTCGCGCTCGGCAGAAACAACATCCAGAGATACCATCCCGTCAGTACCGAACAGGAACTGGTACACCAGACGCTCCTGCCTGTTGCGTACACTGACCTTCACCCTTGTGCCACCCCGTCGGGCAGGCTCCACGCTATAGTCGTCCATGCGTGCCGAGAAGCAGAACGGGCTCTCATGCTGGTAAAAGTCTGCCCGGTGTGATACTCCGAAAAAGGGCAAGTCGCTCATGATGCTGTCGCCCAGTATGCGCACGCCATATCCCGGAGAGAGATAGCGCGGACTCATCCGTTGTGGGCGTGCATAGTCTACGGCTATATTGAAATCCCTCATTTCCACGGCACGTGCCACGATGGCCGCATGCTTTGCTGCCGTTTGTGGTGAGGAGCATCCCGATGCCATAACCAGTGGAAGCAGGGTAGGGATGCAGAGAAAAAATGCTGACAGTTTCATCTTGATGTGATTGCTGTGACAGAAGCGGTGGTGCTATCCTTCCACCATGGTCTGATGTTTTCTGTTGTAAGAGGAAAGGAAGGCTGTCTTCGCCTTCCCATCCCATGCTTATGCCGGTGCCAACGCCTGAGCCTCGAAGATTTTCAAGTCGAAGTCGGCGGCTATGACGATGGCCCATTCCATAATCTCCGCCATCTGGTGCTCATATCTCTTCCACTCCTTGTCGTGCAGGAAGAAATAGAATTCCAGCGGCATTCCGTAGGGTGTGGGCTCCATTTGCCGTACCATCAGCATCATCTGGTGATTCACCTCTTTTCGCTTCTCTACGAAACACTCCATATATTTTCTGTAGAGGTGCATGTTCACATGTTCCCCCCTCAGTTCCTCGCTGTCGAAATATCCCTTCTCCACAAGGCGTTGCCGCAGAGCATCGGTGGTGCGGCAGATGGAGTGCTGGTCAAAAAGCAGTTTCCGTGCCACCCTTCTTCCATCCGAATGCAGCATCCCTTTCCAGTTTCTGAAGGCGTTGTCCACAAGGGCTTTGGGCGAAACGGTGATGATGGTGTTGTCGAAATTGCGTATCTTCACCGTCGTCAGCGACATGCCAATCACCGTTCCGTCTGCACCGGCCTGTGGCACGGTAATCCAATCGCCAATGTGCATCATGTCATTGCTCGTCAGGCGAATGCCCGCCACGAGACCCTCTATCGTGTCCTTGAACACCAACATCAGCACAGCCGATGTGGCGCCCAGTCCTGCCATGATGGCAAGAGGATTCCGGCCGATGATGATGGCAATGACCACGATGACGGCTATCAGATAGAACACGATGCGCAGCACACCGCAGAAGGTGTGGAAATACTGCTGTGCCGACGATCTTCGGTCAGTGTCCATCTGTGCTACGGCAGCGATGACACACTGTGCCGTGCGGAGCGTCATGACGGTGATGTAGATGGCTGTGGCGCGTGCCATGGCCTCCTGTGCCACGGGATACTGAGCGAAAGCCATGGGGAGCAGCCACCATACCACGATGGCAGGAATGATATGGCAAGCCGACCGTACCACCTTTTCGTTCAGTAGCATATCGTCCCATACAGTATCCGTGTGGGACGTCACTTTCTTGGTCAGCGGGACGAATACATGCAGGCACACCCAGTCAGCCAGCAAAGCCAGCAGTGCGGTGATGCACACCATGATGCCGTGTACGAGCATTTGCAGCGTGGTGCCTTCTGCCCCTGCTGCCATCAGCCATTCCTCAATCCAGGTTTTCAGTATGTCCATAATTCTTCAAGTACGGTAAGTATATATAAGTGAGTATATATAAGTGAATGATGCGGCTAATTTACTCACTTTTCTCCGAATCCTCCACTCCTTATGCCGTAATTTATTCATGAAAAGCCAAGTGTAGGTAGAAAATGCAATTGTCGTGCCCAAAAGGAGTTGCGAAGGCCAAGATTTGCAGAGGAGACCAGTGTGCCTCCCTTTGTTCTTCCGTGGTGCTGCGTGCATAGTTCCAGCTGTCTGTTTGCCTCCGTGCCTCGTGTTTTTCGAAATAATGTTCGTATAATATGTCATACAGCATGTTCTCTCCATATAGGAGTTTAATAACCTTATCGTAATAGAAGATATAATATCTTCGTGAGAACAATAGAACAATGTGCTGCCATCCCACGGCAGCATCTTTTCTCTTTTCAACCCCCTGCCTAACTTTGAAAAACATACACATACCATAAACCCATTCGCATTTTCTTCCGAAGCATTCAGGCTTGTCTTATCGACAAATTGAAAAAGAAAAAACCGGCAATAATTATCTAATTACCAATAAAAGATGACGACTCTTCAAAATATGCAGAGGTGATGATTTTCTTTGCTCTTCCTTTCTTGTTTTTTTGCTATTTTTGCCAGCAGATGATATTCGTCAGAAGTAGAAAACAGATATTTTTAACATGTTAAGACAAGTACTATGAAAAAAGCAGAGAATTTATTTTATGATGTGGTTTATGCCATTCGGAAATGCCGGCTGTTGGCGGCTTCAATGGTCATGATGATGGCATGGAGTGCGTGCAGCGACGATGAATCCCCGGAGCCTACTCCTGTGTGGAACGATGCCTGCATGCTTACCGACAAGGACAAGCTGGCCATGGTCCACTCGTTGGTGGACCTTGAGGGCGACAAAGGCCGTATCTATGAAATGACCTACGATGTGGACTATAGGCTCGATGATGCCTTGAACTTTGAAATCCACGATCTCGCCAGTCTGAAGGCATTTGTGGCAAGGTATCTTATGGACACCATCCCGGCTCCAAGAAGCGTATCCCTCTCCTATTCTTCCGGATGTAGTGCCTTTGCCTGTCCGGACAAGGCATCGGGAGATTATCTCATGGGCCGGAACTTCGACTTCAATCATATCGACCCTGTCACGAAGGAGCGGACCATGATTCCTGTGATTGCTGTCCACACCGCTCCTGCAGGAGGCAAGAAGTCGGTGTCGTTTGTGGATGGCGCGTTCATGGACTATGAGCAAGGATTCTTCAAGGATGGAAAATCCGACCTTTCCATGCTGATGGCTCTGCCCTACGTGTTGCTTGACGGCATCAACGAGGACGGTTTTGCCGTGAGCGTGCTGAAACTCGACGGACTGAATGCAGAGCAGACGGTTGAGGGCAGGAAGAAGATTTTCACTACCGTGGCGATGCGCATGCTTCTCGACAAGGCATCTACGGTCAACGAGGCTACAGAACTGCTTGAACAATATAATATGAATATGGACAAGGATTCTGCAAGCTATCATTTCTTCATGGCCGATGCCACTGGCGACTATGCCATCGTGGAATACACCAACCAGCATCTTGACCAGCATCCCAATAATATGGAAGTTCTGAGAGGAAACGACACCTTGCGCTATGTCACCAACTTCTACGTGTCGCCCACCATGCAGAACACCAAGCTTGGCGGTGGCTCCAAGCATGGAAGAGACCGCTATAATATTTTGAAGAAGAGCCTGTATGAGTATAACTATATCGCCAATCCCACACAGGCGATGGGCATCCTTCATTCTGTAGCCCAGGGGCCTGAGGACAGCCAGTTGTCCACGGGCTTCACCCAGTGGTCGGAAATCTACAATCTCAGCAAAAAGACTGTGACGATGTCTATCCTCAGGGAATACGGGCAGACATTCGAGTTCGACGTCGATTAGCCTTCGGGGGGAAAAACTTCTAATAAAGGGGGTGTTCTAGATGTTAGAACACCCCCATCAACTACCAATTGGCCTTAGGGAATACCGCTTCCCTTTAGAGCGCAATATACAAAAGGGATGTCCTATAAATTAGTATATAATCTTTTTTTCAAGGGGTGTCTGCTTGGTCGCTTTTCC
>CAMGOT010000120.1 GCA_946060685.1 uncultured Bacteroidales bacterium
AGCATAAGAACACTTCCTAAATGAATAAAAAACTAATTTATAGAACATCCCTTATTTCAGTCCGATAGCCTCGTCGAAAGCCTTCCAGTGAGCTTCTGTCATATGGTTGGGGCAGAACAGGCAGATGCCTGCAGCACCGGCCTCACGGGCGGCTGCCACTGCATCGGCAATCTCTGAGGGCACAAGCCCGCTGTTTTCAGGGTCGATGTCGCCGCTCTTGTTTTCCCAGTCATGGCAGATGAAGAGTCCGCTATATACGGGTTTCCCGCCGGCCGTCTCCACTTCTTCCTTCGTCACGCGGCCCACCCATTTCGGTCCGCGAAGATAGAAGTCGTTGTAGTTCATGGGGAAATACATGTCTACGTTCCATTTGTTCCATTGCTGGCGTACCATCCATTCTGCATAGCTTTTCGGTCCGGGGAAAACATCGGCACTCACTTTCTTTCCCTTGGCATGTACGGCCTCCACGATGGCGTTGACACAATTCGTCACGTTGTCGCAGCGGAACTGTGCCCAGCCCTCAATGGTGGCAGGATCAGTGCCTTTCTTCACTTCCTCGCGCACATCGATGCCGCTCTTTGCCTTGAAATCCTCCACGCAGGCATCGCAATAGCAATAGTCGGCTGCAGGATATTCATTCACACCCTGAGGTTTCTGCCCGTTGGCCGCTGCCGGGCCATTTTTGCAGCCTCCCTCTTCTTTGTGTTTGCAGCCTTCTTCGGTGTTTTCTTCACACTCACCGCATTTTTTATTCTCCGCACACCATCCTTCGAGGGCACCCCAGTTGTGGTGGATGATGGTGTCGTATTTCACCCAAAGTCCCTCGGAAAGGATGACGTCGGCATAGCGGATATAATCCAGTTGCACATAGTCCACCTCAGGAATCTCTGCCACCTTGGCATACTGCTCTGCGAGGAACTTCACCACTTCGGGATTGTGAGGGTCAAGCGTTTGGTAATAGGCCACATAGGCGCGGTCTTTCTCCGTATATGCGCTTTGGCCGAGGCGATTCACGGTGTACCAGGTGGAATCCTTGTCGCCATGAAGCATGGAGGGCACCCAGGCATGGTATTCCAGTCCCTCGTCGTGGGCAATGCGTGCTGCTGTCTGTATGCGTTCGGTCTGGAAGCCGCCGCATTCCACGCATACGCCTACCAGACCATGGCTTTTCCAGAGTCTGAACGTGGAGTGCAGGCTATCCTCCGACACCTGTTCGGGGTCCCATTTGTACCAGCCGTAGACTTTTACTTCTGCAGTCTTTTCCTTGTTGCATGCCGTAAATGCCAGTCCCGCGAGCAATGCTACGGCAACAAAAAACAATTTTTTCATATTTCTTTTCTGTTATTTTTCGGTTCTTAATATTTGTCCGTCCTCGTCGATGGTCATTTTCAGGTTTTTGCTGTCCACCGTGATCAGATACTTCGAAGTGATGGCCTCTACTTTCAGATGTGCCCCTTGGGGTAAGAGTGCCAGTTCTTCTGCCGTCAGGTGGAAATCCTCGACAGTGTCAAAATATCGGCCGTTCTGCCGCATCTGTTCCTCCTGGGCATAGAACATGGCCCACAGCAGTTTTTCTACAGGGCGGTAGGTGGGATAGGCAAACTTCTCGCTGCCCTTGCCAGCCTTCACATCGCTCAGATAGACATATCCCCAGCGTTCGGGCATGTGCATGGCTATCATTCCTGTCGAAGGCCATGTCCAGTTGTCTTCCGGCAGATATTTTCCGGCGGCATCCTTCTTGCGGAAGGTGCGTCCGCTCTTGTCGAGCTCCGTCTGCCATTCCACACGCGAGAAGCCTACGCGCAGGTATTTCCCGGCTTGCAGCACATTGTCGAACTCCTGGGCGATGGTTTTTCTGGGTATCGCCACCTCGATGTCCCAGCCTTTGTCGGTGTCCTTGTTGTTGTTGAGCGTACCGTTCACCTTTACCGCTGATTTCAATCCCGGACAATCCCATTGGAACTGTACGAAATTGCGCCGTGGTGCACGATAGGGCATTTCAAGGCAGAGGTCGAAGATGACGTTGGCCGCATTGAACTCCAGCTCATAATAGTTGTGGGCATCGCCTGTAGGGTCGATGAAAATCTCAAAGTCGGGGTCGTAGTATATCACTGTGTCGCGCTGCGTGAGGTTCGCCCATACGTTGGGTTCTTCCATCACGGCCGAGACGTAAAGGAAGTCGTCGTCCCAAAGCATCTTTGCCCGTGTGGCATACTGTGGCGTGGGGAAACCTTCGCCGCTGATGTCCATGAACAGTTCTGTTTCGGGGGCATTTTTCCACGATGGCTCGTCCATAATGCCGTCGATATTGATTTTTCCGGCTGTACGGTAAGCCACATAGCCATGGGGTTCGGTCAGAAAGCGCGCGAAACGCTCGGTGATGCTCTGCTGCCCCATGGCTGTCAGGGCTGAGCAGAACAAGGCTGCCATTGCGGCAGCAGGACGTAATAGGGTCATATTGACTGTAGGGGGGAATGGTATTGTTTATGAAGGTGGATGCTTGGCGATGTCCGGGGCATCATAGGGCTTAGTTGCTGGTCTGCACCTTGCCTTCGCCTCTGTACAACTTGCACGGACCGTCGAGCAGGACGGCTATGACGGTGATCTGCGGGTCGAGCACTTGGTCGGGAACGTCAATGTAGAGGTTGCCGGGAATGTCGTTCCAGTAGTTCTTGTTGAACACTTTATAGTTCAGCATGGCACCATTGCCAACCACCCACACACGGTTCACCTTGTTCATCAGTCCCTTGATTTCGATGGGACCGTTGGGCTTGTAGGGAAGGTAGAGATAGAGGATGTCGCCTGCAGTGTTCAGGGTGGTGTAGCCCTGGAAATGCTCGGCAGGAATGCCGGCGCGAGTGTCGTAGATGGCTTCGGCATGCTTGTGGTTCCATCGTCCGAATTCTTTCAGTATGGCCACCTGCTCCTCGGGGATGGTGCCGTCCTCGCGCGGACCGATGTCAAGCAGCAGGTTGCCACCATTCGAGAGGCAGTCCACGTAGGTGCGGAGCAGCATGTGCGGTGTCTTGTAGTTGGTGTCGGTGTGCTGATATCCCCAGGAATCATTCATCGTCATGCACAGTTCCCAGTATTTGCTTTCAGGACGTACCACTGGCACTCCCTGCTCAGGGGTGGCATAGTCGCCATAGCCGGCAATACGGCTGTTGATGACACACTGGGGCGAGTATTTGCGGAGCAGTTTCACGATTTCCGTGCTGCGCCACGTTGCGGCATCCTGCTCCCAGTCGCCGTCGAACCACCAAAGGTCGGGCTTGTAGGCTTTCGAAAGTTCTTCCATCTGCCCGAAGTTGAACTTGCAGAAATTGTCCCAACGCTGAGGGTCGTCCTTGATGTTGTAGCGGGTGGACTTTCGCGTGTCGTTAGGATAGTCATCACGGCTCCAGTCGAGCAGGCTGTAGTAGAGGCCCAGTCGGAGTCCGCTCTTGCGCACTTCATCCACGAAGGGTGTCAGCACATCGCGGCCTGCGGGAGTGTTGTTCTTCACGCTTATCTGTCCCGCCTTGGTGTCCCACAGGGCCACTCCGTCGTGGTGTTTGGTGGTGATGACGGTATATTTCGCTCCGCTTTCCTGGATCAGGTCAACCCATGCTTTGGGGTCATAATGCTGGGCCGTGAAGCCTTTGCACTGTGCCATATATTCATCGTAGGGCAGATAGCTGTTGTAGAACGACCAGCTTTCGCTAACTCCCTTTACGGCATAGATACCCCAGTGGATAAACACTCCGAATTTGGCTTTGGCAAACCATTCCATCCGCTCTGCTTTCTGGGCCTCAGTCTCTGTTGCTTCTGTCTTCTGGGCAGCCGCAGGCATCGCCAGTGTGAGCGCAGCCAGGGCTGTGGTGATGATTTTTTTCATAGTATGCTCTTTTTGTTTTAGTTGCGGTTTTTGCCGGAAGGGCCGGCAAGGACTCCATTCCTGTTCCGGCAGCCTGAATGGCAGCCTGAATGGCAGCATTGCGGCGTGTCAGGAAGGCGTCGCTGTGTTTTTGTCCCCACAAAATTACGAGAAATGCAAATGGCAGCCAAATTCTGTGAGGATTTTTTGCACATAAAACATCTTTTGTGCGTTTTTTTATCTGTTTCACCACGGACAGGCACATGATTTATGGTGGGAGATTCTTGATGGCGGGTTGTCGGGCCAATGTCCTGGGACCATATCTTTTTTACTGTTGCATGGGGAAATATTTCGTTTTTTTTACGCTTGGAAGTGTTCCACGAATGTCTGTGATTCCTATTCTGCGTGGTTCGTGAAAGAGCTCAAATATAACGTAGGTCCAGGGTGGGCTCTGTTCATTCGCTTCGCAAGATTTCAGAATTGGGGATTCTTGAGTCGATTTCAGATGAGTCGTTTTCAGAGAAGATATACTTACTTTGCCCGAGAAGATATACTTACTTTGCCCGAGAAGTATATCTTCTCTGAAAAAACAGTAGTACAGCTGTATGAAGATAAGAGGATTTTGTACACCTATCCCGTCCAATTTTTATCGTTTTTTTCTTTGCGTTAATTCACGTTCCATTTACGGCATTTCACTTTCAAACAAGTTAAGGTCAAGGTTAAGGTCAAGGTTGAAGAGGGTTGATTTATGGAAGTGCCCCTATTGTGTTTTTGTACAATCTATCACTTGCAAACAGCAGGAAACGGGAAAATTGCCTGGAGATTGTAGATTTAGAGGGCAATCTCAGCGTCGAACGAAAAAAAAAGAGTATCTTTGCAGCCCATAATAGTCTGCCGACATCCTTCCTTCAACCTATATATTGACATCATGACAATGTCCGATAAAGAACAGATTCTGCGCAATATCAAAATGCGATATGGCATCATCGGCAACTGCGACGGACTGAACACGGCTCTGATTACTGCACAAAAAGTGGCTCAGAGCGACTTTACAGTTCTGGTGCAGGGTGAAAATGGTGTGGGAAAGGAAATCATTCCGCGTATCATCCACGACCTCAGTTCACGTTCCAAAGGCAAGTATCTTGCCGTCAACTGTGGTGCCATCCCTGAGGGGACAATAGAAAGCGAACTCTTTGGCCATGTCAAGGGGGCATACACGGGCAGCGTGGAGAACCGTGAAGGCTATTTCGCTGCTGCCGACGGGGGTACGCTCTTCCTGGATGAAGTGGGTGAACTTCCCCTGCAGATGCAGGTGAGACTGTTGCGCGTGCTGGAGACGCACGAATTTCTCCCCGTTGGTTCGAGCGAAGTGCGCAAGACCAATGTGCGTATCATCGCGGCCACCAATCGCAATATGCGTCAGGCTATAGCAGAGGGACGCTTCCGCGAGGACCTCTACTATCGTCTCTCCGTGGTCAATCTCCACATTCCGCCCCTGCGCGAGCGCGGGACGGATATCGACCTCCTTTTTCGGAAGTTTGCCCTGGAAAACCAGGAACGCTTCAATATTCCTGCCATCAGGCTCACGGAGGAGGCCAGGCAAATGCTCATGCACTATCCTTGGCCGGGAAACATCAGGCAACTGAAGAATGTGGTCGACTCGATGACCGTGCAGTGCGAGAGCCGGGAGGTGACGGCTGAAGAACTGGCAAAGTTTATCCCCGTCGACGGCCTGCACACGCAGGTGGCTCCTCGGCAGCCCAACACACTGCCTGTCAATATCGGCAACAGGACGCGGAACCTCGACACGGAGGCACTCATGCGCCATATCAAGGAATTGACAGAGCAGGTGGCTTTCCTCACGGAAGAGGTGAATGCCTTGTGGCGAAGAGTGGATGGCAGAGGGCAGAGGGACGAGAAGGACAATGCGCTCAGCAAGCGTCTGCTCCTCAACGGCTCTGGATTTTCTATGTCGCGCGTTTCGGAAGATGCGGAATTTGAGGATATTCCCAGCGAAGAGATGGCGGGTAGAGACTTTGCCGCCGATGTCTCCGGTGCCACTTCTGCCGATATGCCGCCCCAGCAGCGCAACGTGCCGAAGACGCGTGAGGAAATGGAGAGGGAACTCATCCGGAATGCTTTGAAAAGAAATAATTTCAACCGCAGGAAAACGGCTGCAGAACTGGGCATTTCCGAGCGTACGCTTTACCGTAAATTAGTGAAATATGGCATGGACCAAGATTAAAGCCCACACCTTGATGGTGGCACTGCTGGCGGCAACTGCCATGCTCGTCGTGGCCTGCAGCATTAGCTATACCTTCACGGGAACGAACATCAACTACGATCTCATCAAAACCATACAGATTGATAAGCTGGTGAACCGTGCGCCCTATGGATGGGCACCGATGGAGGCCATGCTGAACAATAAGCTTCAGGATAAATATGCCAATTCCACACGCCTTAAAATCGTGAAGCGCAACGGCGATTTGCAAATCGCCGGAGAGATAACGGCATACGACCAGTTCAACAAGGCGGTCAGTGCCGACGGTTTCTCATCGCAGGTTCAACTCAAGATGACGGTCAATATCCGTTACAAGAACACGAAAATGAACCAGCAGTGGGAGAAGCAGTTTTCTGCCACCACACAATTTGATGCCCGTCAATCGCTGGCTGCGGTGCAGGAGGAACTGGTCACGGAGATGATCAACGACATTACGGATCAGATTTTCAATGCCACCGTGGCCGACTGGTGACGCACCAAAGCCTTCCTGTCCTGCAAGTCTGAATTTCTTTGCACCGCATAGTCCCCCCTCTCTACGACATGGATATAGCCCATTATATCGTTCACCCTGACGAACTGAACCACGAGACGCTCTATGAACTAAGGCGCCTCGTTGCGGTGTTTCCGGCCTATCATGCTGCAAGGATTCTCTATCTGCGAAATCTTTTCCTGCTCCACGACCCCAGTTTCGATAGCGAACTGCGGCGGGCGGCAGTCATGATTCCTGACCGTAGCCTGCTCTTTGAAATGACACAGCAGCAGACAAAGCGGGATAAGACGGGGAAGAAGCAGGCACCGGTGGATATGGATGCTGACCTGCAAGTGCCTCAGAAGAAATATGGAACGACGATGCAGATGCTCGACGATTTCCTGGAGTCGACACCGAAGCCGGCAAAACGGCAGACGAAAATCGACCCTACCGTCGACTATATGTCGTATCTCATGCAGAATGAGGACGAAGAGGAGGGGAGAGAGTCGTGGGCAAGTACGCGGCATGGCACGCCCACACCTGCACAGAGCCGTCTGGATTCACTCATCGACCATTTCATCGATACGCATGCTGAGCGTCCCACGCTCTCCGACGACCCGATGATGCCGGAAGGTATCATAGACGAGGAAGGTAGCGGGGGGGCATATCATGGCGTACCTCGGGCCGACAATGCTGATGCTTCAGGACCTTTGACGGAAAGGAACGACGATGCCGACGAGAGCGAGGCGAGTTTCACCGAGACATTGGCGAGGGCATACATCAAGCAGCAGAAGTACGAGCGAGCCGCTGAGATGCTCATGAAAATCAGGCACACCAATGCCGCGCGCAGCAATCCGTACTATGCCGACCAACTTCGCTTCTTGCAGAAAGCCTTAATCAATGCCCGCCATCAGAAGAACAACAAGAAATAGCTGGCTGTCTCGACTGTATGACGATAAAAATTTGGCCGGATGCGAAATGATAAGTAGGTAATGAAAATTAGTTTTATGTTTGAATGCTCTATTTGGATGCAGGT
>CAMGOT010000121.1 GCA_946060685.1 uncultured Bacteroidales bacterium
AAGCAGACAGCTCTTGAATAAAAGATAATTTACTAATTTATAGAACACCCCTCTATTCCTGCAACGATTACTTCAGCGTACCATTGTTGGCAGCCTCAATCATAGCAGCAGAGGGAAGGATGTAGACCTCTACACGACGGTTCTGAGCCTTGCCCTCAGCGGTGTCGTTGCTGGCAACGGGATTAGCCTCGCCCAAACCCTGCACACTGCTGATCTGAGTAGCGGTGGCACCATTGCTCTTCAGGAAATTGCTGACGGCATTAGCACGTGCAAGCGAGAGGTCGAGATTCTTCTGTACGCTCTGCTCGGGGGTGCATCCCTTCCAGGCATCATTGTCGGTGTAGCCAATGATATTCACGTCCATATCAGCGGTAAGCACATTCTGTGCGAAGCTGGTCAGGCTGCTCTGTGCAGCAGCGTTGAGCACGCTCTTGCCGGAAGCAAAGAGAATGCCGCTGTCGAAGGTCACCTTCACGTAGCTCGTACCATCGCCATCGGTGAGCACCTCAGCCTCAGCACCATTCAGTGCGGCAGCAGCTTTGGCAGCCTTGTCCATCTTGTGGCCAATGAGAGAGCCGGCGGTAGCACCTACTGCAACACCTGCGGCAGCAGCGATACTGGTAGTCTTGGCAGTGTTGGTACCGGCAAGCTTGCTGATGAGCAGACCTACGGCAGCACCGGCAGCACCACCGCTTGCACCACCGATCATACCACCCTTTGCAGCATTAGTGAGCGAGCAGCTGGTGGTCAGGAAACACGCGATGAGCGCAAAAACGAATGTTTTAAGTTTCATAATAGTTTAGTATAATTAAAATGATGGATAATTGTCGCTTTAGTATAAGTTCTCCAAATAGCAGCGAGGGGCCTAAAGAGCAATGACTGCTTTTTGAGCACACCACATACATTTCACCTGGAAATTTGCCGCAAAAGTACGGCTTTTGAGATAAAAGCACAAATAATTTCAAGGAATTTCGTACATTTGCAGTCCAAAAAAAGATAAAACCCCAACAAGAGTTGGCTAATCAGACAGAAAACCACCACACCTGACATTCAGAATCTGCAAATTATGGGAAAGGTGCTCTTGGTCCTGGACGAAGTGCAACAAATAGCATCTGAACAGCCTCTCTATAGGGTATGCGGACACTGTCAATACATATATTATAAAAAAAGTTCGAGGGGAGAATATAGCGACAAAGCCCGCCTCCCCTTTTGCTCTGCATTTTTACACACATACATTATGAACGAGAATGAAATCCAGCCAGAATTGACTGAACCCATCAAGAAAAAGAACCATCTCCCACTCTACTGTTTCTTCGGCCTGCTGTTTGTTGCCGGCATCTGCGGAGGCTGGTGGTTCTACCACTACCAGCACGACACGGACGAGGAATATGCTGCATTTTTGGTGCTGGAGGACAATGAATGTCTGGCTGATTATGAGGCATTCATGGAAAAATACCCTCAAAGCGAGTATCTCCCGGAAGTCAAGGAACGCTACAACCAGCTGACCGCGATGCACGGTGAGTGGAACCGTCTGAGGATAGGCGGCACACGTTCGGACTATCTGCGCTTTCGGGCGAACTATCCGCAGAGCACACTCGTGCGGCAATGCGAACTGAAAATAGATTCGCTGGATTGGCTGGCAGCCAAGGAAATCGACACTCCGGAGGCCTACGACAATTATCTGCGTGAGCATCCCGATGGCCGGTATCTTTCAGAAGCCAGCATAGCACAGGGAAAACTTGCCGATGCACAACCTACCGACGAGGAGCGCATGGCCATTGCCATGGCTATCAGCAATTTTTTCCAAGCTTTTGGCAAAAACGACGAAGAAGGCATTTTTGCCTGCATCACGCCGACAATGACCCAATTCCTTTCCAAGCATGATGCCACGAAAGTGGATGTGGCGAACATCATCAGCCGCACCTACAATGAGCACATTCTCAGCTGCAGGTTCAACCTGAACGACGACTACACTATCCGCAAATCCAATACTGCCGACGACGAGACGTGCTACACCGTGGCTTTCTCCGTTGACCAGTACATCGAGCGCGACAATGAAGGCAAGACTTTCGGCAGCTACACCGCAGAGGCTGTACTCACAGGGCAGTTCAAACTGCAGAGCCTGACGATGGTAGAGAAAAGTCGGCGCTGACATTCCGACGGGGGCGGTGGCAGGAACCGCAATCCGCACACAAGTAGAGCAAAAAAAAACACACACAAGAACAGTTAAACACACAAAACACAAGAATCATGTTAATCATCAACAATTACGACGAGTTTGCGTCACACGTAGGTGAAGTAATCGGCATCTCCGACTGGCTGGAGATTCCCCAAGAGCGTATCAACATGTTTGCCGATGCCACACTTGACCACCAGTGGATACACGTTGACCCTGAGCGTGCAAAGGAAGGCCCCTTCGGACAGACCATCGCTCATGGATACCTGACCCTCAGCCTCTTGCCCTACCTGTGGGAACAGACCATCCAGGTGAACAACCTGAAGATGATGGTCAACTATGGCATGGACAAGATGAAATTCGGGCAACCCGTACTGAGCGGACAGCGCATCCGCATGGTTTCCACTCTTGCCGACATTGCCAACATCCATGGTATCTGCAAGGCTGTCATTTCCTTCAAAATCGAGATAGAGAACCAGAAGAAGCCGGCACTCGTGGGGAATGCCACTTTCCTCTATCATTTCCTCTAAACTCAGGGAAGAAGACCTGGAGAATAGCACGTTTCGCATGAAACCTGCCTGACCATACCACACAAGGGGAGGATGTTCTTGCTTTCTTCAATTGGGCAAGAATCATCCTCCTCTTTCGCAAAGGAGGCAGAGGACGCAGTCCCCTCCCCCCTCTCAGACCATTACCCATGCTGCATCCCGCGAAGCTCATGGGCAAAACCAATGCTGACATTGTTCGACATGCGCTGGCAGACATCAGCGGAGAAACGCTGTGCCAATGCCACCAAGCGTTTCCACTGCTCCTCGGGAAGGGCAAGCAGCTTCGAAGGCGTCATGCCGAGATGATATAGCCCATACACTATGCCTGCATTGAAATTGTCACCGGCACCCACCGTGCTGACCGTATGAAGAGGAGGAACGGGATAGACGAAATGGGCAGCAGGCAAAAGCACATGTACGGCTTCCGCACCATCGGTGACAATCAGTATGGGGCAATATGGGGAAACGTAATGCTGATAGATATGCTCAGCCAGTTGGCAGCGGTCGGGGATAGTGGTGTCCAGCCCGAACAGACATTGAAAATCCTCCATACTTCCCCGGACGATAGTGGCCCACTGCATGTTTTCCATAATGCTCTCCATCACGACGGGAAGATCGGCAATATGCGAAGCACGGAAATTCACATCGTAGTACAGGATGGACGCTGCGGCATGAGCTTCACTCAGAAAAGTGCGGGTGAAAGTGCGCAAAACGGGATTGACGGCAAAGAAACTGCCGAAAAGCACGATATCAGCAGCATGAAACCGCGGACAGGCAGCATCCACACGATCGTGTGCCGGATCTTTGTAAAACTGATACTCCGCATCATTCCGCTCATTGAGGAATGCCAACGACAAATGGCTGCGGCATCCGCGATTGACACTGACTGCCGAAGTGTCTACACCATTCTCTTCCATAAAGCGGAGCGTCAATCTGCCTATATGGTCATCGCCAATGGCTGTAGTCATGACCGGATGCACGCCACATCGCCCCAGCGAAATGATGGCATTGAAAGCAGAACCTCCAGGAACTGCCGTCTGCGGTTGGCCGTCACGAAAGATAATATCGTAGACGGTCTCTCCTATTCCATATATTTTCGACATGGTTTGAAATCAATATCTTCTACATATATATCAATACAACATGCTAAAAGTAGCCCTTTTTGACCTTGACGGTGTCATCATCGACACGGAAGGACAATATTTCACGTTTTGGGATGCCATAGGAAAGGAGTATTATCCTGAACTTCCCGATTTTGCCAGCAGCATCAAGGGGAATACGCTCGTGGCCATCCGTGAGAAATACTTCGGACATGATGCAGCCACGGCCGATGCCGTAGAAGCCCGCCTGCTTGAATTTGAGGACAGCATGGTCTATAGTGTTTTCCCCGGTGTGCACGCCTTTCTGAACGAACTTCATGCCGCAGGGATTCCATGTGCGGTGGTCACAAGCAGCAATCTCCAGAAGATGGCATCGCTGGAAAAGCAGCAGCCTGAGCTCTCCGGACTCTTCGACCGCATTTTCACCGCTGAGGATGCCGGACGCGGGAAGCCTTATCCTGACTGCTATTTGAGGGCTGCGGAAGCCATGGGAACCGACATTAAGGACTGTGTGGTGTTTGAGGACAGCATCAATGGCCTGAAAGCTGCACGAAGCAGTGGGGCTTTCGTTGTGGGACTGACCACTACCCACGATGCCGCCACCGTAGGCCAATGGTCTGACATGATGCTCAGCGGCCTGCAGGACTGCCATCTGAATCTCCTCAGAAATGCACTTGAGGGAATACGATAAAGGGCAGTTCCTCACACGACAACATACATATCGGTACCATCCACCTTTGGCCCTGGCATAGCCATTAACTCCAAACGACAATTTAGGGGTGTTCTATAAATTAGTAAATGATATTTTATTCAAGTGGTGTCTGCTTGGTCGCTTTTCCACCTCTCGTACAGTATCTTTTTGCTTTACAAGCACTTACATAGCCCGCTATGCGCGTGCTTGAAAAACAAAATCTACTGCACGACAGGAAAAAAATCGCCTCAAGCTAATTTATAGAACACCCCTTTAGAAATGAAACGGATGAACTCCCGGCTATCATTTCCAAATTGTCGTTTGGTCGGTTTTTATGCCTCTCTTCGCTTAAAGTGGGAATTGATGGAACCCACCTTAATCCATATTGTCGTTTTTCAGCGTGTGGAAACTGCTGCCATCGAAACAATGCGTGCAAATCCGGCATTTGGGAAGACCGATGGAAGCCACGAGATCTTCAATGGTAGAGAACTTCAGAGAGTCAAGCTTCAGTCGCTTGGCAATTTCCTCCACCAGTCTGCAGTATTCCGGCGATCCGGTCTCGGCATAACGCTCCAGGTTCTTGTTGGGGTCGCCCTCAAACTCCGCAATGATGCGTCGGGTGATGAGTTCGAGGTCTGACTTCGATGAGGTGAACCCGATGAAGGGGCATCCATAAATCAATGGCGGACAGGCAATGCGCATGTGGGCCTTCTTGGCACCGCACTCATGCAGTGCCTCCGTATTGTCCCTCAATTGCGTTCCGCGCACGATGCTGTCATCGCAGAAGGCAATGCGCTTTCCACGGAGCACATCCTTATTGGGAATCAATTTCATCTTGGCAATGAATTCACGCCGGCTCTGTGCGCTGGGGGTAAAGGAGCGGGGCCAAGTGGGGGTGTATTTGCACACTGCACGCTGATAGGGCACCTGGCGGCCTGCAGCATAACCAAAAGCCATGCCCACACCGGAATCCGGTATGCCGGCCACACAGTCCACATCCGTATCATCTTTTTCACCCATTGCCTTGCCCGTGGCAAAACGCACCTCTTCCACATTGCGGCCTTCATAGCAGGAAGTGGGGAAACCATAGTAGACCCACAGGAACGAGCATATCTGCATGCCTTTGTTAGGCTTCCGCAACTGCTCCACTCCATCGGGCGTGATGCGGACAATCTCGCCCGGACCCAAATAACGGTCTATTTCATAGCCCAGATTATGAAAACTGGTAGTCTCGCTTCCTGCACAGTAGGCACCATCTTTCTTTCCGATGACGATAGGGGTGCGTCCCCAAGTGTCGCGGGCTGCAATGATGCCGTTCTCCGTAAGCACAAGGAGCGAACAGCTGCCTTTGACCTGACGGAACACATTCTCTATGCCGTCGACAAAGTTTTTTCCCCGACAAATCAGTACGGCTATCAGTTCGGTGGTATTGATATTACCGCTGGAAAACTCACTGAGCGTCATGCCTTCCGAAAGCAAACGGTCTGCCAGGTCCTCCAAATTGATCACTTTTGCCACAGTGACGATGGCAAAACGCCCAAGATGGCTGTTCATCAACTGCGGCTGAGCATCAGTGTCGCTGATGATGCCTATACCGCTGTTGCCTACGAATTTGCCCAATTCAGGCTCGAATTTCGTGCGGAAATAATTGCTTTCCAAACTGTGGATGGAACGCAGAAAGCCATTCTCCTTTGAGAAAGTGGCCATACCGGCACGACGCGTGCCAAGATGAGAACAATAGTCTGTCCCGTAGAACAAATCATTGATACAGGGCACCGTGCTTACCGTGCCGAAGAAACCTCCCATTATCGTGTATACTTTATCGGTTGAACAACTTTATTTTCTTGTTTTCTGCCTGTTGGCGGCATGATGCTCTATTTTACGCAAGCAGCCACTCATATATATATAAATGATGCTATGGCTACTGTCGGCACTCAAAATCTCCACACGGAAAGTTCGCCGGCATCTGCCAAAACAGCAAAACACCACCTTCCCGCAGGATTTCGTTCTCGCGGGAAAAACGGTGTTCTTCTATCAGATTGATGGCAATGCCAGTCGGCACCCTCCAAGATTTTGATATGCAAATGTACACCAGAAGCACCAGATAGCAAAGGTTTTTTATGAAATTCCCCAATGTTTGCCAAGTTTTACCTTCATTTCGCTCATTTTACCAAATAAAATTTGGCACAAAACGCAGACTATTGTAATTTTGCAAGCCGAAATTAAGGCAAATGCCCGTATTCAATCATGACACTTATACACACAATTTCAGAATTGACCCATGCCGTAGGTGAAGTCCGCCAGCACCCCAACCTCAGCATCGGTCTTGTACCCACTATGGGAGCCCTTCATGCCGGACACGCCTCGCTGATCCACAGAAGTCTTGAGGACAACGAGGTGACCATCGTCAGCATCTTCGTCAATCCTACACAATTCAACGACAAGAACGATCTTAACAACTATCCTCGCACACTGGATGCCGACTGCACACTGATTGCCGCAGAGAAAGCACAGGTGGAGGCTTCCGGAAAGTCTGGCAGAAGAATCATCGTATTCGCACCAAGCGTAGAGGAAATCTACCCGGAACCGGACACGCGCCAATTCAGCTATCCTCCCACCGACAGCGTGATGGAAGGCGCACGCCGCCCCGGACATTTCAACGGTGTATGCCAAATCGTAAGCCGCCTGTTCCTGATGTGCCAGCCCGACAAGGCTTATTTCGGCGAAAAAGATTTCCAGCAGATTGCCGTCATACGCGCCATGATGGCCGACCAAGGCTTTGGCTTCGAACTTGTGGCATGCCCCATCGTACGCGAGGCAAGCGGTCTGGCTCTTTCCAGCCGCAACACGTTGCTGACGGACGAGGAGCGACAGACTGCCGTGAAAATCAGCCGCACGCTGTTTGAAAGCGTGGAATATGCACACAATCATAGCATTGGAGAGACTCGCCAATGGACGGTGGAGAGCATCAATGCCACGGAAGGACTGGAAGTGGAGTATTTCGAAATCGTTGATGCACGGACACTCCTTCCCGTCGACAACTGGACCGATGCCGAACATATTCAGGGGTGCATCACGGTCT
>CAMGOT010000122.1 GCA_946060685.1 uncultured Bacteroidales bacterium
CGGAGCCTACAGCTCGCTCATGTGCCAGGTTCACGCCGGAACCGTAGAACTCTATACCCGCTATGAGATGCTCGATGTTGTCATCATCGACGGCCGTGCCCGCGGTATCATCGCACGCAATCTCGTGACCGGCAAGATCGAGCGATTTGCAGCCCATGCCGTAGTCATCGGTACCGGTGGCTATGGAAACACCTACTTCCTCTCCACCAACGCTATGGGTTGCAACTGCTCCGCTGCCATCGCCTGCTACCGCAAGGGTGCCTTCTTCGCCAACCCCAGCTACGTTCAGATTCACCCCACCTGCATCCCCGTTCACGGCGACAAGCAGTCGAAACTCACGCTGATGTCGGAGTCGCTCCGCAACGACGGACGCATCTGGGTGCCCAAGAAACTGGAGGATGCCAAGCGCCTGCAGAAGGGTGAAATCCAGGGTAAGGACATTCCCGAGGCCGACCGCGACTATTATCTCGAACGCCGCTATCCTGCCTTCGGTAACCTCGTTCCCCGCGATGTCGCCAGCCGTGCCGCCAAAGAGCGTTGCGACAAGGGCTTCGGTGTGAACAACACCGGTCTGGCCGTATTCCTCGACTTCAGCCAGGCCATCGAGGACTTCGGCAAGAAGGAAATCGAGGCACGCTACGGCAACCTCTTCGACATGTATGAGGAAATTACCGACGAAAGCCCCTATGAGACCCCCATGCAGATTTTCCCCGCCGTTCACTACACGATGGGAGGTATTTGGGTGGACTACGAACTGATGACCACCATCAAGGGTCTCTTCGCCATCGGTGAGTGCAACTTCTCCGACCACGGTGCCAACCGCCTCGGCGCTTCTGCCCTGATGCAGGGTCTTGCCGACGGTTACTTCGTGCTCCCCTATACCATCCAGAACTATCTGGCCGACCAGATCACCGTTCCCCGCTTCTCTACCGAACTTCCAGAATTCGCAGAGGCAGAAAATGCCGTGAAGGAACGTATCAACCGCCTCTTCGCCATCAAGGGCAAGCGTTCTGTCGACTCTATCCACAAGGAACTCGGCCACATCATGTGGGAGCATGTGGGTATGGGCCGCACCAAGGCCGGACTCGAAGAGGGTATCAAGATGATTGGCGAGCTCCGCAAGGAATTCTATACCAACCTGTTCGTGCCCGGAACCACCGAGGGTGTGAACGTCGAACTGGAGAAGGCTCTCCGTCTTGAGGACTTCCTCCTCATGGGTCAGCTCATTGCCAACGATGCCCTCCATCGTGAGGAGTCCTGCGGCGGACACTTCCGCGAGGAACACCAAACCGAGGAAGGCGAGGCTAAGCGCGACGATGAGAACTTCTTCTACGTAGGCTGCTGGGAATACCAGGGTGCCGACGACAAGAAGCCCGTGCTCCACAAGGAACCGCTTGAGTATGAAATCATCAAGGTGCAGACCCGTAACTACAAGTCCTAAGGTAAATATTAAATCGACAAAACAATGGCAAAGAATATTTCTTTCACTGTAAGATATTGGAAACAGAACGGTCCTAAGGATGCCGGCCACTTCGAGGAGAAGCAGATGAGCAACATTCCTGACGATACCAGTTTCCTCGAAATGCTCGACATCCTCAACGAGGAACTTATCAATGAGGGTAAGGAGCCTTTCACCTTCGACCACGATTGCCGCGAGGGTATCTGCGGAATGTGCTCGCTCTACATCAACGGTACGCCCCACGGCAAGACTGAGCGTGGTGCCACCACCTGCCAGCTCTATATGCGCCGCTTCAACGATGGCGATGTCATCACCGTCGAGCCCTGGCGTTCTGCTGCATTCCCCGTCATCAAGGACTGTATGGTCGACCGCTCTGCATTCGACAAAATCCAGGCTGCCGGCGGCTACACCACCATCCGCACCGGACAGGCTCAGGATGCCAATGCCATCCTGATTCCCAAAGCAGATGCCGACGAGGCTATGGACTGCGCCACATGCATCGGTTGCGGTGCCTGCGTGGCTGCCTGCAAGAATGGTTCCGCCATGCTCTTCGTTTCGAGCAAGGTAAGCCAGTTTGCTCTCCTTCCTCAAGGACGAGTAGAGGGCGCAAAGCGTGCAAAGGCAATGGTAGCAAAGATGGATGAACTTGGATTCGGAAACTGCACCAACACCCGCGCTTGCGAGGCTGTATGCCCGAAGAACGAAACCATCGCCAACATCGCTCGTCTGAACCGCGAGTTCATCAGCGCAAAATTGGCTGACTAAACATAAATTCCTGCCTTTCGTACCCACACACACATACGGGAACGGGGGCAGGAACTATACCAAACACACGGGGGTGGGTCCTAATCAGCAGTTTTTTAGGATTCATCCCCCTTTTTTATTTTCCCGAGAAGCCTTTCAAAAGAAAAACATACAGCATGTTTCTCCTCCAACTCCTCATCGTCCTCGCAGCCCTCTATGTCGGCTCGCGCTATGGCAGCCTGGCATTAGGTGCCATATCAGGCATAGCCCTCGCCATCCTTGTACTTGGCTTCGGCTTCAAACCCGGAAATCCGCCCACCGATGTCATCTATATCATAGTTGCTGCCGTCACGTGTGCAGGAATGCTGCATGCCGCAGGAGGAATGGACTGGCTCATACAGATTGCTGAGCGCTTGCTGCGGCGGCATCCCGACCATATCACATTCTTTGCGCCACTCTGTACCTTCTTCCTTACCGTTCTTGTCGGAACAGGACATGTGGTCTACACCCTCATGCCCATCATTGCCGACATATCCCTTCGAAAAGGCATACGTCCCGAGCGACCCTGCGCCGTGGCTTCCATCGCATCGCAGGTAGGCATCACTTGCTCGCCCATTGCAGCCGCCGTGGTGGCATTCACCACAATATCCGCACAGTTTGGCTATGCCATCACCATTCCACAGGTACTCATGGTCACATTGCCCGCCAGCATCATCGGACTACTCGCTGCCAGCGCATGCTCGTACCATCGTGGAGCCGACCTCGACAAAGATCCCGAATTCCAGAAACGGCTGGAAAATGCAGAGACACGCAGCTATATGTTCGGCAGCGAGTCCACCATGCTCGACCGCAAAATATCATCTTCCGCACGCCGGGCTGTAGCCATATTTTTCTCCGCCATCGTCATCATCGTCGTCTTTGCCATGTTTCAGCATCTTCTTCCACACTACACCGAAGTGGCAGCGATAAAAGGAGCTACAGGAGATTTCCACGGCATCTCCCCCGACCGCCTGGCACAGATGGGCATCCTCCAGGAAGGGCTGACGCAAACCGTGCAGCGCCCACTGAAGATGAACATCGTCATTCAGATAGTGATGCTTGTGGCTGCGGCACTGATGATTATCTTCTGCAAGGCCAGCCCGAAAAAGGCGGTGGCAGGTACCGTGTGGCAAAGCGGAATGGTGGCCGTCGTGGCCATCTACGGCATTGCATGGATGGCCGACACCCTCTTCTCCAACTATATGGCCGACATCCAGCAGATGCTTTCCTCCATCGTCAGCGATTATCCCTGGAGCATCGCACTCGTCTTTTTCACCGTGTCTGTCCTCATCAACTCTCAAGGTGCCGTTGTCGTGTCGATGCTCCCCTTAGCCTATTCCATGGGCATCCCCGGCGAAGTGTTGCTGGGCGTGTTCCCCAGCGTCTATGGCTATTTCTTCATACCCAACTATCCCTCCGACATTGCCACCGTCAATTTCGACCGTAGCGGCACGACGGTCATCGGCAAATATCTCCTCAACCACAGTTTCATGATGCCCGGCCTCGTCAGCGTAGGAGTAGCCACTTTAGTTTCCATGCTGCTCGCCCGCATCCTGCTATAGGAAAGTCCTGCAAATCCATCCATAAAGTAACTGCCGCCCCCCAACGTCATTCGGTTCCCACTCCATATATAATATACGCGCGCGCGTATTTTATATATGGAGTATTTTCGACCTGATTATGATAGACTGTCACCTTGCTCCTTGGCTGTTGCCTTCCTCCTTCGCACCGCGGCCATTCAAGTAAACTTGGCTTTGCCTTGCTTTGTCACGCCTCGGGATAGTCCAAGCAAGGCTTGGCCTCTCCGCTCGCTGCTCCAAAGCTTGATGGCACTCGTTTTTCGTCGGTTCGCACCGAGGCACGCATAGGAGCAAGGCGACAGTCAAGGCTGAAGACAATGCCCTCCCATAGGGGGGACTGACTTTCTCGCTTCCCTACTCACAGGCCTTGAAGTCGGATGCAGGATGTTTGCATATGGGGCATATATAGTCCTCCGGCAATGTTTCGCCTTCATAGATATATCCGCATACGGTGCATATCCATCCCTTCTTCTTGACAGGTTGCGGAGCAGGCTTTATGTTTGAATGATAATATGCGTATGTGGCAGACGGTGCGTTGTCGGCAGTAAAAGCATCGGTGACTTCGGCTATAAACAGGGTGTGGGTGCCAAGGTCGATGGTCTGCTCTACCTTTGCACACATCACGGCATTCACGCCATCAACGACGTAGATGACCCCATTCTCCAGCCTGAAGAATGTGATGCCTACTGTCTTGTCCACAGTCTTTCCGCTCTGGAAGCCCCAATGCTTGAAGACATCAAATTTCGCTTCTTCTGAAAGTACGGAGACATTGAAGACCCCGGTACGCATAATCATATCGTGCGTATAGTTGTTCTTGTTGATGGTCACGGATATACGGTTGGGGGAGACTGTCTGCTGAACTACGGTGTTGGTGATGCAGCCATTGTCCTTGCCGTCCTCGTGGGCTGTCACAACGAACAGTCCGTAGGAAAGTTTGAAAAATGCGGAATTGTCCATAAGATGATTGTTTGAAATTCGGTATGTTTTCTAAATTGTCAAATGGTGTAGTTTTGGTTTTACGATGCACAAATTTACGCTATGTTTTTCTAAATAGCATACCAAAGAAGGTGAAAAATCGACAAAACACGATGGGAAGTGCTGAAAATCTCCCTGAAGTATCAGTATTTTTCTTTACTTTTGCAAAAAACTTACATATTGCACAGATTTTTTATCGGGAGGACATGAAACAAGCTTTCAAATTTATCGGAGGACTCTTCTTAGGTGCCCTCATCGGATTTGCCATTGCATTTCTTATAATTTTGTTTGTTGATGGCAGCGAAGGCTTTGAGCGCGCCTTGCAGAAGGACCTGGATGTCTGGAAGGTGGCCTTTTCCATTGCCTGTAGTCTCGTATCGCTGCTTGTGACCGTCATCCTGCAACTGGGCCTCCATGAGATTGGGCATCTGCTGTTCGGCCTGGCTTCTGGCTATCGGTTCTCGTCCATACGTTTGGGGAAATATGCTCTCGTCAAGGATGGCGATGGTTTTCACATCAGAAAATTCCACATTCAGGGAACGGGCGGACAATGTATCATGACGTTGCCATCAGATACCGATACTGACAGCGTGCCGTATTTCTGGTACAACGCCGGTGGTGTTCTTCTCAACCTTCTGCTCTTTGTCCTGTCCCTTGTGGCTCTCAGAAATTTCAATCTCGGCATAATGGGCGAATCGTTTTTCTACATGCTTGCCCTCACAGGTGCAGGCATCGCCTTGCTCAACGGCGTGCCGTCCAGTTTTGGCGGGCTTTGCAACGATGGCAGGAATATCCTGCTCTTATGGCGCAACAGACGCTCACGACGCTTCTTCCTCAGAATACTCCAGGCGGCAGGCGGACTCTCACAGGGCTATCGGTTGAGGGATTTGCCTGGCGAATGGTTTGAGGACATTCCCCTTGACTCGCCGAAGGACTATTTCCTCCTGAACAACCGCATCAACTATGCAGCATGGCTTGAGGACTTGGGACGTTTCGAAGAGGCCCGTCAAGTGTATGAGGAGATTGCTGCCTTCGGAAAGGAAATACCAGGATTGATAAAGCTCGAAACCGGTGCCGACCATATTCTCATGGAACTGCTCACGACAGCACGCCCCGAGGTTGTGGCACAACTGTACGACAAGTCTTTGCAAGCATACATCAGCTCTTCCTATCGGTATTCGCCTGTCAAGACCGTCACACTCTATGCCCTCGCTCTCCTTCACGAAGGCGACACCTCGCGAGCCCAGCAACTGCTCGACGAGATGGAGTCGCACGAAGGCGACTACTTGATGCCTGGCGAATACCTCACGGCCAAATTCCTTGTAGAGAAGTGTGATGCCCTAAAGGGGGCCTGTTAGCCCTTGCTTTAGGGATGGGGGAATCATGCCTATATGTTGTTTCTGTAGCTGACGCTACAGAGACGGGGGCTTTCATCCCAGCCTCCATCCCCCCGTTCGTCAAGCATCAGCCTGACGTCAGTTTCATTGCGGTATCAGTATTCCCGTCGCAACGTCAGCAAGCCTGCATTGGTTATCGAACTGACGAACGAGCGAGAGGAGAGCAGAGTTTGCTCCAGCTATCCCGAGGGAGAAGGAAGTCGACGTAGCCAACTAAAATTTAATCATTCCGCCAACACTACCATCGACCAGATTAAACGTAAGGAATATCCTTCGAAGATTTCCGAATATACTGGCGACATACTCCTCGTGGGCATCAACTACGACAAGGATACGAAGCAGCATAGCTGTAAGATACTCAACTTTCAGAAATGAGTCAAGGGATGTTCTATAAATTAGCTTGAGACAATTTTTGAACTATCGCACAGTAGATTCCTATCCTTTAAACGCGCACATAGCGGGCTATGTAAGTGTTTAAAGGATTGGAAGATACAAGCGAGAGGTTGAAAAGTGGCCAAGCATAAGAACACTTCCTAATTGAATAAAAAACTAATTTATAGAACATCCCTTAATCGTATTTTGCAATGAATTCAAGAATGCTGCAGCATGCCCACCGTCCATCTGCACATGATGGAATTGGAATGAGATGGGTAGTTTGGTCTTTATCCATCCTTTGCGATATTTGCCCCACATCACCATTGGATTGCAGAACTTGTCGGTATATTGGTTGACGATACAATCCAATTCTGTTTCAATCATTGCAGAAGTGCCGACAACCATGTAATCATCCAAGAACGAACTCTCGCATCGGTTAGCCACTTGCTCTGTCAAACGTCGATAATCATCGGCAAACTGCTGCAAGTCATTACAAAACTGGATATCGCACGAATTGATTGAGCCTTTCATATTCTTTACAATAACATTGACTGCAATCTTGTCGTATTGGTACAGTTTGCCTTGCATAGGCAATAAATAGAACTCGCTGATACCGCTTGCAGCCTTGCCAATGCACCAACACATTAACATATTAAAACTTAGCTTGTATTTCCTGCTGCATTTCAAGAGCCTACTGATATTAAACGTCTTCACCAACGTGACCATAGGCATTGGTGATGTAATC
>CAMGOT010000123.1 GCA_946060685.1 uncultured Bacteroidales bacterium
TGCTCATAATAAACTCAATGTCTATGCTGCAAAGTTAGTGCAAATCTTCTGAAGTCCAAAATCAAATGTAATTTTTCAACCTCTTTTCGTCAAATAGTCTTTGTTCAAGAAGAATTTTTGCAGGTACTTTTATGCCTGTCGTCCAGAATGCTGAGGTCCAGCTTTTTCCGGGTGGCTGTTCGGGGGCATACCCCTGTATATACCAAAGGCTTTGAAGAGCGTCAGTTGCTCTTCAAAGCCTTTGGGTGTCAATTACATATTCATGCCGCCGTCCACTTGAATCACCTGTCCGGTGACATAAGCGGAAAGGTCGGAAGCCAAGAACAGTGCCACATTGGCAATATCCTCCACTTGTCCGCCACGACGAAGAGGAATCTTCTTCATCCATTCCTTGCGGACATCTTCAGGAAGTTGCTGTGTCATGGCTGTCTCGATGAATCCTGGTGCGATGGCGTTGGCACGGATGCCACGACTTCCCATTTCCTGTCCCACACTCTTGACGAGTGCTATCATGCCAGCCTTTGATGCAGCATAGTTGGCTTGTCCGGCATTGCCGTGTACTCCGACCACCGAACTCATGTTGATGATGCGACCGTCGCGCTGGCGCATCATGATGGGCAGCAGGGCATGGATAAAGTTAAATGCTGACTTTAGGTTCACGTTCAGCACGTCATCCCATTGCTTTTCGGTCATTCTCAGCATCAGTCCGTCTTTGGTGATGCCAGCGTTGTTCACGAGGATGTCGATGTGTCCAAAGTCCTCATGAATCTGTTTTACCACTGCTTCCGTCTCAGCGAAGTCGGCAGCATTTCCTGCATACGCACGGCAGGTGACTCCCAGAGCCTCTATTTCTTGGCGGGTAGCCTCAAGGCCAGCCTGCATTTCGTCGTTCAGAACGAGGTCGGTAAATGCGATGTCTGCGCCTTCTGCGGCGAATTTAAGAGCAAGGCCCTTTCCGATGCCACGGGCGGCACCTGTGATGAGTGCTACTTTTCCAGATAAAAGTCCCATATAATATTTTTATATAATGTGTATTAAAGAAAAAGATACTGTGTGAGCGTTGAAAAAACGACAGGGCAGGCATCCTTGGGGCAAAAATCCAGGACAAACTTATGCCAGCCCTATACATTCTTCACCCCTAAGGCACGTCGTATGATGCGCTCTGCCAGTGGAATGCTGTCTTCCACGCTGATGCCAGTCCCCACCTTGTCGAAGATATACGGCACTTCCATGCCTTTGATGGCAAAATGGATAATATCGGCGGTGAAGACAATGTTTTCCACCTCAAAGGTTCCGGCTTCCACTCCTTCTTCCAGAATGGATCGGATGGCGAAGATTTCCTCGATATCGAATTTCCGGCGCGTTTTTTCCACCTTGTTGATATCACGGAAGAACTCAGCGTTGATGTTGCCGTTGCGCTTCACGATGTCGGCTATCAGACTGAGGTGCTTGTAAATGACCTGCACAATCTTCTTTTCCGGCGAGCAGTCAGCCTGTACCACTTTGTCCATTTCGTGCGAGATGTATTCCAACTCGCTCTCCACCACAGCAGTGTAGATTTCCTCCTTGTTTCTGAAGTAGGTGTAGAGCGTTCTTCGCCCCCTTCCTGACAAGGCTGCGATATCGTTCATCGTCGTTGCTTCTATACCGTTCTTGGCAAAGAGTTCGCGTGCTACGTCAATGAGTTTCTGGCGTGTTTTGCTGATGGACATGTCGTTAAATTTTCGGCAAAATTACGCATTTTGACTGTAAGTGTGCAGTGTTTATCCTGAAAATAATCGTTTAAGCAGCTTTTCGCGTTGCTTTTGCTATTGGTACTTTCTTTTTAGGGGTGTTGACTTTGTCTTCCTTGTAGAACACCTCTTATGGATGTTGGGGTTCCACACGTAGCGGCATGAACGCTTACAATTTATAGCCTGCATCTTTGCTGTTTGCCCGATGAATGGCAAACCTTTTTGTTTCCTTTTATGTATATACCATTGGCCGTTACCCTATTGACAGGTTGTCCGGAGATATTGTGTACAGGGGTGTTCTATAAATTAGCTTGAGGCGATTTTTCACCTATCGTGCAGTAGGTTTTTGTTTTTCAAACACGAGCATAGCGTGCTATGTAAGTGATTGAAAAGCAAAAAGATACTGTGCGAGAGGTGGAAAAGCGACCAAGCAGACACCCCTTGAAAAAAAGATTATATACTAATTTATAGAACACCCCTACAGGTGATTCGGCATCTACATCCTCCGTGATTATCCCTTTTATTGACGTGACTCCATACTCCTCTATCCTCTGGAACTTATTCCAGCATGGAGCAGACATGTATGTTTCCTTCGATCCTTTCGGCACGTATAGGGTGGCATTGTTGTATACCGTTTCACCAAATTCCTCGTCAGTATAGAATGGAATCTCGGGAGGCACGCTTCCTTGCATGTATATTCTCTTCAGATTATCACAGAACAGGAAAATGTCGCTGTTGGCCGTATTGCGCACATTGGCGGGTATGGTCACTTCTTCCAGACTGCAGCATCCGCGGAATCCAGTCTTTTCCCTGTTTGATTGCCAGGAGTCGTGCAAACCGAATAGAGAGAACACATTTTATAGCACACACCTGAATATAAAAAAGGGGGAAACGCGATAGCGTTTCCCCTGTACATGGTGGAATGAGGTTGGGAATTATCCTTCCTCATCATCTTCAAAGTCGTCTCCAAAGGCGAGGTCAAGTTCGATGATTTGTGTCAATTCCTGCTCATCAAAGTCGCCCATTTTCTCCGCCTTCGCTTTGCTGCTGACAAATGCGGTGATGGCATCAATTTCTATGTTGATATATCCATCCTCGTCAGGCTCGTTTTCCAGTGCATCCGATTGGGCGAGATAATCCTCTATCAGGTCGTGAATGTAGAAAAGTTTCTCGTCGTCATATTTCTTTGCCACTTCCTGCGGCAAATTGCAACGGATGAAATCAATTACCAGGGCGTCAAGTTCTGCGTCCTGCAAGAGTTCGTCGTCAAGAACAGCCATGAATGTGTATTTTTGGGGGGCGTGCAGCCTGTTTTATCGGTGTGCTGTCTGTAGTGTGAAGTGCCTCGGAGGATTATTCTCCCAAAAGGGCATTGATTTTTTCCACAAAGACATTCTTTGATGCTGCACCCGTCTGCTTGTCGACCACCTTGCCGTTCTTGATGAAGAGGATAGTGGGGACATTGCGCACCTTGAAGTCGATGGCCAGATCTTCGCACTCGTCAACATCTGCTTTTGCCACTACTACGCGGCCGGCAAATTCTTCGGCAAGTTCATCCATGATGGGGGAGACTTTGCGGCAGGGGCCGCACCATGTGGCGCTAAAGTCGAGGACGAGGGGCAGTTCCTGGTCGAGCAGGCTTTGAGCATTTTCAGGAGTAACGATTACTGACATAGTTTTTTAAAGGGATATGAGGTGAAACAATCTTTTTGCGGGATTGACAAATGGCAGGGAATACTCTTGCCATCGTCGCTGACAATATGCTTTACTGTTAGCAATAGGCTGCAAAATTACGGTATTTCTCTCATTCCTTCCAAATTTCTTGCTGCAAAAATTATCAAAGCTTCCAAAATAATGTTCTAAATGTCGGATTTTCGAAGAGATTTGCTGCTTGATATGGAAATTTGGGGGGAGTAGGAGAACAGGTATGCGGATATACCATGGGAGTATATCCGCATACGATAGGGGGAGGGAGCCTCGTCCTATATGTTTTTGCGATGGTATGGCCGAGCAGGCTTTTTTCATCGGCCTGCAGTTCTTGCAGCAGTTGCGCCTTCTTCGACAACGAAGGGGCAGTATGGGACAACTTTTTTACCTGTAGGGTAGAAATATCTCCGCAGCAGTCGTTTATTTGCCTTCCAGCGTGTCCCATGTTAGGCCTTTGGCAGGCTCTTTTTCGTGGAGTACAAACGAAAGGCTCCAGCCCACACAGACGCTGACACACATGCCGATGGCACCGTAGAGAAGGAAAGAGGCATCAGTGGAGTATTTTACGGCAAATACCGCCAGCACACCACTCACAAACCCCAGCAATGCAGCGCGTCCGCCGATGCGTGGGAAGAATATACCCATCAGGAACAGGCCGCCAAGACCACTGGAGAGCAGTCCCAGAATTTCCTGGAAGAAATCGAGGAGAGAGAGAATGTTCCATGTAGCCATCAGAATGGCAATGCCCATACCCAGGAGTCCGCTGACGATGCAGGTCGTACGTGCGCAGTGGAGAACTTCGCGCTCGGTACTCTGCGGACGGAAGCGGCGGTAGAAGTCAACGCTGAATGCCGTTGCCACAGAATTGATGTTGCTCGAAATGGTACTCATCGTAGCGGCAAAGATAGCGGCAATCAGCAGTCCTGCCAATCCCTGGGGCAGCTGGCTCATCATGAAGAAGGGGAAGATGGTGTCGTTCTTCATCATTGTGATGTCCATGGCTGCAGGATGCGTCTTGAAGAAGGTGTAGAGTCCGGCACCGATGGCAAAGAATGCCACGCTGACGAATACGCTCATCACGCCGTTCAGCATGATGGAGCGTCGTGCCTCGCCCTCATCGCGCGTGGTGAGATAGCGCTGTATGACGGTCTGGTCGGAGGTATAGCTGATCAGGTTGTTGGCCATACCGCCGATGATGATGACCCAGAATGTGGCAGACTTATAGCTCAGGCTCCAGTCGAAGAGACGGAACTTGTCGTCGGCAGCAGCGATGTCGAAGAATCCCGAGATACCACCCTCTGTGCCCAGTGCCAGCCATATCACGGCGAAGATGGCACCGCCGACGAGGATGAATCCCTGCACCACATCGCCCCATACCACGGCCTCCACACCGCCCATCGTGCAGTAGACGATGGTGATGATGGCCATCAGCACGATGCAGATATAGATGTCGATGCCCGTCACCGCCGTAAGGGCCAGAGAGGGAAGATAGAGTACCAGTGCCATGCGTGCCACCATAAAGACGATAAAGAGGGCGCTCGCCATCAGTCGCGTGGCAGCATTGAATCGGCGTTCCAGATATTCGTAGGCCGTCGTCACGTTTAGGCGGCGGAAGAAAGGCAGGTAATAATGGCAGACGGGGAAGGATACGATGAGGATGGTGACGAGCATGGGATAGTACGTCCAGTCCGTGGCATAAGCCTTCGCGGGATAAGCCATATAGGTGATGGCACTGAGCATTGTGGCATAAATGGATATGCCCGCAGCCCACCATGGTATGCGGCCTCCTCCTTTGAAGAAATCGTCCGCTCCGCTTTCTCGGCGCATGAAATAATATCCCAGGGCTATCATGCCGCCGAGATAGAGCACCAGGACGAGCCATCCTGCCCATCCGAAACTGCTGCCCGACGATATGCTGACACTGCTCACGGCACTGCTGCGGATGCCCGGTTTCGTTTCTCCACCGACAATAATCCACTCATTGCCGTTTGCCACTACAGCCGCTCCCGCACGTGCCGTCAGTTCATGGTCTGAAACGCTGGTCCATGCGTTGGTGATGGTGTTGAACACTACAATTCCCCGGTTGAAACGATACCATTCGGCAGGATGCCGCAGATAGTCGTCGCCGTACTCCTGGCGTACGGCACGGGTGAACACTTCGCTGTCGACACCGCCAAAGAAGAGGATATGCTGCGACCCGGAAGCTACCGCTGAGGCTCCTACCAATGCCGCACTTGTGCCACTGATGGGTGACGTGGTGCTCCATATGCCGGATTTCGGGCTATAGCAGAGTCCGTCAGTGTGCGTAATCTCACCGTTGGGGGATGCGTTGGCTGGCGTAAAGCCGCCGAAGACATAGAAGCAAGGTTCGGTATTGTTGTTCTGCACCACGGCACAAGGCTGAACACGGGCACGTCCGGGCAGGTCGGGAAGTGATTCCCATGCTTTTCCGCCGGGCCATGCTATGCGCCATGCCTTCATGGAAGGGATGCCGTTTGACGTTCCGCCTGCCACATAGACATAGCCCCCCACCTTGTCATAGGCAGCGGCAAAATTGTCGAGAGCCATAGGCATCGGTTCCAGTGCTTTCACCTCTGCTTTCTGACGCTCGGGGCGTATGAGAAGCATGGTGTTGTAGGATTTTTCGCCATCATTGCCGCCCAGGCATAGCATGCCTTCCGGCACGCAGAGCGATGCACCATAGGCCAGCGGATGGGGCAGAGTGCCCACCTCTTGCCAGTGTTCATTGTTTTCCAGCATGAACACATTGGCGTATGCCACCTTCTTGCCCCCATCGGCAGCAGGAGTGTCGGGGAAGTTGCACCCTCCGGCCACATAGAGTTTTCCGTCGATGACGGCGGCAAAGGGGGCAGAGACTCCCTGCTCGCAACCTACAGAAAGGGGGGGGAGGCTTTTCAGATGTACCGTGTTGTAGTTGTCGTTTGCCGCGAATGCCATAAGACCCGAGAGGCAAAGCAGCAGCAGAAATAATGTTTTTTTCATGGTTGTATCAGATTTCGGGGCAAATTTACGGTAATTTTTCAATTTGTCGCGTATTTTTCTCCTTCTTTTTGACGATACACATGCTGTTTTTCTATGAAGAGGCAGGAGCCTTGGATGCTTTTGCACCCAGGGCTCCTGCGGCTTGTTGCCTTTGTGAAGGGGGCTCTTCTTCTCGCCCAGGCCAATCCATTGGGGGCAGTAAGGATGGAGTTGGTGGTTTTCTGCCCTGAAAGGAATTCTTGCCTGGGCTGTCCCGAGTCGTGACAACACAAGGCAAAGCCAAGCTAATTTATACAACACCTCTTAACTTGCTATTGCCTCCGAACTACATGATTTCGAAAGAATGGATTTAACATGTAAAAACATCCTATACCATAATGTTGCCGATAAGGTTAATAACCTTACGGCTGTAGGGTTAATAACCTTACGCCTGCAAGGTTATTAACCTTATCGGCGATGAAGTAGATATACATCGGTGGAGCAGTAGATGGTCCTGTCTGTCTCTGGCAAATCCTGTCTCATACAGCAAACATCTAATTCACGCTACAATCGAATTTCACTGAAAAATCAGCAGGTCACGATAGAAGGGCATAAGTATTCGGGAATGCCCTATTGGACCTCCTGTTTACAAAAGGTTAAGGTTGAAAAAATTATTCGGCCTGTACGGTTGAAACAATACCCATTTAGGCAGGGTGTTCTAAATAGCCTGTAAGGCGGATGCACAGTTCTGGCTGGAAGCCAGTACCACACTAGGGATGTTCTATAAATTAGCTTGAGACAATTTTCTTTCCTATCGCACAGTAGA
>CAMGOT010000124.1 GCA_946060685.1 uncultured Bacteroidales bacterium
TATACTAATTTATAGAACATCCCTATATACTAATTTATAGAACACCCCTGCTATCATTGACGTCAATTTCTGTCATCGGAAATGTCGTTTGCTGTTATTCCGTATTTCCAATAAAAGGACTTCATGGCGAAAGGGGGTTGGCGTAACTTTGCGGCAGATTTACAATCTGCAAAAAAAACACTTTCGCATCATGACACTTATCAATTCCGGGAGCAACACTCCCCTGTATTTCTGGATTGTAGTAGGCGCGGTGAATCTCGCAGCCCTTTTATGGACAGCATCTCGGAAACTGTTCGCCCTTTTTCACGGCTGTTGCCAGCTGATTGTCTGTGAGGACAGCATCTATGTCGACGACCTTGAATGCGGCATTTACGATATGGGTGATGCCGAGGAAGAGGAACCATTCGACCTGTAGGCCAGTACGCTTGAAAACTGCATTTTGGACTAGCAGCCTTCCTGACGCTCCCCATCGTGCAGGCCGGATACATGTCCCTGCAGATGGCTGAAGGGAGTCAGGAACAGATGGTGGCAACAATTTTACGGCAACCGCCATCATGCCGGAATTCACAGAGATAGATGCCTTGCCACGTGCCCAGTGCCAGGCGGCCATGGGTGATGGGAATCGTGAGGCTTACTCCCAGGAGGGAACATTTGGCATGTGCCGGCATATCGTCGGAGCCTTCCATGGTGTGCAGATAGAAAGGCTCGTTCTCCTTGACCATGCGGTTCATGATGCTCTCCATATCCGTCCGTACGTCAGGGTCGGCATTCTCGTTGAGGGAGAGGGCGCATGAGGTATGCTGCACAAAAAGATGGAGCAATCCCGCTTCGGGCAAAGGAGAAGGCAGATGTTCGGCTATTTCACGAGTGACAAGATGAAAGCCCCGGCGTTTGGCAGAGAGGCGGAATGAGGTTTGGGTAATCATGAGGAGAAGGGAGAAAAACGATAGATAAGCGGATGCGGGAATGGCATCTGGTGATACATCAGATGATGGTATGTAAACTGTTGAAAATGAGTTATATAAAGATGAATCGTAAAAGCCGCGGTGAAGATAGGTTGCACCCCTTTCTGAATCGAAAAAAAGCAAAGACAGTTCGTTGCCGATGCCGGCGAACTGTCTTTGCTTTGGGGCGGTACCCGTACGTATGTCATTTGCTTTTCTTCCAGCGTTTGTTCATCCCGGCCACCACTTCAGCCGTAATGTCGTATGCAGGGTCGGCGTAGAGGATATTGTCGCCCGACTTGGCAAGGATGATGCTGTATTGTCCGTCCTTGTTCAGCATTTTGATGTAGTTCTGCAGACTGTCGTGCAGGCTGGCGTTGAATGCTTCCTGCTCCTTCTGCAGTTCGAGCGCATATTTTTCCTGAAGGTTGGCGCCTTCTGTCTGCATCTGCTGTAGCCGCTGCTGTGCAGCCTCGTATTCCGCCTGTGAGGGGTAGCCGCTGCTTTGCATCTTCTTTGCGAAGTCGGCATATGCCTGCTGGAAAGCGCGTTCTTTGCTGGCCACGTTGTTGCTGTAGGTCTGGCTTTTGGCTTCCAGGCGGCTCTTGGCCTCAATGCACATATCCAGTTGTGTCATCAGGCTGTCCACATCCACATAGGCCATCTTCAGTGTGCCCTGCTGGCCGCGTGCTTCCGATTTGGGCATACCGTTCTCCTTTGGAGCGGGAGTCTTTCCGCCGCAACTGCAAAGGCTGATGGCTGCGCACATCATCAGGGGGCACATCATCAAAGGGAGAGAGAAATGCTTTTTCATTGTTTGGAGAGAATGTATGGTTTGTTGAGATTTGTTTGTTGAGATGGCGAAAGTGCTGGGAGTATGCCCAGAGATTGGGAAATGCGCTGGCGACGGGAGTTGTTAGCTGCGTTCCTTCACGGCATGAGGGTTGGGAGTCCGGGCTTCGCGGTCTTGCTGGCGGGCACAGTGAATGCCCTGCTTGCGCAGATGGCGATTGCCGCTCACGTGGGAATTGACGAATTTGCCACGGATGATAATGCCGACAGAAAGCAGAAATACGGCTGCAGCAACCACAATAAGAGTCAATATGAAGATTTTTTCCATGCTGTTCAGTAGCGATTTTCAGAATTTGTCGTATCTTTGCGCTGCAAATTTAAGGTGAAACGCCCGATTTTCCAAGAAAACGATGCCTTTTTCCTGTAGAAACAGGGCTTTCTGCCATGACATGGTCATGCTTGAAACAAAAGACGGTGGAAATATTTACTCGGAAATGTAGAGTCCTATAGTCATGGCCACGGATAATATTGACAACAAAAACAAAATAATAGAATGGAAAAAATGAGTCAGCTTCAGCCGCAAGTTGTGTTTGACTGTTTTGCACAGGTCAACAAGGTGCCTCGCCCATCGAAGCGCGAGGAGAAAATGATTGAATTTCTGAGAGGATTCGGAGAAAGCCTCGGTTTGGAAACCCGAGTGGACGAGACGGGCAACGTGATTGTTTGCAAGCCTGCCACACCGGGCTATGAGAACCGTAAGACCGTGATTCTGCAAAGCCATATGGATATGGTGTGCGAGAAGAACAAGGATGTGGAGTTTGATTTCGACAAGGATGCCATCCAGACCTTTGTCGACGGTGAGTGGATGAAGGCAAAGGGCACCACCCTGGGTGCTGACGATGGTATAGGAGTGGCGATGCAGATGGCCATTCTCCAGTCAGATGATATCGAGCACGGCCCCGTGGAGTGTGTGTTCACACGCGATGAGGAGACCGGCCTCACCGGGGCTGAGGGCATGAAGCCCGGTTTCATGACGGGCGACTACCTCATCAACCTCGACTCTGAGGACGAGGGCGAGATGTTTGTCAGCTGCGCAGGAGGTGTCCGGACGGAAGGCCGCTATCCTTTTCCCCTTGCCGAGCGTGAAAGTGTAGAGGGCATGTTTGTGGCCAATGTCTTCGTGAAAGGTCTCACAGGCGGGCATTCCGGTGATGACATCAACAAGAACCGCGCCAATGCCAACAAGCTCCTTGTGCGTCTGCTCTGTGAGGAGATGGAGAAGACCGACCTGCGCCTTGTCGACATCCAGGCGGGAGGTCTGCACAATGCCATTCCGCGCGAGGCACATGCCGTGGTGGCTGTACCCATGGAGTTCAAGGAGCAGCTGCGCGTTGATACGAATGTGTTTGCTGCCAATGTCCATGAGGAGTTTTCCGTGACGGAGCCTGATGCCATCGTCGACATGGAGAGCGCATGCGCAGAAGGACGCATGGCACTGCCAAAGGAGAAGGCAGAAAGAATGCTGAAGAGCCTGCTGGCTGTACATAACGGCATCTTTGCCATGAGTCAGGACCTTGAAGGACTCGTAGAGACCAGTAGCAATCTGGCAAGCATTCATCTTGAGGGCGAGGAAGTTGTGGTCAACAGCAGCCAGCGCTCCAGTATGCCGTCCAACATTCCCAATATGGCACGCATCATACGTTCGGCACTTGAGTTGGGCGGTGCACGGTGCGTGACGAACGAGGGTTATCCTGGCTGGAAGATGAATCCCAAGAGTGAGATTGTCAATATTGCACGCGATAGCTATGTGCGCCTCTTTGGCAAGGAACCAAAGGTGAAGGCCATACATGCAGGATTGGAGTGCGGACTCTTCAGCGAGAAATATCCGCACCTGGATATGGTCAGCTTCGGTCCCACCCTGCGTGGCGTGCATTCCCCCGACGAAAAACTGCTGATTCCTACCGTTCAGATGGTGTGGGATCATCTTTTGGATATCCTCAAGCATATACCTCAAAAGTAAAGGGAAATGCCCGGTAGGGCCCGCACACCTCAATCCGGAAAAAAAGGCTCCCAAGGCGTATGGTTGTCTTGGGAGCTTGTTGGATGATTGAGGGGTGCTTTTGTCTGCATTATTCATGCTCTTTCCTGCCGCAAGGGCTCACTGACGGCTGCTGGAGTGCAATGCGTGCTCTTTTTGGCGCGATCTTCCTCTTGTGAAGCAGGATGTATTGTATCCTGCATTGTCATCGCTGTGCTCACGCTGATGCACGGCCATTGATTCCCTTCAGTGACGGAACCGACGGAACTGTATGAATAATGCAGGATAAACTGTAGAACAAACACCTGTTATCATATTTAGCCTTGAAAAGACTGCCTATTCTTTTTCTGCTCTCCGTACTCCTGGCTTTGGCTTCGTGCTTGGGCGAGGAGCAGTATTCCGTGTCGGCGAACGATAGAATGACGTTCTCCACCGACACCATCGCATTTGACACCGTCATTGCAGGTCAGAGTACCAACACCTATACCTTCCAGCTCTATAATCCCGGCGATAAGGCACTGCGCATCCAGCATGTGTCGCTCGGACAGGGACAGGCATCGCCTTTTGCTGCCAATGTGGACGGTGCCTGGCTGGCAGGAGGAGCAGGAGGCCCCTTTACGGTGTATGGCAAGGACAGTCTGCGGGTGTTCGTGAATTTGAATGCACCTCTGACGGATTTGGACGACCCGCAGCCCTTGGAGGATTTTCTTGAATTTACGATCGAAAGTGGTGTGCAGCAGAAAGTTATCCTGACGGCGGCAAGTCAGGATGTCAATGTGTTGACGGGTGAAGTCATCACGGAGAACCTGCTGCTGCAAAGTCCGCGACCTTACCAGGTGACCGACAGCCTGGTGGTAGCGGAAGGTGCCACGCTGATGCTCAGTCCGGGAACGAGGATGTACTTCCATGCCGGGGCATCGCTGATTGTCCATGGCACATTGATAGCACAGGGTACAGCCGAGAAGACCATCGTCATGAGGGGCGACCGCCTGGGATATATGTTCTCCAAGCAACCCTATGACCGTATACCAGGGCAATGGGGTGGGGTGGTGTTCACCACGGAGAGCTATGGCAACGATATGACCTGGTGCGACATTCATTCCGGAAAGTTCGGACTGCAATGCGACTCTTCCGATGTGCAGAAGCAAAAGCTGATCATCGACAACAGCATCATACACAATACGACATACAATGCCTTCATGGCCAAACATTGCCAGACGTTTGTCGGCAACTGCCAGATTACGAATGCCGGTGGCAACTGTGTGACATTGCTTGGAGGCGACCATACCTTTGTGCATTGTACGATAGGAGAGTTCTTCCCTTTCAGCGGCGGACGCGGGGTGGCGTTGAATTTCACCAATTATGAAGGCACCACACCATTGCCCTTGACACGCTGCCAGTTTATCAATTCCATCATCACAGGCTATGCCGACGATGATATCATGGGCGAGGCTGCCGCCGACCTTGAGGATTGCGCGTTTAACTATATCTTCAAGAATTGCCTGCTCAACACTCCACGTGTGGAGAACGAGGCTCTTGTCGACTGCATCTTCGAGGAAGACTGCGAGGACAAGGATTTGCAGCGGGCGGGGAATTTCTTCCCCGAGTTCGACAATACCCGGCTGATATATCCCTTCACGCTTTCCCCTAAGAGCAGTGCGGTGGGGAAGGCTGACGCTGCACTGACCCAGCAGTCGGGCTATGTCTACGACCTCAAGGGAAATTCGAGAATGGCAGATGGCAGTCCTGACATCGGGGCTTATGAGGCACAGCAGGAGGAACTGCCGGAAACTGAAGGTAACTAATATTTTTCTATGGCTACAACCAAGACCAACTATAAGAAAAAGCCCGCAGCTGTGGCTCCTGAGCAGGATAGTTTCGGACGTCTGCAACCTCAGGACATCAATCTTGAGAAGGCTGTCATCGGCACGCTGCTTCTTGAGAAGGAAGCCTATGCCGAAGTGAGCGAGATTCTCAAGCCTGAGAGTTTTTACGACAAGCGCCACCAGTTGATTTATGAGGCCATCAGGCAGTTGAACATCGAGGAACGTCCTGCCGACCTTTACACCATCGTCGATCAGTTGCAGAAGATGGAGAACTTGGAGAAAGCAGGAGGAATGCCATATCTGGCGCAACTGAGCAACGAGGTGTCGAGCGGTGCCCATATCGAGTTTCATGCCAGAATCATTGCCCAAAAGGCTACGGCACGACAACTCATAGCCTATACTGCCAATATCCAGAGTAAGGCATTCGACCCGACGAACGATGTCGATGCCTTGATGCAGGAAGCGGAAGGAAGCCTTTTTGAACTTTCCCAGCAAAACCTCAAGAAGGACTATGTGCAGATTGATTCTGTCATCAATGCTGCCTATGATATGCTCCATAAGGCATCACAGCGGGTGGATGGTATGAGTGGGACGGCAAGCGGATTCCATGCTCTCGACAAGATGACATCTGGATGGCAGGACTCCGACCTGATTATCCTTGCGGCACGTCCTGCCATGGGAAAAACGGCATTTGCCCTCTCCATGGCTAAGAATATTGCTGTAGACCAGGGGGTGCCGATGGCATTGTTCTCGCTTGAAATGAGCAACGTCCAGTTGGTGAACCGTCTGATTGTCAATACCTGCGAGATAAAAGGAGAGAAAATCAAGTCAGGACAACTGGAGCCGTACGAGTGGGTGCAATTGGACAAAAAAATCAAGGACCTCTACGGCAAACCGCTTTTTATCGACGATACCCCTTCGCTCTCTGTGTTTGAATTACGGACGAAGGCACGGCGGTTGGTGCGGGAGCATGGAGTGAAGATTATTATGATCGACTACCTTCAGCTGATGAATGCCTCCGGCATGAATTTCAACAGTCGACAGGAAGAGGTCTCTACCATCAGCCGTTCTTTGAAAGGTTTGGCAAAGGAACTGAACATTCCCATCATTGCTCTGTCACAGTTGAACCGTGGTGTGGAGAATCGTGAGGGAGCCGAGGGCAAGCGCCCGCAGTTGAGCGATTTGCGTGAGTCGGGTGCCATTGAGCAAGATGCCGATATGGTGCTGTTCATCCATCGCCCGGAGTACTACCATATCTATAAGAGCGATAAGGGAGAGGATTTGCGTGGCAAGGCAGAGATAATCATTGCCAAGCACCGTAATGGTTCCGTGGGCGATGTCCTTCTGACTTTCAAGGGACAGTATGCCCGTTTCGAAAATCCGGAAGACAGTGCCAGCATCCCTCTGCCAGGTGAAAGCATCGGTACTCCTGCAGGTGCTGCAGCAGCGGCATGGCAAGAAGCAGGAGGTGTGCCTCCCGCCTCGCCATTTCCCGACGTTCCCTTTGCTGCCCCATCAGATAACAGTACACCGTTCTAATGGTGTGCTGTATCAGCTACACGTTGCCCCTGTTTTCAGAGAAGATATACTTCATGTGCTATAGAAGATATACTTC
>CAMGOT010000125.1 GCA_946060685.1 uncultured Bacteroidales bacterium
GGAACGCTTGATGCTCTCCATGGAGAAGAGGTCGCCGGGCTTGGTGCGGAGTTCGCGTCGGATGACGTAGTCGAACACACGCTCGTTGCCCGTGATGCGAATGCGGTTGAAGGTAGCCTGGCGGCCTTCGGTGATGCGCATCTCAAGGTCGATGCTGTCGCCTTCCACATTGATTTCCACGGGGTCGAGCCTATAGAACACATATCCGTTGTTGTAGTACTGCTGCCCGATGGCATCCTCGTCCTCCGAGAGGCGCTTGTCTCTCAGGCGGATATCATAGACATCGCCACGCTTCATGCGGAAGGTATAGTTCAGGGCATCGGTGGTGTAGACCGTATTGCCCACCCAATTCACGTTTCGGAGATAATACTTCTTGCCCTTGTAGAGATTCAGATAGACATCCACGTGCTTTTCGTCGTAGCTGACGACGGAATCCGAAAGCACGATGGCATCGCGATAGCCCCAAGAGTTCATCTTGTCGATGAGGAAACCCTTGTCCTCCTCATATTTCTCCTCCAGGAACTTTTTGCTGGAGAACCATTTCTTGATGCTGGAGCGGTCGTTGGTTTTCTTCATGGCCTGCTTCAGCGGCTTGATTTCCTTTTTGTCGACACCGGTGATATAGATTTTGTGTACCCGGATTTTGCTGTTCTTGTCGATGTTGATGTCGATCATCACGCGGTTGTCGGCAGTAATGTCCTCCCGCTGCACAAATTCCACTTCTGCATTCTTGTAGCCTTTTTCGTCGAAATATTTGGTGATGCGGTGTTTTGCGCGGTCTATGAGATTCTGTGTCACCTGGTTGCCCACTTTGAGCGGGATGCGTGCTTCGATATCCTCGCGCTCCGACTTCTTCACGCCATTGATTTTCAGCGATGATATTCGGGGTTGTGCGGTGAGTTTGATGTGGAGGTAGATTTTTCCTGCCACGATAGAGTCGGCCTCGATGACGACGTTGGAGAAGAGTCCCTGCTTCCAATAGCTCTTGATGGCATCGCTGATTTCCGGGCCCGGCACCTCGTAGGTTTCCCCTACGACGAGGTTGGAGATATTCAGCAGCAGCTCATCGTCATAGCCTTTTATGCCATCGACGGAGAGTCCGCCAAGCACATATTTGGGATGCTCGGAGGAATATACGATTTCAGGCTCCACTTGGATTTGTGCTCCTGCAGCAAGGGTTGCAAGGAGGCCTACGAGAGCCAGGAAAAGGTGTTTGAAGTAGTTCATTGAAAAATAAGGATATTGCAGGGAGCTGTTTTTTTAATGTATAATTTATAATGTATAATTGCTGTGCAGGAAGCGCAAGATGCATTGTTCATTATACATTATAAATTATACATTGTACATTATAAATTGTTTACCTGTGCCGATGTTTTTCCGAAGCGTCGTTCGCGATGTTGATAATCCTCAATGGCAGCATGTAGCGACTGTTCGTTGAAGTCGGGCCAGAACGTCGGGGTGAAATAGAGTTCGCTGTAGGCACTTTGCCACAGCAGGAAATTGCTGATGCGCTGTTCGCCCCCTGTGCGGATGATGAGTTCGGGGTCGGGTGCGAAGCTGCTGTCGAGTTCTTGAGCTACGGTGTGCTCGTTGATGTCGTCGGGACAGAGTGTTCCGGCCTTCACCCGTGCGGCAATCTTCCTCATGGCATCTGTGATTTCCCACCGGCTGCTGTAGGAGAAGGCCAGGACGAGCGTCATGCGGTCGTTTTGGGCAGTACGCTCCTCCATTTCCTCCACAGCCTGTATGACATTTTCCGACACCCGCGAGCGGTCGCCCACGATGCGCAGCCGGACGTTGTTGTTCATGAAGGTTTCCTCTACGAGGTTGCTCAGCAGGAGCTTCATGATGGCATCCACCTCGGCAGCCGGACGATTCCAGTTTTCGGTGCTGAAGGTGTAGAGCGTGAGGAATTTCACTCCCAGGCGTGCGCATTCGGAGGTGATTTTGTCCACACTTTCCGCTCCCGCCTGATGTCCTCTTGAGCGGTTCAGGCCGCGGGCTTCCGCCCAGCGTCCGTTGCCGTCCATGATGATGGCGATATGCTGTGGTATTCTGTCTTTATCTATCATAGGGATATTGCGGGGTTTTGAAGGGGGGAATAGGGGGTGCGGTGGGTTAGTAGCGTTCGGCACGCTGGCATGCCGGACAACGCTTGGAGAAATCGTAGGTCAGCGTGAGCATCGTGGTGCCATAATGGTCGGCATTGCGGAACATGCTGCTCTTGATGCCCTTGGGTGCCTTGATGGCATCAAGTTTGTCGCTCGGAGTGAGGTGCATGGCCCAGTCGACAGCCATATTGATGCGCGGTCCCACTTTCCATTTTACTCCGAATCCGAGGGGGACATTCATGGTGAAAGCCTTTCCGGCATCGCTGTAGGTGAGTCCCAGTCCAAACTGTATGAAGGGTGTGATGCGCTTGTAGCCCTGATAGCCGGCATGATAGCCGTAGGGCAGGAAATTGAGCTCATAGGTGGCGCTGAGGTCGGTGATGCCTCCTGAGAAGGATTTTTCCAAGCGTTCGGTGCCTGGCATTTCGGGATTGGCGGGGTAGAAGTCGCCGCTGCCGCTGGTGTCTCCTTTTATAATATTATAGGATCCCATCACCTTCACCGCCATGCGGGGATTGAGGAGAAAGCGCAGGAGGAGTCCGCCGCCGAATTTCGTTTGGCCGTAGGGAGTGCTGTTCATATCGTTGAGCATGAAGTTTCCTCCAAGGCCGACACCTATTTCCTTGGTATAGTGTTCTTCTTCCTGTGCCGAGGCGTGGAGTGCCCCGACGGCAAGAAGCATGATGAGCAGAAGGCGGAGATGATTCAATTTATAATTTATAATTTATAATTTATAATTACCGCAGCGAAACTTTTTTTAATGTGTAATGTATAATGTAAAATTGCTGTGCAGGAAGCGCAAGGTGCATTGTACATTATAATACATTATACATTGTAAATTATACATTAAAAATTAAAAGTTCCATCCTCCTGCTTCCATGCCACGCTGTGTGCGCGTCCGTACCACACCTCTTCCCCATCAATCAGTAGCCAGAGATTGCTGTCGGCATCGATGCTGGCCTTGAGTGTAGTGGCGGTACGCTCCTTCAAGGCATCGGGCAGATGGAGATAGTTGTGGTTTTTCCAGATGCGTCCGCCGTCGATGCTGTATTTCACGCTGATTTTTCCGTAGCGGTCAATACCCGTGAGGAGCATACCCTCGTCGTATTCCAGCAATGCCGGACATTTCAGGGCGAGGGCAGGATATCGGTTCTCCACCGTGACGGGTAGATATTCCCATCCGTAGGTGTAGCCTCCGGTAGTGTCGATATAGCGTCGCCAGATGCGGCTCTCCAAGGAGTCGGGTGCCTGCACGGTGCCGTAGAGCAGCACTTGCCGTGTGCTGGCATCGGCCTTGTTGGGGAGGAGAATCCATGCAGTGTTGTCCGTGGGCAGTTCGTTCACGTTGGTCTCCTCCACGAGGTCGTTCATCATGGTTCCGTCGGGCATGTTGACCTCCATCCCTCCATTGCTTAGCATGAAGTTCATGCCACACGCCTCGAATTCGCTACCCGTGTGTCCGCAATGGCGTTCTTCGCGGTTCCAGTCGTCGAGTGTGAGTTGTCTCCATGTGAGGCTGTCCATGGCCTCCTGATGGATGCGGATGTCTACGGTATACGTTCGGCGCGATGTCCCGTCGAGGCCGTAGAGGTTGAACTTGCGCGGTCCCTTTGAGAAATCTATGGAATCGGTAGTGGTGTAGATGGTGTCCTCCTCGCTCTCCAGTTTTTGGATGGCGATGGTACCCTGACTGACGTAGAACGTGCTGAAGATGATTTTTTCGGCGTCGACCCCCACAGGCAGGGAATCAGCATTATAAATGCTGTTAGTCAGATGGTCGATACTGATGGGATAGGTGGTGCTGGCAGCCACCGATGTCTTGTAGATACTGTCGGTACCGTCAGAGGCGGTGGTGTGGAGGTATCTTGGCAGAGTGCCAAGTGCCACGCTCCCCACATAGAGGTCGTTGTACTGGGTGAAATCCACTTCCTCTTCATTCTTCAGGCACGAAGTCACGATGCTGCCACAGAGCAGCAGGATGATGGCGCAGAGAAGATGGCGCATAGACTGACGTATTTTCATTTTTTGCTAAGACAGGTTCTTTTTTTTCTTGAAAGCTTTTATCCTTAGTTCCGGCACGCTTCCTCACGGGCGTATTTTCGCCCATCCCATAAGCCAGAGATTCTGTCCTGTGGAATATGCAGGGGCTGCCGTTTGACTTTTTTTAACCGTAACTGCACGGTTATTCAGTTTGCAAAATTATAAAGACTTTTCCGAAATGTGGCATTTTAACTCTCATTTTCTGCCAATTTCATTTTTAATGCCTTGAAAACTGAAACTTTACCCACGATTTTTCATAATTTTACTTTAATTTTGCCGCGCAGAATGTGTGCGCAATGCGCCAATGCCGGGGCGCAATGTGATATTGGCACACTCGGCCCATATCTTTTCAGTCCTTGCCACAGTCGTTAAATTATTAGAAAACAGCATAAAGACTGCTGTCCATACCCTCTTTGTTATTACCAGTTTATTACCAGTATTTTTTCCATGAACTATGCCATCATCCTTGCCGGAGGCACCGGAAGCCGTATGGGAATCGACCGCCCGAAGCAGTTGCTTCTGCTCCATGGCCATACTGTGCTGGAGCACAGCATCGAGGCCTTTGCCCGCCATCCCCGCATCGGCGGAATCGTCGTGGTGGTGCATCCCTCCACCCGTGCAGAAGTGGAGGACATCATTCTTCGCCATCGTGCCACCGACGAGGCATGGCAGAAGGTGCAGCGGGTGGTGGATGGTGGCGGCACTCGTGCGGAATCCTCCTGGAATGCCTTGAAAGCTGTGGAGGAGATGCAGGCTGAAGGCAGAGCGCCGGGAGGGAAGGACGATGTGAACGTGCTTTTCCACGATGCCGCCCGTCCGCTCGTCAGTCCGCGCATCATCAGCGATGTGTGCCAGGCCTTGCAGGAGGCCAGCGTGGTGAATGTGGGGATTGCCGTCACCGATACGATTATGGAATGCCATGAGGGCATACAGAGGCGGACGCTCGACCGTAGTGCGCTGATGCGCGTGCAGACCCCTCAAGGCTTCCGTATGGACACCATCGTGCAGGCCTACCGCCTTGCCATGGCCGACCCTGCCTTCCAGGCTACCGACGATTGCGGAATCGTCATGAACTATTTGCCCCACACCATGATACGCGTGGTGGAGGGCGAGGAGACGAATCTCAAACTGACGTATGCCGAGGACATCCCACTCTTCGAGTTTCTCATGCAGCGGCGGCAGCATGGCCCGGGACAGGACGAGACGATACCCTTCTCATAATGGACCGCAACAGGCCACGCAAGGAGTTTTCTCCCCTTCCCCCTTCTCAGGCACACATTCCCCTATACTGAGAAACGAGGCACCATAAGTGCCTCTATTCCCCTCCCCCATATCATCACAGAATAGCCATGAACATTACACCATTAGTAAAGAAATTTCTTAGACACCGTATGCGGAATATCGAGCGGTATGCCGACCATGCTGAAGAAATTCAGCGTGGTGTGCTGCGCAGGCTGGTGCATGCCGCCGAGAACACAGAGTATGGAAAGAAGTACCATTTCGACAAGATCCGGCTGTACGAGAATTTCGCGCAGCGTGTGCCGCTGAACGATTATGAGAGTCTGAAGGACTATATCGATCGCATGCGTCACGGCGAGGAGAATGTGCTGTGGAAAGGCCGTGTGCAATGGTATGCAAAATCTTCCGGCACCACGAACGACAAGTCGAAGTTTATCCCCGTCTCCAAATGCGGGCTGAAGCATATCCACTATGCCGGAGGCACAGACAGTGTGGCCATCTATCTCTACCGCCACAATCCCGACAGCGAGATGTTTTCCGGCAAAGCCCTCATTCTCGGCGGAAGCCATCAGCCCAACTGCAATCTTCCACAGAGCCTCGTGGGCGATTTGAGCGCCATACTGATAGAGAATGTCAGCAAATTCGTGGGGCATTTCCGCGTTCCTTCCAAGGCCACAGCGCTGCTCCCCGACTTTGAGGAGAAGCGGCTGAGGATTGCCGATGAGACCATCGGGCAGAACGTCACGAACCTTTCCGGCGTGCCGTCGTGGATGATGAGCGTCATCCACAGCATTCTCGACAAGACCGGAGCGACGACACTCGATGAAGTGTGGCCGAACCTTGAGGTGTTCTTCCATGGCGGTGTGGCCTTCACGCCCTATCGCGAGCAGTACCGCCGCATCATCACCAGTCCGAGAATGCACTATGTGGAGACTTACAATGCCTCCGAGGGCTTTTTCGGCATTCAGGACGACCCTTCCAGCCCCAGTCTGCTCCTCATGATCGACTATGATGTGTTCTATGAGTTCATCCCTCTGGAAGAGGTGGGACAGCCCGACCCCCACATCATTCCGCTTTGGGAGGTGGAGCCCGACCGCAACTATGCCATGGTGATTACCACGAGTTGCGGACTCTGGCGCTACCAGATAGGCGACACCGTGCGCTTCGACAGTGTGCGTCCCTACCGTTTCCGCATCAGCGGCCGCACGAAATGCTTCATCAATGCCTTTGGCGAGGAACTGATGGTCGACAATGCAGAGCAGGGACTTGAAGAGGCGTGCCGACTCATGGGGGCTGAGGTGGAGGAATACACGGCCGCTCCGGTGTTTATGGACAACGACGGACATTGCCGCCACCAATGGGTAGTGGAATTCAGGAAGGAGCCGGAATCTGTTGAGGCTTTTGCCGATGTCCTCGACAAGACGCTCCAATCCCTCAATTCCGACTATGAGGCCAAGCGCTATAAGGACCTCACACTGCAACGCCTGGAAATTGTGGTGGCACGCAAAGGCCTCTTCAACGCCTGGCTGAAGAGCCGGGGAAAACTGGGAGGACAGCATAAAGTGCCACGATTGGCCAACAACCGCGACATCATCGAGCAGATTCTTGAATTGAATTCTTGAATTCGCCTCAGCACTTACCACTCTTCTTACCCCACTCTAAATGAACATTTTTGTTAAGCCAGATGAGCAGAGCCAAACTTGTTTGAGCTCTGCCATGGCGAAAAAAGGTCGGATGAAATCCAACATTTTTGTTAAGCCAGATGAGCAGAGCCAAACTTGTTTGAGCTCTGCCATGG
>CAMGOT010000126.1 GCA_946060685.1 uncultured Bacteroidales bacterium
GATAGGTAAAAAATCGCCTCTGCCGACGACAAACCGAGAGCCATCAAGCTTTGGAACAGCGAGCGGAGAGGCCAAGCCTTGCTTGGACTATCCCGAGTCGTGACAAAGCAAGGCAAAGCCAAGCGAGCTTGAATGGCCGAGGTGCGAAGGAGGAAGACGAAGCCAAACTAATTTATAGAACACCCCTATACTCTCTCAATATCCCTTCAGCAAGATATTTGTCACTTCGACAATGCAAATCGGCCACGCCCTCTTCTATCAGGTTTGCTGTTTCCGAGTTGTAATAGATGTCTGTTGCCTTATCAAGTGAAACGTTAAACATTTCGCTGATACATGAGATGATTCTGGCGCATTGTGCACTTCTCATTATTTGGTAACTTTCATCGCTCATATCTTTTCACTTTTAATGTATGTGAGACATTGTTTTAACATTTGTCCTGAACGTATACAATACAGTATGTTTGGCTTTTCGAAGCGTAACAAGCCCAATGCTTCCTCTTGGGAGATTTCTCCTGTGAAATACCTGTCAAGAGTGATGATGACCCTATCATTGGCAATTCCACCGATAACCATATCGTATTCTCCGACATCTTTTCCATCACGACATTGTGCAACGAAATCCAGCCATTGTTTATCATAAGATTCGAACTTTTGTATACGCCATTATCCATTTTTATTTTCTGAAAATTCATAGGTGTTTAGCCACGCTTCCTGACCTCTTCTCTTAAAACGTTGCGCATACCTTACCGCTTGATCATATAAAGAGGTAAGATAGAAACCTTTCCCGAAGTCAAGGTACTTACGAGAATGCATGGTGTCAGGACTCTCGACAATGACATTTGAAGAATGATATAGTTTCATAGATTACAACACTCCTTTCTCTTTCATATACTCAATTAAATCCTCCATCAGATAGCGAGAGCTGAATGTGTGAAGCACATCATAAGAAGGCACAATGTAACCATACAATATGCCAGATGATTTTAAACGTCTGTATATTTCCTGTTGCGGTAACTTGAGCAACACGGAAAGCTTGCCTATGCAGTATGTCACAAATTCAAGGGTCTTCTTGTCCATATTTGTTGGCCTTTATTCATCAGCATGTCAAGGCTTGGCTCCGTTGAGTTGGTTGCACATTGTGAAGCCATGGTTTGGCTTCTGCCAATCTTTTCTGCCAGTCACATGTTGTGCAGTTCCTCTCAGCAAGGATAACCTTAATGCGATTGGGATTTATATTTGTTTTTCCATATTACTTCCGATTTTGGCGCAAATATAGATAAAATCCGCGAGATTCTACACCGCCATAATAAGAAAATCAATTTTTTAGAGGCTGGATACATCAATGATTCGATACAAATTGAACTGAACGCTAATATTTTCGGGCTGATAGCCCAAAAAGGACATAGCCCAGGCGGATGCCCTGGGTCTGTGATGTTATTGCGACAAAACGCCCAAGGACAAGGGCGTTATTCACTGTCGCTATTGCGTTTTTTGCCCCTGCGCCCCCATTTCCACGCATACTATCCCTCACACGGTACGACTGCTTTTTCTGAGAAGATATACTTCTACGGCCAAGCAAGTATATCTTCTCCCCAAAAAGGGAGGATTGGGTGTTTGACCTACTGCCAGTGAGGCTGCAGCCAAAAACTTTTGGGCTGGGGATGTCCTTGGGATAAAGTCTCAGCCATATCAGGCGAAAAAAAAGACAAAAGGAGGATGGTTCGGTGCATAATTGTTCAAGTTTTGTCCACAATCATCAAAGAATGCGTATATTTGCAGGCGTATTGACATCTCTACACGCACTCTATCAGCAAGAAGGCGAGGAAGAGTACTTTCCTCCCCTGCACTATCAAGGATGAACATACACGACGAAGATTATGATACGACGAAGATTATATTTGTTTCTTTGCAGCCTTGGCATGCTTCTGCCCGCAACAGCCCTGGCAGCACTTTCGGACTCCCTTTATTTTGAGGACTTCCACGTGGAGGCCCTGGTGGGGAACGACAACAAATGGACGGTGACCGAGACCATCAGCGTGCGCTTCCTGTCGCCCCATCATGGCATCTATCTCTATCGCGACGAGCATTTCAGCCTGGTACGCGGGGAAAAGGACGAGGATGGGGAGATGCAGCGGAAGGAGTATGACTTCTACTGCAGGCTGGACAATGTGGAAGTGGAGGGATGGCCCTTTACGGTCGAGGAGGACGGCACTCTCCAATTGATACGAATCGGAGATGCCGACCGCATGGTGGATGGCGAGCAGACCTATACGGTAGGCTACACTTACCAATACCCCGACGACCGCTGCGGAGAGCGCGACTACATCTTTCATTCCCTCTTGGGACCAGGTTATCAGGTGCCTATCCGCCATTTCAGTTTCCGCATCAAGACGGAAAAGCCCGTACCGAAGGAATGGCAGAAACTGCTGAGCGTCTACAGCGGAAACTATGGCGATACCGACAATGCGGCAGGCATCAGCGTGCGCTATGAGCATGGGGCCATATGCGGGGAGGCCACCGACCTTCAGCCCCGCCAGGCGGTGACGATATACCAGAAACTCCCCGAAGGATTCTTCAGCGATGTAGAAAAGGCTACCGACAGCAAGATGCAATGGGCCTTTTATCTCACCGTAGTGCTGATGCTGGCCACTATCGTCGTGGCTCTGCGCATCCGGCACCAGCGTGTGGTGAAGCAGATAGAGTTCTATCCGCCCGAGGGCATCAGCAGCGCCGAGGTGGGAGTCATTATCGACGAGTCGGTGGACAATGTGGATATGGTGTCGCTCATTCCCTGGCTGGCCCACCATGGCTACATCAGTCTTCAGGAGCTGAAAAAGCCCAAGACGCTGGAACTGACCCAACTGAAGGAACTGCCGGACGATGCTCCGCAATATCAGAAGGAATATGTCAAAGCCATCTTCGGCAAGAAAAGCCAGGTGCGGCTCTCCGACCTGGACGAAAAGAGCCTCAAAGGCATGGAAAAGGCACGCATGGCACTGGCAAAAGTGTTTCAGGGCGACAAGAAACTGACACGCGTGAGCGGCTATATCGCATTGCCCTGGCTTCTGCTTCCCGCAGTGGCAGCCGTGGTATTCCTGTCCGACCCTCACGAGTTTGCCAAAGCCGATGCTCTGGGCCTGGCATTGCTGGCGGTTGTGCCCATATTCATCGTGATGATAGTTCGCCTCATCCTGTCGGGAGGCGACCTTATCCGAAGTGCGAAAGGCCGCTTTTGGGAGGTGGCCTTCGGCTGCGTCGTGATGGGTCTGTTCTGCTTCGGCGGCTTGTACCTCATCAACCAATACCCTACGGAGAGTTTCCTCGCTCCCTGGCATTTGGCGGTACTCTATGCAGGCAGTTTCGTCGCAGCGGAAATGATGGGACGATTCTGCGTCAACACGGACTATCGCGTGAAGATGATGGGCAAACTCCTGGGACTGAGGGAATTTATCCAAACTGCCGAGAAGGACCGCCTGTGCCAACTCATGGACGACGACCCGAAGTATTTCTTCAGCATACTCCCTTATGCCCAGGTGTTCGGCATCTCGGACAAATGGGTGAACCTCTTCGACGGCATTGAGGTGCAGCAGCCGGAATGGTACGTCAGCACGCACCGGCTTGCCACCGGGGCATTGCTCCACAATCTGACCACACAAATCTCCGAAGCCTCCAGCAACGTGATGGCCACCGTGAACGCCCAGGCCAGCAGCAGCAGCACAGGTCATATCTCCGGCGGATTTGCCGGTGGGGGCGGAGGAGGCGGTGGGGGCGGCGGATGGTGATACCGTCCCTTCACCCCACAATGATTCCCCCGAACTCTGCAACTTCAAAAATCTATCCTTCTCAACATCCCCCCTTCATCATGATTACATTCGGAAACCTTTTCTGGGGCATTGTCTCCGTGACAACCCCTACGTTCTGCCTCATCGCAGCCTACAACCATTTCGTGACGCTCCGCAACAAGGTGGACGAGGCGTATGCCACGATGGATGTCTGTCTGAAAAAACGCTTTGACCTCGTCCCGCGCATGGCAGAAGCAGTCAGAGGCTATGCCAGACACGAGGCACAGACGCTGGAAGACATCACGAAGATGCGTGTGGCCGACACCGACCTGAAGATGCGCATGAAGCAGGAGGCAGGCATTTCCATGACCCTGAAGAACGTAGTGCTGGCAGTGGAGAACTATCCCAATCTCAAGGCAAGCGAGAATTTTCTGGAATTGCAACGCGAACTCTCGCACATAGAGGACGAAATCGCTTCCTCGCGCCGCTACTACAACGGTAGCGTGCGACTCTTTAACAATGCGGTACTGACCTTCCCCGGCAATTGTCTGGCAAGCTTATACGGATTCAAAAAGCGGGAGATGTTTGTGGCTGATGAAGAAAGCCGCCAAAACACCATCATCATGACAGCTTAGGCTAAAACGGCACGGCAAACTACAGACCTAAAAGGAGTGCGGCACCAGAGCGTGCGGCATCAAATAAAAAAAATGACGGTTGCAACCATATCCTGCATGTAGCAGGAGGTTTGCAACCGTCTTCTGTCAATTGAAAAACACTTAACTGTACTCTTTATGTCTTCTTGTTATGTCTTCTTGTTATGTCTTCTTGTCTTTATACCTTATTTCTACTTGCTCACTTTTGCTTTCACTGTGCAAAATTAAGATAAAAACTGCTCATAAGAAAGAAACATGTGCAAAATCTCACCATACCATCGACAAAAACTGCACTTTTACCGATGGTTTGTGCAACAAAAAGAGCAAAAGGGTACAGAAAGGGGGATGGAGGAGGAAGGAACAAAAGGAGAGCACCGTCAGATGCCATCCTTAAAGGACAGCAATGCCTTGACCAAAACAGCCTTGTCGGCAGGCCGACGGATTTCAAAGGCGAAACGGAGCGCATCCAGAGGCTGCATGGCAATCTCCAGTTCATCTCCGCAGCGTCCTTCCAGCCCGTAAGCCAGTTCTACGCGGTGAAGCCGATGCTCGCGGTGCCATTCGATGGGCAGCATATCCATGGCCATGTCCAAATAGCGTATGCTGTTCACATGCCCGTTGATGTCGAGGTCGCTGACAGCACACCGATGGCTGAGCGTCAGCTGCGGCGACGTGACACGCACACGGCTATAGGTGGCAATAGGCGGCACTTCATCGAATACGGCCGCGCTGAAGCCTCCGTTGGGAAGATGCTCCAGATTGATGGGCTGACGGCTCTGGTAGTCAATCAATGCCCAGGTGCTGATACCATGACCGATGATGCGGCCATCGGCATCGCGATATTCAAAGTTGCGGTCGGTGAACTGTCGGAAGATGCGGCTCACCCACGTGGCTATACTGAAGCCCTGCAGACTGGCAGGCATGGCATTCATCTCAATGGCCAGGCGCGAGAGCACCCATCCACGCTGGTACTCCTTCATATAGGTCACGCCAAAACCATGTGCCTCAGCATGCAGCGAAGCGATGCGCAGGGTCATATTGCCCATGTTGGCCCAGGACAGATGGCCCTGAAAATCCTCCTGGAAAGGTTCTACCACCAAGGGGAAACTCATTTTCTTTGATTTCATCATATAAATGGGGAATGGGGAATGAGGAATGAGGAATGAGAAATGGGGAATGGGAAATGGGAAATGAGGAATGGGAAAGCCGTATGGTCAATTCCTAATTTCTAAATTCTAATTTCTAAATTCTAAATTCCCCTATACCGACTTGCTGGTCATGATTTCCAGCACGCAGCGGTCAGTCTCGTTCATCGCCTTGGAACCAATCACTGCCAGATTGCGGATACTGCGGTCGACATCGTTGTCGATGATGCCCTCCACAGACGTGACGCACTCCCCCTGCATGGCAAGCATGGCAGAGAGCATGGCGGTGGACACGCCACTTGTCAGCTTCAGGGCACACGATGGTTTGGCACCGTCGCAGATCATACCCGTCAGATTGGCAATCATATTCTTCACTGCAGCAGCCACCTGCTCATACTTTCCTCCCATCAGATAAGTGATGCCCACACTGCTGCCTGTGGATGCCACCACGCATCCGCAGAGTGCCGACAGGCTGCCGAGATGCTGCTTGATATAAATGGCTGTCAGATGCGAGAGCATGAGGGCACGGGTGCGCTCCTCGGCAGTATTGTTGTTCTCCTCGGCAAACACCATCACGGGATTCGTGGCGCAGATGCCCTGATTGCCACTGCCGCTATTGCTCATGACGGGAATCATGGCACCTGCCATACGGGCATCGCAGGCACTGGCAGTGGCCATCAGCACATGGCTGAAGATACTCTCGCCCATAATGCCCCGGCCGAGAGGACGATGCAGGGCTTTTCCCAGACAATGCCCATAGTTGTGCTCCAGGCTCTTGCCGGCAGCCGCCATGTTGAGCCGTCCGGCCTCGTTGATGAAATCGATTTCCTCGATAGGGGCGGTAGTGGCGAAATCAAACACCAGACGCAGGTTCAATTCTGCAGGTGCCTGGCTATCATCGTCCTCCTTAGTGCCTTGCAGGGCGGTAGTGGCTTCCTGCGCACACCCCGTGAATTTCGTATGCTCATGCGCAATGCTGGCAGCTGCGGAATGCCCGTCGGCATCGCTCACACGGACATCGACAAAGAGTTTCTCATCACATTGCACACCACAGCGGGCAAAGTCGTCAGCCGTAGCCAGCTGAATGTCGATGCGTCCCTCATCTATATATTGGCAACCACGTTCCACAGCTTCCGGATTGCTGTCGCGCAGCACCTCCAGCCCATATTCGCTCTTGCCAATCAAGGCTCCGAGGGCAATGGCGATGGGAAGCCCCGACATTCCAGTGCCAGGAATACCCACTCCCATGGCATTCTTCAGGATATTCGCCGATAGTCGCACTGCTATGCGGTGAGGGACAAGACCGGGATTGTCCGTGGCGCGACGGAGAGTTTCCGTGGCGCGTGCCGTGGCAAGAGCCACACAGATGGGTTCCGTACAGCCGATGGCCGGCACCACTTGCTGCTTTACCAATGCTATCAGGCGTTTGCGGATTTTTTCGTCAATCATAATCATAGTAGACAGGGAGATTCAAGGATGGGATTATACATATATATAATATAGGGATGTTCTATAAATTAGCTTGAGACAATTTTCTTTCCTATCGCACAGTA
>CAMGOT010000127.1 GCA_946060685.1 uncultured Bacteroidales bacterium
GATAGTCATCGGTGTACTGGAAGGCAGCCTGTACATGGATTCCCTGGGCATCCCCTTCAAAGCATACAGGTTCCATTAACGGTGTACGGTCATCGTTGAGATAACCGACAAAGGCACGCATGCCATCCTCATAGCAGAATTCCTCCTGCAGGTTTTTCTTTCCTCTGTGATCACATACCACAAAGGAAATCCCGGAAAGCAGGAATGCCTCTTCTCTTGCTCTTTCACAGACCAGGTCATAGCGGAATTCCGTTGTCTGGAAAATCATCGGATCCGGTTTGAAACGGAGGCGAAGCCAAGCAGATACCCATTGAAAAAAAAGATTATATACTAATTTATAGAACATCCCTTGAATAAAATTCCTCATTCAAAATAAAAAACAACCCAAAAGGATGAAGCAGGAAAAGAACTTACTGGCCCTGGCCGAACAGCCCGTAGGCCGATTGCTGATGCAATATGCCATCCCGGCCATTACAGCCATGATAGCCTCATCGCTCTACAATATCGTCGACGGCATCTTCATTGGCCAGGGTGTGGGAGAGCATGCCATAGCAGGACTTGCGCTTACCGCCCCTCTGATGAACCTCACATCGGCATTCGGAGCCATGGTGGGAGTGGGAGGCGCCACTATCATGAGCGTGCGCTTAGGGCAGAAGGACTACAAGACGGCACGACTGATCCTGGGCAATGTAGTCATGCTGAACATCGTCTTCGGCATCGCCCTCGGCATCCTGCTCCTCCTTCTCCTCGACCCTATTCTGCGCTTCTTCGGAGCCTCAGCCGTCACTCTCCCCTACTCCCTCGAATACATGCAGATTCTGCTGCTCTTCAATGCAGTGACCCATCTGTATTTCGGCCTGAATGCCATGCTGCGTGCCACCAACCGTCCGCGCACGGCCATGTATGCCACGTTTGCCACCGTGTTTGTCAACACCATTCTCGATGCCATCTTCATTCTCGTGTTCAAATGGGGTATTGCCGGGGCAGCCTGGGCCACCGCCATATCGCAGGCCATCGTACTCGTCTGGCAATATCATCTGTTCCGCCGTAAGGACGACATAATCCGTCTGGAACGCAGCATCTTCCACCCTTCACGACGCATCATGGCGGAGGCCATCACTATCGGCTTGCCCCAATTTCTCATCAATGCCTGCGCGTGTCTCGTCAGCATCAGTTTCACTCGCTCCATGGCCACCTATGGCGGTGATGTGGCAGTAGGTGCCTACGGCATCATCGGCCGCCTGCACATGCTGGTAGTATTCATCGTGGTGGGCATCAACCAGGCTCTGCAACCCATTGCCGGCTACAACTATGGCGCACAACTCTACACGCGACTCATCAACGTGCTGAAATATGCCGTACTGGCAGCCACTGCGGTCAGCACCTGCGGCTTCCTGCTCGGCACTTTCCTCGCCCGGGAATTTGTAAGCCTCTTTGCTGCCGATGCCCCGGAAATGGTGCGGACAGCCACCCATGGCCTGAGAGTTTCGGTCATGCTATTTCCTTTCATCGGCATGCAAATTGTCAGCGGATCGTTTTTCCAAAGCATTGGCTATCCTGCAAAAAGCATATTCCTGAGTCTGACGCGACAGCTGATTTTCCTGTTGCCGGGACTCTATATCCTGCCACATCTCTTTGCCGACCCTGTCGAGGGAGTATGGTATTCCATGCCTATATCCGATGCCGGAGCCACCCTCCTTTCGGCCTGTCTCCTGATACGCGAGGTGAGAAAGCTCAGACAAGTGCCCGACGGCACACCTCTCAAAAGCCATCGCTGAGCACAATTCCCCCCCCCCACCCCATCCATCACAACACCGTACCATCAACCATCATGAATGAGCCTTACAGCATCTGCATCGGCCGCCAGTTAGGGAGCGGCGGACGGCAAATCGGACACATCATAGCCCAACGTCTGGGCATAGCCTACTACGACAAGGAACTGCTTTCCCTCGCTGCGGAGGAAAGCGGACTGGGACGTGGCGTATTCGAACGCAACGATGAGCGGAAAGGATTCATACACACCTTTCTGGGAGCGGTGCAGCCTTTCTTCGGAGGTGGCGATTTCTATGCCAACCAACTCTCGGAAGAGAATCTGTTCACACTCCAGAGCGGTGTCATCAAGAAGGTGGCAGCCGAACGTTCGGGCGTGTTCATCGGGCGCGTGGCCGACTATATCCTGCGCGAACATCCCCGCATGGCCAGCATCTTCATTGCTGCCAATACCGACGACCGCATACGCCGAATCATGGAGAAAGAAAAAGCCGACCGCAAGACGGCATCGCGACTCATAGAGGAGGGGGATGCCCAGCGGGCCAGCTACTACAATTTCTATTCCTCCGGCACTTGGGGCAGTGCCGACAACTATGACCTCTGCATCAATTCTTCTATCCTGGGCATCGACGCGACGGCAGAGTTCATCCTGCAGTTCATCGTCAAAAAACTTCACCTCATCTATCCTGCACAAATGGAATTGCCTACCCCCGAAGTGTTCTGAGAGAGCCCAAGTGCAAGGGAGACCAGGGTGTTGCCCTGGGCTATGGAAACCATTGGGCTTTCAGCCCGTTCATATAAACCAATACATACCCGCATGAGCATGCCCTGAAAGGGCAAAAAGTACATAGCCCAGGGTAACCCCCTGGGCAACACCCTGGGCATTCACAACCAAATAGAACTTGCGAAACTCGAATATAATTATTTCTTTTCCCCTTTGCCCCCCGACGGCAAAGGGGATTTTTGCTTGCTCTCCAACATCAGTGGGCGCGCTGCCATTCTTCAACAGCACGGAATGCCTTTGGCAAATACCGAATGAGATCCGAAGCAACTACACCATGCAGCCCCAGAGCTTGCGCAGCCTGATCACCTGCCAACGCATGCACAGCCACTCCAAGGCATGCTGCTGCATAGGCATCATGCCCCTGCGCCAACAGGCCCAGAATGATGCCTGTCAGCACATCGCCGCTTCCCGCAGTGGCCATTCCATTGTTGCCCCAGGGGCACAGGGCTTCGCGGCCGTCGGGCGAAACGATGCGGGAGGGGTGTCCCTTCAGCACCACCACTACATTATGCCTCTCCGACATCTCGCGAACTATGGAAAGCGTGCGATCCACATCGCCACACAAAGCCGGTACTGACTCACCCGACAGACGGGACAACTCGCCAAGATGTGGGGTGAGGATAGTGTTACGGGGCAACAGAGGCCACAGCGAAGCATCGGACGCAAGAAGATTCAGCGCATCAGCATCCATCACCAGGGGGAACTGGCACTTCGTCTCGCCCATCCCAAGCAACTGGCCCCGCAAAGCCTCCAACGTCGACGGCGCACAGCCTATGCCCGGACCTATCGCCATGGCATCATAGCCGACGGGCTGCACAGGGGAGCAGAAAACAGGCTGCCCGGCACTGTCATGACTGACGATGGCCTCCGGCACGGCTGTCTGAACGATATCATTGTTGCCATGCGGAATATGCATGGTGAGCTTGCCCACTCCCGAACGCAGGCATGCCTTCCCGGCCAAAATGGATGCACCGGCCATACCCCATGCCCCCGCTATCAGCAGGGCATGGCCAAATGTACCTTTATGCCCGTCGGCAGGACGAGGCAGAAGCATCGTCCCCAGTTGCCCTATGGTAAGTGTCAACATAAAAAAACAGGTTGTTCGTAATTATAGACATCAACGTTAGTTATATTAGTTATAGAAGACATAAACGCAGGACACTACTGCCTGCGGAATATGCTGGGCAGGTTTATGGCAGGAGTACTCCCTAAACAGTACCAGCCACATGGTGCCAGCCAAAATTCCATGAAGCCCCTCCCATGAAACCCGCATTCCTTCTGCGCTGTAAAATTAGCAAAAACAGTTAGAAAAACAAGGCTGAGAATGCAAAAAAAAAACGTTTTAAGTACGGAAAGGGTCAAAAACCGCCATGACGTACCCGTTTTTTTGCAGAAAAATCGTAACTTTGCAGCAGAAGAAGGAAACTGCCCTCATCATAAGCACCTGTGCTTTCAGAAGCCCCGGTGCATAGTCATGGGCAGACGCGGGTGGGTCGCCCCCCCGCTTCCTCCTCACAGCACTGTCTACACCCGGCTACGCTTCCCGGCACTTCACATGACACTTTTGATTTCACCATACACAACAATGAAGAAGATTCTGTTCATCACCCAAGAGATTCTCCCTTACGTCAAGTCTTCGCAGATGGCGATTGCCGGTCGCGAGATTCCCCAAAGCGTTCAGGAAAACGGATACGAAATCCGCACTTTCATGCCGCGCTGGGGCAACATTAACGAGCGCCGCAACCAGCTGCATGAAGTCATCCGGCTCTCGGGACTGAACATCATCGTTGACGACTCCGACCATCCGCTCATCATCAAGGTGGCAAGCATACAGCAAGCGCGCATGCAGGTCTATTTCATCGACAACGACGACTATTTCTTCAAGCGCCAGATGCTCAACGATGAAAACGGTGTGGAATATCCCGACAACACGGAGCGTGCTGTGTTCTACGCACGTGGTGTGCTGGAGACGGTGAAGAAACTGCGCTGGGCACCGGACATCATACACTGCCATGGATGGATTTCCTCCATCGTGCCTTTCTTCATCAAGGAAGCCTATGCCGACGAGCCTACGTTCCAAAATGCCAAAGTAGTATTCTCCGCCTACGACGAGTTCCCGCAACTGCCCCCTGCCGAGAATTTCCCAAGTGCCGTGAGCTATCGCAGCGCAACACCGAAAGCCATTGCCCCCAAAGGCATTGACCTCACGCAGCCTGAAGCTATTGCACAAATGGCAGTGGCTTTCTCCGACGGACTCATCCTCTCCACACAGAACGATGCCCTCAAGACTTTTGCACAGGAGCAGAACGTACCGCTCATCGAATGCAAGGGAACAAAGGCCGACACACCTGCCATCATTGAATTCTATAATAAGGTGTTCGGAGAGGAATAGACACATGGGGTATGCAGTTGAACCTGCATACGTCAGCGACAGCTCACCCTCCACGCCACTCTCAAAACGACTACCGTCAAGACTATAAGAGAGAGGCACACACCACATTCCGAACCGACCACAGCAATGAACATACGGATTCCTTTCATCGCCGGTACCATCGCCCTGATATTCGGGCTTACAGCCTGCGATGATGACCTGGCCGGCATCGGCTCATCGCTGATGCCCGAGCAAGACTCACTTTCCACATTCTATCTGGCTTATCCCATCACCACACGGACCGTAAAGACGGATCATGTGGTGGCACGCACCAGCAGTTGCTATCTGGGCAGTCTCCTCGATCCTGAGACGCGTGCCGTGACCACGAGCAGCTTCATGGCACAGTTTCACCTCCAGGAGGACTATACCTTGCCAAAGGAAGAACTCCTCATCAAGGACGAGACAGGAAACATCTGTGCCGACTCCTGCGTGCTACGCATCTTCCACGACAAGTTCTACGGCGATTCGCTGACAACGATGCGACTCACCATCCGCGACCTGAGCATGGACAATGTGATGGAGGAGAACCAGACATACTACACCGACATCGATCCCACACAATATGTCAACCCCACACCGATGGTGGAGAAAACAATGACATATTCCGTCGTCGACTGCAATCTGCCTTCCAGCTCCACCTCCCTTTCCAGTGGAAACTACCGTTCCATCCCCATCCACCTTGGCAAGGACTATGGCACGTACATCCTCAAGAATTTCTACGAGCATCCTGAATACTTCAAGAATTCCTACACCTTCAGCCACAACGTCTGTCCGGGCTTCTACGTGGAGCATACGGGTGGCATCGGTTCGCTCGTCAATTCCGACGTGAGTGTACTCGATGTCTATTTCCGCTATCAGAGCAACGATACCACCGTGACAAATGCCTGGATGCGCCTCGGAGCCACACAGGAAGTGATACAAAACACCCGCTACGATCATGAGCTGCCGGCCGAAATGCTGCTGACGGATGCCGACCATCCCTACACCTACATCAAATCGCCTGCCGCCCTGCACACGGAAATCGACCTCCCCATCAACGACATGATAGCTGGCGAACACAAGAACGACACCATCAACTGCGTGCGCCTCACCCTGCGGAGATACAACGTGGAGCATCAGTCGACAGCCACGCTCACACCGCCCAACAGTCTGGTCCTGCTTCGCAAGGGAACGGCGGAAGAGTTCTTCAACGAGAACAAACTCCCCGACAACGAAACCTCCTACCTGGCCACCTACAGCAATCAGAGCAATGCCTACACCTTCAGCAACATCGCCCCACTCGTGGCGTACCTCCGAAAACAACGCGACAACGAAGCGGGGGTGACGGCTGAAGATGACGATGCCACACGCGAGGCAAAGCGAGCGGCATGGGAAGCAGAGCATCCCGACTGGCAGACTTTTGAACTGCGGCCTGTGCAAGCGGTCTATAGCGAGAGTACAAACTATTACGGACAAACCACAAAGACACTCATCGGTATACGCAACGACTACAATCTGACCAGCGTAAAACTGGAAGGAAGCCCGAATGGAGAAGTAAAGGTCAATGTTATCTATAGCCGCTTCGCCAAATAGCACAGTTACCCAACCACCGGGCAATACTCAAACTACCGGACAATACTCATATATATATATAAGGATATATAAATACAAGGGGTGCTCTATAAATTAGTATGACGACGTTTTATGCCACACCAGCGGAACGAAAACAGTACTGATTTATAGAGCACCCCTTTGGAATACCACACATCAGCACTCATTATCTCTCAGACACGATTTAATATATCTTAGACATCATGCGCGCACTACTCTTTGCAGCAGGACTTGGCACACGCCTTCGACCACTCACCGACACCATGCCCAAAGCCCTGGTACCCGTCAACGGACGCCCATTGCTCGACATCACCATACAGAACCTTCGAGAAGCCGGAATAGATGATATCGTGGTCAACATACACCAC
>CAMGOT010000128.1 GCA_946060685.1 uncultured Bacteroidales bacterium
TTCTCCTCCGAGACGGGTACCCTGAACGATTTCGGCTATACCGAAGGAGCGGAGGCCGCGCCTGGCGAATTCCGTTGACGAAGAGGAAAAAAGCGAAATGCAACAAAAAAAGAGGAGGAGGTGTTCCATGCAATCCTATATATTGTGGAACACCTCCTCCCCTGTCAAATCAGGCTCTCGATTTCAAAAGTCACGTTGTAGCCGCTGACGGGTCGTTCGCGAAGGGTGAGAGAGAGTTTTTGCATCATCAGAATCTGACGTGAAAGGGAGAGCCCGATGCCGGAACCCTGTTGTTTGGTGGTGAAGAAAGGGATGAAAATCTCGTGCGCCACCTCGTCAGGGATGGTATGACCGTCGTTGCTGACCTGCAACTTGCCGAAAGTGGCAGGATGGTTCTTGCAGTTTTCCGGCAGGGAGAGATGCTTGATGCCGCAAGTTCCGGCACCGGCTTCGATGGCGTTTTTTATGATATTGATAAACACTTGCCGAAGGAGATTCGCGTCGGCACGGATGATGATGTCGGGCGGCACCTCGACATTCCATTTCAACTGGGGATAGATGGCAGAGAGGGCGTTGCAGAAGCTGAGCAGACAGATGTCCTGCACAACGGGTTCCTGCATCTGCGTCAGTTTCCGATAGCTGTCCACAAATGCGGCAAGTCCCATGCTGGTGTCGCGGATGGCCTGAATGCCCTCCTCATAAGGCGACCCCTTGATGTCGGGGCGTGCCAGATAAGCCTGGCTGATGCTACGTATGGGTGTAGTGGCATTCATTATCTCATGCGTCAGCACGCGCGTGAGGCGTTGCCACGACTCCACCTCCCCCTGCGCCACGAGTTTCTGGATGTCGCCTCCCATTTCGTTGAGTATCTCCTGTAGAGCCCGTTCGCCAAACAGCAATCCCTTCGTGGGCAGCCGGAAGGAGAAGTCGCGGTGGCGGATGGCATCGTGCATCATCCTGGCACGGTCGCGGAGCAGGCATTGGTGCCTGTAGAAAGCTGCGAGGAGGCCGATGACGAGGAGGCCTGCCAAGACTATCGTGCAGGGAATCATGACTGATATTTCTTGTACAGCGTCTGACGTGTGATGCCGAGCATTTCGGCAGCCTTGCTCATGTTGCCATGGCATTTCTCCACCACCTTCTTCACATGCTTCTTCTCCACCTCTTCGAGTGGTGCCACCTCCTTGGCCTTGTCGACGGCATCCTTGAGCACGCGTATCAGTTCGTCGTTGTCCCAAGGCTTGGTGATGAAGTCCACCGCCCCGTTCTTCAACCCCCTGACCGCGAGCCTCACATCAGCATACGCCGTGACGAGGACCACGGGAATATCGGGATGCCTGCGATGGATGGCCGAGAGCCAGATCATGCCTTCCTGCCCGGAGTTGACGCCCAGGGAGAAATTCATGTCCAGCAGAACCACGTCCACCCGTTCCTTCCGGATGGTCATGAGGACAGATTCGGGGTTGGAAAGCGTGATGATGCGTTCAAACACCCCGTTCAGGCATATCTTCACGGCGGTGAGGATAGCGGGATTGTCGTCGACGACGATAATGGTGCCATAGTTCGTGTTCATGGCGCGAAGATACGCTTTTTCCGTCGGCCGAAAGCGAAGAATGAGGAAAATCAAGTCCCCTGTGCACAAAAGTGTATGATTTTCATACACTCGTGTGTATAAATTTCATACAATCGGCCCTTGACGCAGCAGAAAGTCTTGGGCGGGTCAGGGATTTCGCCTACTTTTGCAGCAAAAACAAGCACAGGCGATGAGAAAGATGATCTGCAAAATGATAATCCTGCTGGCGGCACTTGCAGCATGCAGAAAGCTGTCAGGAGCCACGCCCGACACGCTGGTGCTGCATCTTCAGGATGCCATTCTCCTGGCACAAGAGCAGTCGCCTTCGGCCCAAAGTGCGCGCAGCACATTCCTGGCGGCCTATTGGAACTACCGCCATTTCCGTGCCAACTATCTGCCCTCGGTGACCCTCACCTCCTCGCCCTATCTCAACAAGGAGATGAACAAGATTACGCAGTCGGACGGCACGACGAAGTTCATCCAGCAGAACCAGTTCGGAGCCGATCTCACGCTGAATGTCAACCAGAATCTGAGTTGGACCGGCGGCAGCCTTTTTCTGAAAAGCACGCTGAGCCGCATCGATGAATTTCAGAAGAACACCGTGGCCTATAGCAGCCAGCCCCTTGTGGTGGGGTATCAGCAGAGCCTCTTCGGCTATAACGCCCTGAAGTGGGACAAGCGCATAGAGCCCATCCGCTATAGCGAGGCCAAGAAGCAGTATGTCGAGACGCTGGAAGTCATCTCCGCCACCACTTGCAATCATTTTTTCGCCTTGGCTTCCGCTCAGGCCGAGCTCGCCATGGCACGCCAGAATTTCGCCTCGGCCGATACGCTGTTCCGCATGGCACAGGGGCGGCACAAGATTGGCACCATCACGGAAAACGAGATGCTCCAGCTGGAAATCAACCGTCTGAACGAGGAGACCAACGTGATGGATGCCGAAATCAGTCTGCGGGAAGTGGAGCAGAGTGTGCGTTCCTTTCTGGGTGTGGAGCAAGGCATCGCGTTGCAGCTGGTCGTGCCCGACAGCGTGCCGCAGTTTGAGGTGCCGCTGGCATCGGCCATGGAGCTTGCCCTGCAGAATAGCCCGGATCCGGAATTCTACACCCGAACCATCAAGGAGAGCGAAAGCCAGCTGGCATCGGCCAAGGCGGCAAGCGGACTGCGTGCCGACCTCTACGTGCAGTTCGGCCTTTCGCAGACGGGGCGCGACCTCCGCTCTTCCTACCATCGCCTTCTGAACCAGGAATATGTGAGCATTTCCCTGGCATTTCCCCTGCTGGACTGGGGGCGTGGCCGCGGCAAGGTGAAGGTGGCCCGCTCGCAACTGGCACTCACCCACACGCAGGCCGAGCAAGGCATGAGCAATTTCTGCCAGAACGTGGAGAAGCTGGTGCTACAGTTCAACATGCAGGCGCGCAAGGTGCATATTGCCGTCCTCACCGACAAGCGTGCGGAGCAGCGGCATGCCGTGGCCCGACGGCTCTACGTCATGGGGCGCAGCAGCATTCTCGACCTCAATGCCGCCATCAGCGAGCGGAATGCTGCCCGGAGAAGCCGCATCAGCACCCTCCGCACCTATTGGAGCCTCTACTACACCCTGCGCAGCATGACGGCCTACGATTTCGAGCACGACTCTCCCCTCGATGAGCAGCTGCCTCTATAGCACATTCCTGAAACATGAGTCTTTTACGCGTCAAATACCCTCTTATGAAAAAATTCCTTACCATGGTGCTGTGCAGCCTTTTCGCCCTCGCTGCACCCACCTATGCCAAGCGCATCGTGAAGAATCCGGAAGCGCTGGGATGGGCGAATGTGTCGGGTGGCGAACTCAAGGCCCGCGAAGTGGTGCTTGCCGACACGGCCACCACCCTTCGCCTCACCCTCGACTATCCCGCCGGAAGCAATTTCCGCATCATGAGCACCTGCTATCTGCTTGACGAAGCAGGCCGCCGCTATCCCCTCCGCTCGGCCGAGGGCCTGCCCATGGACACATGGGTGACTTCGCCTGCCGACAGAACCACCGACTTCACGCTCCACTTCGAACCCCTGCCCAGGCGCACGCAGGTGTTCGACTTCATCGAGTACGACGGGCAGGGGGCCTTCATGCTCCTCGGCATCCACGACAGGAAGCACAAGCTACGCTTGCCGACGCTCGACGAACTCTCCGGTGCGAATGCCTGCAACGCCTGCGACGGCTGGTTCACGACCGATAGCGTGACCCTCCGCGGACGCATCGAGGGCTATTCTCCCGAGGCGGGCTTCCCCACCATTCTCGAAACATCGTTCCAGAATATATTCCGCAAGGAAGACATGATTATGGTGGCCGACATACGCCCTGACGGCACGTTTGAGAAGCGATGGCTGACGGACCATCCCATGCAGCTGTCGTTTGGCTTCGACAAGCATTTGCCGGGCATATCGTGGATTAACGTCTTCGCCAGTCCTGGCGACACCATCGACTTGACCCTGCGCCGCGACGCTGGCGGGCAGTATAGCTGCGACTACCTCAGCGGCAGCAGCCGGGCCGTGGAGCGATGGCTGAAGGCAGATTTGGAATTCTACCGGATGTGTTCCCCCTTGAGCCGCTTCGAGGGAACTCCCGGCGAAGCCGAAGCCCTGGCGGAGAGGCTGTGGCGGCTCCTTGCCTATCGCCTGCACAGGGTGGCTGCACAGGGGGACTTCACGCCGGAGGAAATGCAGCTGGCCATAGCCGACGCGCAGGCAAGCTATGCAACAAGCGTGATGGACTATGCCCTCAACAAGGAGCTTTTGCAGGTCCGGAATGGCATGGCCATCGACTTCGACAGTCTGGGGCGCGACACGCTGACGGGAACGGAGTTCTACTCCCGACTGCTGAGCCGCATCGACTTCGGCAATCCTTTGCTCATGGCCAGCAGTTCCTTTGGCATTCTGCTCAACCGCATGCAATATGCCTGGCCCGTGGGTGCAGCCATCGAAAGGCAGGTGTCGCGCGTGGTGAGTAGCGACGAGCAGAAGTTTGCCGACAAGGAGAAGGCGGAAATCGACATCCGATACGCCACGCTTCGGGCCATGATGGGTGTGCAGGACAACAATCTGATGGCCCAGCTGTGCAACTATCTGAGCATGTGTGGCAACTACCGGTTATGGCGCACCATGGGTGGCGAGAGCGTGCTGCCCTACTGCCTGGAATCCTTCACCCACGAGGCCTTGCGCCGTCATGCCGAGGCGTACCATGCTTTCCGCCAGGCATCCGCCGGGCTCGCCACACCCCTGCCCGAAGGCCAGCCGGCCGAACTCATCCGCTCGCTCCTGGACCGCTATCCCGGCCGCTACCTCCTCATCGACTTTTGGGACATGGGTTGCGGCCCCTGCAAGGGGGCCATACAGAGCAGCAAGGAACTGCGTGCAGAGATTGCCAAACGCCACGACGTGAAGCTCATTTTCATCGCGGGCGAAGAGTCGGCGAACGGAAGCGAGGCCTACCACAAGTATGTGGAGGAATGGCTCTCCGACGAGACGACCATCTGCATCCCGCGTGCCGAGTTCTGCCGCCTGCAGGAATATTTCGGCTTCAACGCCATCCCGCACTACGAAACCATCACCCCCGATGCCCGGCGTGTAGACAAGGAGTACCGCATCGATGGCTTCCACAATTTCTATTTCGACATAGAGCGGCTGCTGAAGCTCGGACTATGAGGGAGCGTGTCGGATGCCCCTTCTCCCTCTCTCTCATCTCTCTACCCCAGCCCTGAAAAGAAAAATATGGATATTCCCCTCAAGCCCCGTCCATGGTACTCCAAGTACCTCTACCACATCCTCATCGCCACGGCCTTCATCGTCCTTTCCGGCTATCTCATCGTCCGCTCGCTGGGTCCGCGCCAGCTCAGGATTGATGCCGGGGAGTATAAGATTGCCAAGGCCGAAGCAGCCCCTTTCATGGAATATGTCGATGTGGAAGGCCTCGTGGGCCCCATCAGCACCATACGCATCAACGCGCAGGAGAGCGGCTTCGTGGAACGCATCGTGGCCGAGGACGGGGCCATGCTCCGTGTGGGCGACACCATCCTCGTCCTCTCCAATCCCGAACTCCTCCGCACCATCGATGAGGAGCAGGCGGAATGGGAAAACCAGCAGCGCAACTATCGCGAGCAGGAGATAGAGATGGAGCAACGCTCCCTCACGCTCCGGCAGCAGGCCCTGGATGCCGCCCATCAGATGGCTTCGCTCGAAAAGTCCATGCAGCAGAGCCGCGAGGAATGCCGGATGGGCATCAAGAGCAAGGCGGAACTGGAGGTGCTGGAGGAGGACTATGACTACCAGCGGCGGAAGGCGGCTCTGCAGCTTCAGAGCCTCAGGCACGACTCCGTCTGCACGCTCCTCAAGCGGGAGATGCTGGATGCCAACCGCGGGGCTTCCCGACGCAAAATGTCGAGGACGGCAGAGCGGACGGAGCATCTTGTGGTGAGAGCCACGGTGGCCGGACAGCTCAGTTTCCTCAACGTTGTCCTCGGGCAGCAGGTGGCGGCGGGGACGAGCGTGGGAGAAATCAAAGTGCTCACGGACTATAAGGTGCGGGCCTCGCTGTCCGAGTACTATATCGACCGCATCACCACGGGGCTGCCGGCCAGCATCCAGTACCAGGAGCGGAAGTTTCCCTTACGCATCAGCAAGGTGGTGCCTGAGGTGAAGGACCGCAGTTTCCCCTGCGACCTCGTCTTCACCGCCGAGCGTCCCGCCAATATCCGCCTGGGCAAGAGCTATCGCGTACAGATCGAACTGGGACGTCCGGAGGCGGCTCTCGTCATCCCTCGTGGCAACTTCTATCAGCACACGGCAGGACGCTGGATCTACCGCCTCTCCCCCGACGGCCGTACGGCACTCCGCACTCCCATAGAAATAGGGCGGCAGAACCCGCAGCAGTACGAAATCCTCTCTGGCCTGCAGCCTGGCGACCGCGTGCTCGTGAGCGGCTACGACAAGCTGGGCGATGCCGACGAACTGCTCATAGCGTCTGACTGAACCACCTTCCACCCTCCCCCACAGGCCCCATGATGACGAAAGGCCCTGTAGAGGAAGCATAAGGGCACCCTCCTACGAGAAGGAGGAAACCCTGGGAAAACAACAATAATACAGTTATATAGTAGTACAGTAGATACAGTAGATACAGTAGAACAGTTTAAAAAAAGGCATACACACCCCTTTCTT
>CAMGOT010000129.1 GCA_946060685.1 uncultured Bacteroidales bacterium
CTCACCTCCTTTGCCTTGAGTATGATTTCATCGCTCACTTCCTGAGGATAGAGTTACTGGCGCATTTGCATATCCTTGAGTTCTTCGCCCGACACTCCACGCTCCACATGTATCCCGACCAGGACATCCCCGGCGAGAAGCTCTGTCTTCAGCTCACTCGCATTGCCACCGACGCCGGTCTGTGTCTCGTGCGCCACTCGCTGCCCCCTTACTGCAAGGACTACAGCGACTGTTACGTTCGCCATCTCCTCGCCCCAAGTGTTAACTGTTAACGCGTAACTCGCATTTATTTTTGTTTTCTAATATTTATATCGGTTTCAAGTTTCAAGGTCGCCCTGCAAGGCAGGAAGCGTATGGCCCGGGATTTTAATGCTTTTGCCCTTTCAGGGCGCATTCACGGCGGTTAACCTACCCAGGGCGATGCCCTGGGCTAAGCGCTTTTGGGCTTTCAGCCCGTGCCCTGAACGCTTGTCAACTAACGGCAGCGACTTGCGAAACTTGAATATTTTATTTTCTTACATGCAGGATGGGGGCTCCCGAAAGCATCAAGGACGCGGCTTCGAGCATACGCTTCCCCGCCTGCCCGCCTTCCTGTGTCCTGTTGCCGCCCATCCTGACGTACACTTCCCAAGGGGCCTTTACCGCTCACAGAACACCAGGCATACCGGCTTTGGGGTGCTGATGCGCCTGCCCGTATCCTTCAGCCCGCCCGTCGCAGGATTCCGCTCATAAATCTCCACCTCGTCCGCATCGCGGCAAGCCACAAGCAGATAGCGGCCGTCGGGCGAAAGGGTGAAATTCCGCGGATGGCTGCCCGTGGGCTGATACCCTACGGGAGTCAGGCATCCGGCGGCATCCACGGCGAAGATGCTGATTCCGTCGCCCTTCAGGCGGTGGGAGGCATAGAGGAAGTGGCCGTCGGGCGAGAGATGGATGTCGGCACTTCCCTTGCCGTCGTGAATGTCGGCCTTCACGGTCTGCACCACGGAAAGTGGATGCTCGGCTTCCGGATGGTATTTCAATACGGCAATCTCGCCACTCATCTCACCCAATAGATAGGCATACCGGCCCATTGCATCGAAGCAGAGGTGCCGGGGCCCCATGCCACCCTGAAGCGCAAAGTCTTGCGTACAGGAAGGATAAGTACCGTCGTCGGCCTTCGGGAAGAGATGAATCCTGTCCGTTCCCAAATCATTGGCAAGCATCCATTTCCCGTCGGGGGTGAAATTTATGGCATGCAAATGCGGTCCGCTCTGCCGCTCGGCATCCACACCATGTCCGGTGAATGGCGTGGACTGGCCGATGGAGAGGGTGCCATTGGCATCGCGTCGGAACATCGTGACACTTCCGCCCAAATAATTCGCCGTATATACGCTCCTGCCATCGGGAGCCAGTGCCACATAACATGGCGCCCCACCTTTCGTCAGGCGGGCTCCAAGCAGTTGCAGAGATGCTTTGGACGGCTGGAACACAAGATGATGCAGCATGGAAGTGCTCCCCTCGCGCTCGCTCACGGCATAAACGTGACTGCCATCATCGGAGATGCACAGGAATGAAGGGTTTTCAATGCCAGAAACTTCGCAGAATGGCGTTGCCGTTCCCGCTGCAGTATCGAAATCGTACACCTTCACTCCAGGGTCGGTTTCCGGGCAATAACTGCCTATCAGCAAAAACAGTGTGGACAAAAAATTCATGATAGCGTAAAAGATTCGGTAGGTACTGTGTATCAGTAGGGGGGGCAGACTTGGCCTGCCCCCCTACAACATAATAATTGTCAATGACGTGCTGCCGCCAGCAGAATTTCACTCAATGCAGGATGGGCATGCACGGTGGTGGTGATTTCGCTGATATTGCCGTCGTGTTGCATGATTACTGCCACCTCATGAATGAGGTCGGAAGCATGTGCTCCAAGGATGTGCGCTCCCAGAATCCGGCCGCTGGCATCGGTAAGGATTTTCGCAAATCCATCGTCGGCAGCCATCGTGAGAGCCTTGCCGTTGGCACGGTAGAACGACTTGTGTGCCACATATTCCACTCCTGCCTCCGCAAGCTGCTCCTCTGTCTGTCCCACCATGGCGGCTTCAGGCACGGTGAATACAGCGGCAGGCATCACTTCCAGACGATAGGGCGAGGGGCGCCCGAGAATGTGGTCCAAAGCCGCAAAGCCCTGGAAGGTAGCGGCATGTGCCAGTTGGCAAAGTCCGTTGATGTCGCCCACGGCATACACTCCGGGCACGCTGGTCTGGAAATTTCCGTCGACCACCACCCCACGGCGCGACACCTCAATGCCTGCATCGGCAAAATTAAGGCTGTCGAGGTTGGCGCCACGGCCCACGGCCATCAGCACCACATCGGCATCCACCGTACGGAGCCGGCCTTTCTCCTCGTACTCCACCGTCAGGCATTCGCCCTCACGGATGGCCTTGGCAGCTGCCCCCACATGAAACTCCACGCCCTGGCGTTTCAAGCTGGTACGCAGGCGTTTTGCCAAATCACGGTCGAAGAAGGGGAGGATTTCCTTGCAGAACTCCACTACCGTCACCTCCGAACCGAAAGTGCGGAATATAGCGGCAAATTCCAGTCCTATCACTCCCCCACCGATAATGGTGAGCCTTGCGGGCACTTCGTCCAACTGCAGGAGTTCGGTACTGGTAAGCACACCCTTGGCGTGCGCTCCTTCGATGGGGAGAAATTTCGACACGCTTCCCGTGGCGATAATGATGTTCGGTGCCGTATACACAGCATCGCCCACAGCCACGGTATGGGCATCAATGAAGCGTGCTTCACCACGCACGAGGGTAATGCCGGGACTCTGCATCAGGGCGTCGATGGCTCCCTGTAGCTGCCCGACGATGGCATCCTTGCGAGCCATGGCCTGGGCAAGATTGAACTGCACATCTGTGGCAGTGATGCCTAATGCTGCCGACTGTCGTGCCGACTCCAGCACCTCGGCCGTATGGCACAGGCACTTTGTGGGTATACATCCGGCATTGAGGCAGGTGCCACCCAATGGTCCGCGCTCGATGACGACGGTCTGCAAACCCGCCTTGGCAGCATGAACTGCCGCCTCATAGCCTCCGGGGCCGGCACCTATAATGATCAGTTGTGTTTCCATGATTGTTGGGTATGAAAAATTAGGGGGAGAGGAAGGATTAGGGGAGAGGAAGGATTAGGGGAGAGGAAGGAATGCTGCCGCATGTTTAGGTCTTCGCCTCTTCCCGCTGCCACACCTCGCCCTGAACATCCTCAGGCGATTCGGTATGGCCAAAAAAGATAGAAGGAGGGCTGCCCGGAAGGCAGGAAGTCCTCCAGGCAGCCAGTCTTCAGGATTGCATATTCAGTCTCCTGCCGCAAAGGCCGGATATTTTCAAAGCGCCTTGAACGTGAATTTGGGTTCCTTCACGGCCTTCACGTCGTCCAGACGACGTATGGGGGTGGTGTGAGGAGCCGTCTTGAGCATCTGCGGGTCGGCCTTTGCCTCTTCGGCAATGCGCTTCATCACCTCGATGAAGGCATCGAGCGTGTCCTTGCTCTCCGTCTCCGTAGGCTCGATCATAAGGGCCTCGTGGAAAAGAAGGGGGAAATAGATGGTGGGAGCATGATAGCCATAGTCGAGCAGGCGCTTTGCCACATCGAGTGTGGTGACGTGGGCGGGATCGTGGTGGTCGCCACCATACTCCTCGCGCAGACCATCGAACACGAACTCATGCTTGCAGAGCACATCGATGGGCAGCTTGTAGTGGCTTCTCAGACACTCCTTGATATAATTAGCATTCAGCACGCTGAGACGGCCTGCCATAGGCACATTCTCCCTTCCGAGGCTGAGCAGATAGGCGTAGGCACGCACGATGATGCCGAAATTTCCGAGGAAACCCGACACACTGCCCAACGACTTCTCGTCGAAATGCTGCTCATAGCGGCCTTTCTCCTCGTTGAACACCACCTGGGGATTGGGGAGACAATGCTCCAACCCTGCCCGTACTCCCACAGGGCCGCTTCCCGGACCACCGCCACCATGGGGCGTGGAGAAGGTCTTGTGGAGATTGATGTGCATCACATCGAAGCCCATATCGCCAGGGCGGCACACTCCGAGCATGGGGTTGAGGTTTGCCCCATCGTAATACATCAGGCCACCGCATTCATGCACCAGGCGTGCGATTTCGGGAATCTGCGTCTCGAAGATGCCGAGCGTGTTGGGATTGGTCATCATCATACCGGCCACATCCGGCCCGAGCAGGGGCTTGAGGTCCTCGACATCCACGGTGCCTCCGGCGGTACTCTTCACCTGCACAATCTGGAATCCTGCCACAGCGGCCGAGGCAGGATTTGTGCCGTGGGCAGAGTCGGGGACGATGATTTTCGTGCGTGCCACATCCCCCCGCTGGCGATGATAGGTGCCGATGACCATCAGTCCCGTGAGTTCGCCATGTGCTCCGGCATAGGGATTGAGGGTGAAGCGCGAAAGACCGGAAATCTCTGCCAGCGTCCTCTGCACCTCATCGTATAGCTTCAGCGCACCCTGTGCGGCACAATCCGGTGTGGCAGGATGTATGTTGAATCCCGGCAGGGCCGCCATCTCCTCGTTCACCTTGGGGTTGTACTTCATCGTACAGGATCCGAGGGGATAGAATCCGGTGTCCACACCGAAATTATTGTTCGACATATTGGTATAGTGACGCACCACGGTGAGTTCGTCGGCCTCAGGCAGGATGGTCTTGCTCTCCCTGCGCAGGCCTGCAGGCAAGGCATCGAGTGCATAGTCCTTGAAAGCATTGGCGGGGAGAGAATAGCCCTTCCGGCCAGGTTGGGAAAGTTCAAACACCAACTTTCCGTAATAGACATTATTCATACTTATTTATAGTACACCCCTTAAATCAGACTTACAAACATATCTATTTCCTCGCGTGTGCGGGTCTCGGTGGCGGCCAGCGTCAGGCAGCCTTCCATACCTTCCGTACACACTCCTGCCAAATATCCGGCCTCGGCCATTCTGCGTCGCAGTTCGCACACGCAGCCGTCATAGCGGAGCGTGAACTCATTGAGGAAGGGCTGTCCGGGGAAGGCTTCCGAAAACTTTCCCGTGGCCAGCAGGCGGTCGTGGAGATAGTGGGCCGCTCCATAGCTCTGCTCGTTCACCTCGCGCAGGCCGTTCTCTCCCATCAGGGCCAGATAGGCAGCCACATAGAGGCACATGAATCCCTGTGCGGTACAGATATTGGAAGTGGCCTTCTCCCGGCGAATATGCTGCTCGCGTGCCTGCATGGTGAGCACGAAGGCTCTGCGGCCTTCGGCATCGGTAGTGGCACCCACCAGGCGTCCGGGCATCTTGCGAACGAGAGCCTCGGTAGTACAGAGATAGCCGATATAGGGCCCGCCATATCCCATAGGGACACCGAGACTCTGGGCATCGCCACAGGCAATGTCGGCTCCCCACTCTCCCGGAGTCTTCAGCACTCCGAGCGCGGATGCCACAGTGTTGATGGCGAGCAGGGCCTTGTGGGCATGGCAGAGTTCTGCCAGTCCTGTAAAGTCCTCTACAATGCCGTAGCGGTTGGGCTGCGGCACAATCACGCCAGCCACATCATCGGCCTCCACGAGTGCCTGAAGTGCTGCACGGTCGGTCACGCCCTCGGCAGTGGCAGGCACCACGACGAGGTCGACACCATGAAACTTGGCATACGTTTCGACCACACGCAGGACATTGGGCTGGAACGTAGCGCTGACTGCCACCCGATTGCGCTTCCTGGCAGCAGCCACACACATCAGCATGGCCTCTGCGGTGGCGGTACTGCCGTCGTACATTGAGGCATTGGAGATGTCCATTCCTGTAAGGTCGGCCATCATGGTCTGATACTCGAAGATGTACTGGAGCGTACCCTGCGAGATTTCGGCCTGATAGGGGGTATAACTGGTACTGAACTCCGAGCGCGATGCAATGTATGGCACCACGCTGGGGGTGTAATGGTCATAGCATCCGGCTCCTGCAAAGCAGACAAGGCGACGGTTGGCGGCAGCAAGTGCCTCGATGATTCTCCGCACCTCTATCTCGCTCTTTTCGGCAGGAATATCAAGGTCGCGGTGGAGTTTCAGTTCCTCGGGCACCTCTGCATAGAGATCGTCGAGGCTGGAAACTCCGATGACATCCAGCATTTTCTGAATGTCATCGGCAGTATGTGGGAAATACTTGAACATCGTCTGATTTTTTTCCGACTATTTCGCGTTGAATCTTTCGCGTTGTTTTCCCTCTTTATTCGCAGATTTTGGCATAAGCCTCTGCATCAAGCAGCTTCTCCAGCTCGGAAGGGTCGCTGAGACGCACCTTCATGATCCAGTTCTCAAACGCATCCTGGTTCACGAGTTCAGGCTCGTCCTCAAGTGCGCTGTTCACCTCGACCACGGTTCCGCTGACGGGCGAGAAGAGGTCGCTGGCAGCCTTCACGCTCTCGACGGCTCCGAATTCTTCGCCTGCCGTCACCTCATCGTCCTCTTCGGGCATATCCACATAGACTACGTTGCCAAGCTGGCTTTGGGCATAGTCGGTGATGCCGACATAGCCAAATTCGCCTTCCACTCGTACATATTCGTGGCTCTCGCTATAGTAGAGACCTTCAATTACCTTTGCCATAGTTTTATATTTGTTTTATTGATTAGTATGTTTTGATTTGTATGCTGATGATTTAAGGGGTGTTCTATAAATTAGTATATAATCTTTTTTCAAAGGGTGTCTGCTTG
>CAMGOT010000130.1 GCA_946060685.1 uncultured Bacteroidales bacterium
CGAAGGAGGAAGGCGACAGCCAAGGAGTAAGGCGAAGCCAAGCATAATAACACTTCCTAAATGAATAAAAAACTAATTTATAGAAAATCCCTATATTGTTATGAGCAGCAAGGTGTTCGTGAGAAGTCATTCGGGCATCGCAACCGATAAAATGCCGGAAATAGGGCCTGCAATTTGATGTCCCGAATACTTGTGCCTCCTATCGTTAGCCACAACTACAAGAAAAAAGTTGTCCCCCGTTGTCCCCGTTGTCGTCCAAACACAAAACACGACAACTCAGATAACAATGACAACTCAGGCAAATGTTGATTTCTTGGTGATATTCTCAAGAGCAAGCCAAAAAAGACAGGCACCAACGAAATCAATGCCTTTTACGCAGGTTTTAGTTCCATTCCCTTCATGTGTGGTTCAATTTTTTTTTGAGCGTGCGGTCAGGAAACAAACGATGATAGCAGGATGTTCCGCCCTGAATTTTTGAAGTGGCATCCGACGGAAAAACGAGAGATAATACAAGTGGTATTTCACGATATGCAGCAATATCACCCTGGCAGCGGTAAAAAAAGCTGAAAAATTTTGTGCTTTCACCTATTGCTTTGTAAATTTGCATCCTAAAATAGCGGTGCCTGTCTTAGCGGATAAGAATATGGCCAGGCAGGCATCGGCATACATCACAAAAATACGGCTAACAAACAAATGGAATACAATTTCAGAGACATTGAGTCCCGTTGGCAAAAGCAATGGGCAGAGGAAGGTATCTACCATGTCGGTGAGTGCAACGGAAAACCGAAATTCTACGTCCTTAACATGTTTCCCTATCCTTCGGGAGCAGGCTTGCACGTGGGACATCCGTTGGGCTATATCGCCAGCGACATCTATGCCCGCTACAAGCGTCTGCAGGGATTCAATGTGCTCAACCCCATGGGTTATGATGCCTATGGCCTGCCTGCCGAGCAGCATGCCATCAAGACCGGCCAGCACCCTGAAATCAGTACCTTCCAGAATATTGACCACTATCGCGAGCAGCTGGACAAGATAGGCTTCTCGTTCGACTGGAACCGCGAGGTGCGCACCTGCACGCCCGACTATTACCACTGGACCCAGTGGGCCTTCCAGAAGATGTTCGGCAGTTTCTTCTGCAACAAGAAGCAGAAAGCCATGCCCATCGAAGTGCTGACCGCACACTTCGAGCAGGAAGGTACGGGCGACTGGGATGTGGCCTGCACGGAGGAGATGCACTTCACTGCCGAGGAGTGGAACAGTTGGGATGCCCGGAAGCAGAGCGATGTGCTGATGAACTACCGGCTGGCCTTTATGGGCGAGACCATGGTGAACTGGTGTCCGCAGTTGGGTACCGTTCTGGCCAACGATGAGGTGGTCAACGGTGTGAGCGAGCGCGGAGGCTACCCCGTGGAGCAGAAGAAGATGCGGCAGTGGTGCCTGCGTGTGAGTGCCTACAGCCAGCGCCTGCTGGACGGGCTGGACACCATACAATGGAGCGACAGCATCAAGGAGACACAGAGAAATTGGATTGGCCGCAGCGAGGGTACGGAAGTGCAGATTAGCGTGGCCGGCAGCGATGTCCGCTTCACCATCTTCACCACCCGTGCCGACACCATGTTTGGCGTGACCTTCTTTGTCCTGGCTCCCGAGAGCGAACTGGTGGACCAGGTGACCACAGCCGGGCAGCGCAAGGAGGTGGACGAGTACATCAAGTATGTGAAGAGCCGCACTGAGCGCGAGCGCATGATTGACCACACCGTGACGGGCGTGTTCTCCGGTGCCTACGGCATCAACCCCATTACCGGCGACAAGTGTCCTATATATATTGCCGAATATGTGTTGGCAGGATATGGCACGGGTGCCATCATGGCCGTGCCCGCCCACGACAGTCGCGACTATGCCTTTGCCAAACACTTCGGACTGCCCATCATCCCCCTGGTGGAGGGAGCCGACGTGAGCGAGGAAAGCTATGATGCCAAGGAAGGCATCGTGACCAATTCACCCGTGAGCGAGGACAAGAGCGTGAAGTATGACGGTGAAGCCCTCTGCCTGAACGGACTCAGCATCAAGGAGGCCATTCAGGAAACCAAGCGTTTCGTGAGCGCGCACAATTTGGGACGCGTGAAGGTGAACTATCGCCTGCGCGATGCCATCTTCAGCCGCCAGCGCTATTGGGGAGAGCCGTTCCCCGTATATTACAGGCAGGGCATCCCCACGATGATTCCAGAGGAATGTCTGCCCGTGGAACTGCCTGAGGTGGAGAAATTCCTCCCCACCGAGACGGGCGAACCCCCATTGGGAAATGCACAGATATGGGCATGGGACGAGGCGAACCGCAAGGTGGTGGACAAGGCATTGGTCGACGAGAAGACCATCTTCCCCATCGAACTCTACACGATGCCGGGCTTTGCAGGCTCCAGTGCCTACTACCTGCGCTATATGGATCCCAAGAACGACCATGCACTCGTGAGCGAAGAGGCCGCCTCCTACTGGCAGAACGTGGACCTCTATGTGGGCGGCAGCGAACATGCCACAGGCCACCTCATCTATTCCCGATTCTGGAACAAGTTCCTCTTCGACCTGGGTGTCAGCAAGAAGGAGGAGCCTTTCCAGAAGCTCATCAATCAGGGAATGATTCAGGGATGGTCCAGCTTTGTGTTCCGAGTGAAGGGCACGCAGAAGTATGTGAGCTTCGACCTCCTCGATGTGCAATATGACGATACGGCCAAGAAGAACCGATATTTCTTCGAGGGCATGGAGGCCGACCCCATCTATACCGACATTAGTACCGTGAAGAACGGCAACCAGCTGGATGTGGAGAAATTCCGCGAGTGGATGCCGGAATTCAAGGATGCTGAAATCATCACGAACGAGGCCGGCAACTATATCATCTCGCAGGCCATCGAAAAGATGTCGAAATCAAAGTATAATGTGGTGAATCCCGACGACATCTGTGAGCGTTACGGTGCAGATACCCTTCGCCTGTACGAAATGTTCCTCGGTCCCATTGAGCAGAGCAAGCCTTGGGACACCAATGGCATTGATGGCTGTTTCCGCTTCCTGAAGAAGGCTTGGGGACTGTTCTGGGCCAAGGATTCGGATGCTTTGGCGGTGAGCGACGAGGAGCCGACACGCGAGAACCTCAAGACTCTCCATCGCCTTATCAAGAAGGTGAGCGAGGATATCGAGGAGTTCTCCTACAACACCAGCATTCCGGCATTTATGGTGGCAGTGGGTGAGTTGCAGCAGCAGAAATGCCGCAGCCGCAAGGTGCTTGAGCAGCTTGTGGTGCTGATGGCTCCCTTCACGCCCCATGTCAGCGAAGAACTTTGGCATGCTCTCGGACACGACACGACGGTGTGCGATGCTTCCTGGCCGGAACTGTGTGAGGAATATCTGAAGGAAGAGAGCGTGACACTCGGTGTGCAGTTCAACGGTAAGGTGCGCTTCAGCATGGAGTTCCCCGCTGATGCCACACCGGAACAGATGCGCGAGATGGCCGAGACTGCTCCTGAGGCTGCAAAATACCTGGAGGGTATGCAGGTTGTCAAGGTGGTGGCAGTGCCCAAGCGCATCGTCAACTTTGTCGTCAAGCCTGGAAAATGATATCCAAATGCCTGAAGAGGCCTGTCGCCATGATGCGAATGGCCACCCCTTCAGTGTTTTTCGGCCTGTACGGTTGAGCAAGGCGCCATGAAAGGGCAAAAGCGTTTTCGCCATAGCGCCTGCTTTTCTACTCTGCGCACGCTGGGCTGAATCCTGGGCTATGGCTGCCGGGCTGCCTGTCCGCATGCTCAACCGTGCAGGTGTTTTCTCCTTATCGTGCGCGCGTGCGCGTACGTACGCGTAATATTATATAGGAGTGTTTACGCCTATAGGGGGGTGTTCTCCCCTGCTCCAATATAGCCATTTAACCGTTCTACCATCTAACATCGTCAATCGAGAGACCATGACAGTTTCCATCAAGACGAGTCTGTCAAGAGACATCGCTGACTATTCAGTCATTACCATCGGCCTGCTCCTCTATGCCGTGGGCTTCAACTGTTTCCTTCTGCCCTTTGAGGTGGCTACGGGAGGCCTGGCAGGTGCCGGTGCCATCATCTTCTATGCCACCGGCTTCTGGAAGGTGCAGTACACCTATTTCCTCTGTAACATCCTGCTGCTCGTGGCTGCAGTGAAGGTGATGGGATGGAAATTCTGCGTAAAGACCATCTTTGCCGTGTTCATGCTCACTTTCCTGCTCTCTGCCACTGAGAGCGCGATGAAGTTTTTCTATGCGCTGAATCCGGAATTCTTCCCCAATTTCAATGAGCATGTGCGTCTGCCTCAGCTCACTGACAATGCGTTCATGAGCACCATCTTCGGAGCCGCTCTTTGCGGTGTGGGCATCGCTCTGGTGTTCGGACGTGGAGGAAGCACCGGAGGCACGGACATCATTGCCACCATCACCAACAAATACCGCGACCTCTCGCTGGGGACAGTGATGATGATTTGCGATGTGCTCATCATCACGTCGTCGATGCTTCTGCCGGGGGCTAATCTCGTGCAGCTTATCTATGGCTACACCACACTCCTCGTCACGAATCTTACGCTCGACTACGTGTACAACAGCAAGCGGCAGTCTGTACAGTTCCTGATAATTTCCAAGAAATATGAGGAGATAGCCACTGCCATCAATATTTATCATCGCGGAGTCACCGTGCTGGATGCCACAGGATGGTATACCAAGCAGCCTACAAAGGTGCTGATGGTGCTGACGCGCAAGAACGAGAGCAATCATATCTTTGCCATTATCCAGAGCATCGACCGACAGGCGTTTGTCTCGCAGACCCGTGCCGCTGCCGTCTTCGGCGATGGTTTCGACACCATGAGGCGGATGAGCGTCAAGAATGAAAAGGTGCAGGCTGCACTGGCGGATTCTCATCACGAGGAGGACAACGGCAAGGCATGAGGCAACTGACCGTAGTGCCACAGGGAGGATTGTGCAATCGACTCCGGCTCCTTTTTTCCCTGATGGAAGCTGAGGGGCACGGAGTGGACAATATCCGCGTGGAATGGGCAAGGAATGCAGAGTGCAGGGCGTGGTTCGAGGAGTTGTTTGAACCATTGGAGACGGAAGCCCTCAGCATCGTTCACCGGCATTGGTGGGCGATACCTATACGCAGGCAAAACCTTTGGATGCCCGCAGTGGTAAGATGGCTCCTCGGCTTTAACCGGCAATGTGTGAACTATCTGCCTGAAAGCGAGGATGACTTCTGGCAACTCCTTCAGCGCGACGAGCGCATATACATCTCTACGGGCTACAGCTTGTGCGGCTACACGAGCCAGACCATGGCACGGCTAAGACCGTTGCCGGAATTGCGGCAGCGCATCAACTCGATGATGGAAATGTGCGGACCAAGAACCGTGGGGGTGCATATTCGCCGTACCGACAATGTGGTGGCGATGCAGCACAGCACTCCGGAAGGCTTCAGGAAAGCCATGAGAAGAGAGGTGCAGAAACATGCCGACACCTGTTTTTTCCTGGCCACCGACGATGACTCCCTGAAGGCTGAACTCCGGCAGGAATTTGGCCATAGGATTGTCAGCCAGCAGACCGACGTGCGACGTGATACCGTGGAGGGTATGCGCGATGCCGTAGTTGACCTCTGGTGTTTGGCAGCCACCCGGCAGCTCATCGGGTCCTACTGGAGTTCCTTTACTGACATTGCTGCGGAAATGGGGAATATACCTGTGGAAATAGTCAGGGAATAGTACCCCTCCCCTGCCTATACTCCTGAACGCTAAAAAATCTCATTACCGACCACATACTTTCCTGCGCTGTGAGCCATTATGGCAAGGAAAAAATCATAATACGAAAATGAAACTTGTAATTGCTACCAACAATACTCATAAACTGTCAGAATTCAGTACCATACTTGGTGAGAAAGTCGAACTGCTCAGCATGGCCGACATAGGTTGTCATGATGATATCCCGGAAACCGCCGACACACTGGAAGGGAATGCCCTCCAAAAAGCCAGGTATATTTATGAGCGTTACGGTGTGGATGTCTTTGCTGACGATACCGGACTGGAAGTCAAGGTGCTGAATGGCAGGCCCGGTGTCTTTACCGCACGTTATGCCTATCCTGACAGGCATGACACCGAGGCTAACACCACGAAGCTCTTGGCAGAAATGGAAGGTGCTGCCGACCGTTCTGCACGCTTCCGTACTGTGATTGCCCTGATTCTTGGCGGCAAGGAATATGTGTTTGAAGGGATTGTAAACGGGACGATTACTACCGAGCGCAGGGGAACTGATGGCTTCGGCTACGATCCTGTATTCTCGCCCGAGGACACTGGAAAGACGTTTGCAGAGCTGGGAGTGGAGCAGAAAAACCGCATGTCGCATCGGGCGAGGGCGGTACAGAAGCTTTGCGATTTCATCCTCTCCCTTTGATGGTGGGCGCTATAGGGGCTTTCTTTAAATTAGCTTGAGGCGGAGCGGTGGTTTTTGGGGGAGGGGCCTATCGTGCAGTAGGTTTATGCCTTGCAGGCAGGCAATGGCGTGCTGTGTAAGTGCTTGAAAAACAAAAGATACCGTGCGAGAGGAGGAAAAGCGACCAGGCAGACACCCCTTTATGGAACACCCCTGAAATATAAGTTGACTGATTTTAGGGATGTTCTATAAATTAGCTTGGTAAACCTTCCTCCTTCGCACCTCGG
>CAMGOT010000131.1 GCA_946060685.1 uncultured Bacteroidales bacterium
TACTGATAATTATGTAGCAGAAGAAAATATAAACAAATTAAGTTGTGAACTTAATCAATTATCAATAACAAAAGACTACACTACTTATTATACTGATAGATAAATTACTATAGTTAGTCAAATTTTATATGATTCTATATTAGACTCAACAAGAAAATATCCTAAAAATCTTGAAAAAATTAAAAAAGGATATATGAAAATAATTCCATATATTTATGAATTAGCAAGTCGATCAGAATTAAGTAAAACAACTTTTGATGCTAAAAGAGTTGCTGATATAATAAAAGAAATCTTATATTTAAAGAAAGATGAATTGGACAAAGTTGATGGCGGTCTTCCTGTTATTTAAAGACGGGTTCTGTTTATTCTTTATACTTCTAGGGTCTATTTGTTCTAAACGAATACTTAGATACTATTGGAATAAGTATAAAGTATTTAATACACCTATGAATGTTTTTAATTTGTGTGTTAATTGGCTATACTATAAAAAAGATAAGTATGATATGAATTATGAATCGATCAATGTTATTATATTTTGTGTGATATGGCCTCTAATAACTCTCATCTCTATTGTACTTAATTTAGTATTTGTAAATAAACTTTTATAAAATGGCTTTTGAAAAGAAGTTAAGCAACCTTCTTGGTAAACAAAAGGTTAATAATGCATTCATTACTCAGGCTTTAAAGGAGAGTAATGTAACTACCTCTGGCAACGATGCCAAAAAGTACAGCACAATAAGATATACTTCATCGGCTGGAGAAGATATACTTCATCGGCAAAGTAAGTACTACTTCTCGGGCAAAGTAAGTATATCTGAAAAGCGGGCTTTCCTCCCGGGTGGGTGCATTTGGGCCCGAAAGCTGCATGCACGGGGCTATGGGCTCTGCCTTGTCGTCGTTATGCCGGGGAGGAGGACAGAAGGAGGGGGTGTTCCGTAAATCAGGCTTGGACCTGACTGCGGAACACCCCCTCCCTTTCTATATGCTGTGTGCCCCTCCGTGGGCACGTCGTCCTTTTCCTTACAGCACTTTGCGATAGAGTGCCACGATGTCCTCACGCGTCACCTTGCGCGGGTTGCCCGGAGTACATACGTCGGCTATCGCCTGATCGGCCAGTACATCGATGTCTTCCTCCTTGATGCCGATTTCGCTGAGGTGCTGCGGTATGCCTACCTCGATGGCCAGGGCACGTACGGCATCGCAGGCAGCTTGGGCGGCTTCGGCCTTCGTCATGCCATCCTTGTAGGCATCCATCGCCTTGGCGATTTCCACATACTTGTCGATGCACACGGGTTTGTTGAATTCCATCACCGTGGGGAGCAGGAGGGCATTGGCAACACCGTGAGGGATGTCGAAAAGCGAGCCCATGGGATGTGCCATACCGTGTACGACACCGAGGCCCACATTGGAGAATGCCATACCGGCCACATATTGTGCCACTGCCATACCGTTGCGCCCTACGGGATTGGTCGGGTCGTAGACGGCCGTACGCAGGTGCTTGTTGATCATGCGAATGGCTTCAATCTCGAACATATCGCTCAGTTCCCAGGCTGCCTTGGTGATATAGCCTTCGATGGCATGGGTGAGGGCGTCCATTCCGGTAGCGGCGGTAGTGCCTTTGGGAAGGGTGTACATCAGTTCGGCATCAATGATGGAACAGCATGGAATGTCGTTGGGGTCGACGCATACCATCTTCTTCTGCTTTTCCTCGTCGATAATCACATAGTTGATGGTGGTTTCGGCTGCTGTGCCTGCTGTGGTGGGTAGTGCGATGATAGGCACGGTCTTTTTCCGTGTGGGGGCACAGCCTTCAAGGCTTACCACATCGGCAAATTCCGGGTTGTTCGTCACGATACCGATGCCTTTGGCGGTATCCATGGCAGAACCTCCTCCAATGGCCACGATAAAGTCGGCTCCTGCTGCTGCAAAGGCTTCGACACCCATCTTCACGTTGGTGACTGTGGGGTTGGGCTTCACCTCGCTGTAGAGTTCGTAGGCTATGCCGGCCTCTTCGAGAACATCGGTCACCATCTTGGCCACACCGAACTTCACAAGGCCTTTGTCGGTCACTACCAGGGCTTTCTTGAAGCCGAGGCGTTCCACTACTCCCGGCAATTCCTTGCGGGCACCGGGGCCGAAGTAGGATACTTCGTTAAGAATGAATCTGTTTACCATGATACTTTGGTTTAAGAAGGGGGAGTTGTTATGGGGTTGTTGAAGATTGCGATTCTGCCTCCCGTGCCTGCTGCCGCATCGAGGGGCATGGCCGTGGCGGACTACAAAAGTGAGAATAATATTCGGGATGTGCAAGAAAAAAGGTGAAATAGTGCAGTCTGGATTTCATTTCCGGTGTTTTTCTGCATTCCAACTGCTTTGACAAGGCGTATCATGGCAGGTGTGCCGACAGGGAACACAAAAAAGGAGGCAAGGTGTCCGAATGTGTGGGGCCTTGTCTCCTTTGCATGATAATAGGGCATTCTTGCCTGCACGTCCTCTTGTTGCATCCCCCCCCTTCCTGCATGTTTGGTGGGGGAGCAGGCGTTGAGGCTTGGATGCCGAGTGCTTCAGTGTTGTTCCGGCTTTCTCTTTCCGGGGCTGTTGCCGCCAGGCTTGCCGTTTTTGCGATGCTTGATGCGCTGCTGCATTTCTGCCTCTATACGATAGAATTCGTCGAGTTGGTTCCCTGTGAGTATTTTGCTGAATTTGTCGACGTACTTCAGACGTATATCCTGCACTTTCTGCTGGCATTTGATGTGCATCTTCGTTCGTTCGACATTGTTGAGCGGCTTGCTCTGCTCGCGGTTCTTCTGCCACACTTGCCGCATCTCCCGGTCATATTTTCTGTAAAGCGGTACGAATTTTGACTTCTGGTCGGCAGTAAGCTTGAGGCGTTCGCAGATTTCGGTGGCTTTGGCCTCAAACAGCCGCTGGTTGACTTCTTCGCGATTCTTGTCCTGCTGTGGCGGCTGCGGGAGGTTGAGCGATGATGCGCCGAGGGCACAGAAGAAAGCAAGCAGAAGATGGATGATGTGTTTCATGATGTAAAATGTATGCTGGAGTTATGTGTGTTGGTCTTGTCGGGGGGCTACATGGTGATGCCGGTATCAGTATTCCTGAAAATCCTCCACCTCGTAGGCCACCATAAGCTGGGCTTCCTCGTCGGTGATGTGTGCCAGATAGGAGTCGAGCGGACTGCTGTAGGCTGCAGTTTCGGTGGAAGGTGGGTCGGTGTGGAAGGTGTAGAGGGAGAGTCCCACTCCCAGCACGATGATGGCGGATGCTGCCACGGCAGTGATGCGTCGGCGCAGGCGCAGGCGTTGCCGGCGCTTGGGGGCTTGGCGGAGTGCAGCCTCTGTGCAGCGGGCTACGAGGTGGTCCACATAAGCGGGAGTCTCGCGGAATGTTGCTTTCTCTGTCTTAAATGCTATCATTTTGTACGCTTATTCGTTGTGTTCCTTGATATAGACTTTGATGCGCTCGGTGGCATAGTGGAAATTGGTCTTCAGTGTGCCGATACTCTTGCCCGTCACTTCCGACATTTGCTGGTAGCTCATGCCATCATAATAGCGCATGTTGAAGGTCATTCTCTGTACGGTGGGGAGTTGCAGCAATGCCTCCTGCAAGAGTCGTTCGGCTTCGTTGCCGTCCTGCGTGTCCTCAGCCTGCAGTTTGCTGATGAGAATGGGGTTCACATCGTCGATGCTCTGGAAGAAGTGCGTCTGCTGGCGCAGGTGCATCAGGGCTTCGTTGAGGGCGATACGGTAGATCCATGCAGCCAGTTGTTCGGCATTGCCTTTGAAACTGTCGGACTTCGTGAAGATTTGTATGAACGTCTCCTGCAGCACGTCCTCGGCATCGTCGTGTCCTATCACCACGCGACGTATGTGCCAATAGAGTCTTTCGCCGTAGGTCTTGGTCAGCAACCTGAAGCCGTTCTCTTTCATGCTCGAGTCGCGGATCATGGACAGGATTTTTTGGTCAACGGATGGGCTTTCCATGGCGTTCTTGTTTTTGGGCGTTCATGTTTTGTGGAGATGGTGGGTGTCGTTGATAGGCTGTGCGGGCAGGGATGGGCGGTGCAGTCGGGTTGTCACTCTTGCTGTATGGATAATGCCGGTTTAAGCCGTGGGCATTTATATGATGGGGATTATGGGGGGAAAGTTAAAATCCGGAGTCGTTTTTTTTCTGGTGGATTTCACTGTGTGCGTGCTGAGGGGCAGGCCTGTTCCTGCTGTGCATACGGACTTTGGAGCAGGTGCTGACTACAAAAATGCACCAAGCCACGCATGGGCTTGAGAATGCGTGGCTTGGTGCTATGGTAGGGTAGAGGACGTGCAGGAGGCAGGCCCGACGGCACATCTACATCCATTTGATGCGTCGGAAATAGCGGTAGAAGAGCAGGGTGAGGATGAGGCTGCCGACAATCACGCCTCCGAATCCGAACACTGAACTTTCAATGCCGTTGAGGAGGTTCATGCCGAAGAAGCTGGCAATCAATGTGGGGAGCATGAGGATGATGCTGACTGAAGTCATCGTCTTCATGGTCTGTGCCATATTGTTGTTGATGATGCTGGCATACGTCTCCATCGTGGAGTCGAGGATGTTGGAGTAGATGCTCGTCGTTTCGCGTGCCTGACTCATCTCGATGTTGACATCCTCAATGAGGTCGGCATCCAATTCGTCGATGGGGAGTTTCATTTTCAGTTTTGAGAGCAGTGTCTCATTTCCGCGAATGGATGTGACGAAATAGGTGAGCGAGTCCTGCAGGCGTGAGAGGCTGATGAGGTCGGCATTGTCGATGGGGTGGTCCAAATCCCGCTTTGCACGCTCTATGAGTGCGCTGATTTGCTTCAGGCGCTTGAGGTACCATACGGCACTGGAGAGGAATACTCGGAACACGAAGTCGACGGAGTCGGTGAATCCCAGTCCACGCTTCTGCTGGTAGCTGATGAAATCGATCATCATATTGGTCTCATAGTTGCACACGCTGATGCACACCCCTTTGTTCAGGATGATACCCAAAGGGATGGTGGTGTGTGGCGTGCGGCTTTGCGCCTCCTTCACATAGGGTATGCGCAGGATGATGAGGGTCCATCCCTCATCGTAGTCATAGCGGGCACGCTCGTCCTTATCTCGAATGTCGTCGATGAAATAGTCAGGGATCTTGAGGTCGTTGATCAGAAAGTCCTCATCTTCGCGGCTGGGGCAAGTCACCTGCACCCAGCAATTGGGCTGCCACTCGTCGAGAGTGCGCAGTCCCTGGTGGTAGTTCCAGAATGTACGCATGCTTATCTTCCTGTTGTTTGAATGAAAGACACGTCAAAAAGACCGGGCTGAAAACCTTCCCCCTCCTCCTCCCTCTCTCTTTTCCTCCTTCTTTCTGAGGATGGAGGACAGTGTGGGTGTTTTTTGTGTTGGTCTGGTCGGGGGGATAGAAGTTTTCAGTGTGTCTGAAAGATATAGGAAGAGAGCACCTGCGGAAAGTCAGAGTCTGGAATGTGGTGGTATGGGCCTCTTCCTATACGTGGCAAACCGTAGTTTCCGCGTGATAGTCGTCCATTTAAATTTAAAATTAGTGAATAAAAAAGGTCCGTCAGCCGAAGAGGCTGCGGACCATGATGTGAGCCGAAAGCGGGACTCGAACCCGCGACCCACGCATTACGAATGCGTTGCTCTACCAACTGAGCCATTTCGGCAGCATGATTTCGGTAACCGCCTGCAAAATTACGGCATTCTTTTGAATTGAGCAAGTGCAATACGGTAAAATTTGCCGTGTGTAATCCCAAAAATACTTCTGAAAATTGCTTTTTGACGTGTCAAGTTGCAAAAACACCACGAAAAGCACGTTTTCAAATGTCTCTAACGACGAAGTAGGGCGAACAATTTGTTGTACCTCTTTTTTTGACTCTCCACAATACTGCTTAATACTAACTGCTTAATACTAACTGCTTAATACTATATGTGTCCAAAAGCTATATTTTTGAGCAGACAAGACAGCGGCCTGCCCCCTGCTCCCCCATCCGCAAGGCTCGTGTGTCCATGCGTCTCCCTTGTTCTGCCCGACAGGCTCCCTTCCTTGTCCTCTGGAAATGGGACTTACTTGGGACTTGCTTGGGACTTGCTTGGGACGAACCTGCCCCTGCGCGTACAGATTCAGGATGCCTTGCGATATTGTGTCGGAGTCTTGCCCGTGTGTGCCTTGAAAAACCGCACGAAATGCTGGGGATATTCAAAGCCGAGTCGCCGGGCCACTTGGCTTACGCTCAGGGAGGAGTCGTCGAGCCATTGTCTGGCAGCAGTGAGGAGATGTTCCGTGATGAAATCTTTCGCCGTCCTGCCCGTCTCCACACGCACCAGATTGCCGAAATATCCGTTGGAGAGACAGCATTTGTCGGCAAAGTAAGCCACCGTGGGCAATCCTTCGTTGCTGGCTTTGGTGGCGATATATTCGTTCAGGAGAGTTTCGAATTTCTGCACGACGGAATGATTGATTTCCTCGCGGGTGATGAACTGGCGGTCATAGAACCGCAGGCAGTAGTTGAGGAGCAGTTCGGTGTTCGAAACGATGAGGTCGCGGCTGTGTTTGTCGATGGCACGGTGCAGTTCCTGCTGAATCATGGAAAGTACGCCCCGGAAGATGTCGATTTCGCTCGCGGAGAGATGCAAAGCCTCATTGCTGG
>CAMGOT010000132.1 GCA_946060685.1 uncultured Bacteroidales bacterium
AAGCATAAGAACACTTCCTAAATGAATAAAAAACTAATTTATAGAACATCCCTTAATCTATTACTATGGGAGAATAGGCCTGGCCGTTCCCCTTAACACACTCAAGCATCATCATGGAAGTCCTTGCTCGCTTCTTCTCAGAGAATGTCAATCTGCTGAATCTCCTGGTCAGCACCTCGCTCAACACCTTCTTCGTGTGGATCATCGTCCACTATTTCTATTATCCCAAGGGTCGTCGGCGCGACTATTATTTTTCGTTCATACTGATGAGCATCAGCGTGTTCGCCCTGATTTATCTCCTTTTGGGTAGCGACAAAAGTGTGGGAACGGGTGTGGCACTCGGACTTTTTGCCATCTTCAGCATCGTGCGTTATCGTACGGAAAGTGTGCCTATTCGCGAGATGACCTATCTCTTCCTGCTCGTGGCATTGAGTGTCATGAATGGAAAGATTGGCAGTTCGCTCTATTTCGTGGAGAAATTCCCCTTGCCCAAGGATCCTCACAATACGATAGAAGTGCCCCTTGCAACCATGGATGGCCTGGTTGTCACCGTCGCCTATATCGTCGGGCTCAGCTTGCTCTTCATCCTCGTCATCTGGGTGGCAGAAAAACTGCTCCAGAGGAGCTACACCGAGGGCTGCAAGTATGTGCGCTATGACAATATAGAGCTGATTCGGCCTGACCGCTACGACGAGCTGGTGGCCGACCTCACGGAGCGTCTTGGCGTAAAGGTGCTGCGCGTGGAGGTGGGAGCCGTGGACTTTCTGAAGGATATGACCATGCTCCGCGTGTTCTACTTTGACGAAGAAGGCACAATCAAGCCCGTCGACAGGATGTTCCGCCTTCCTCGGGAGTAGTTATCCTGCTTGGCATCTGTGGGCCATGGTCAAGAGAAATGCCATATAAGCCCCGGATTCTGCCAGGCGTAGGCCTCTTCCTGAGGCTCCCTAAAATTATTTGCAGTTCCTTTACAATGTATATATATGAGAAGACTCCTTTCATTCCTCTGCCTTTTGACGGCCTCCGTCGCCGCTCATGCTGAAAGCGGATTGTGGTATGGCGTGGATGCCGTCCATGATTTCAACAAGCGGCTCAGTATGGAACTGGGTATAGGGTCGCGCCTGGAGGACGGATGGTCCCGATATACCCGTTATGATGTGGCCGGAGGGCTGGACTGGAAAGCCCTGCCATGGCTGAAGATAGGAGTGGGCTATGACTTTATCCGCGACTATAGCCCGGAGGAGACGAAGGTGAAATATAAAGATGACGACCCTACGCAGAGAATCACGGGATTCAACGTTGACCAGAGCTACTGGCGGTCGAAACATCGGCTCTTCCTCGACATCACGGGCAAGTTGAAATGCGGGCGTTTCACCTTTTCGCTCCGCGAGCGCTACCAGTACACGCGCTATGCCCCAATCGACAATCTTGAGGAATACAAATACCGCTATTTCCAGGAATACGACGACCCTTCCGAAATCACGCGTCCCTATCTGCCTGCCGAGATGTCGGATGGCTCTATTCGCTATTTTGAACTCGATCCCGAACGTACGGAACTGGAAAACAAGACGGCGAAAGACAAGCACTATCTGCGGTCGCGTATCGGCATAGAATACAATATCCGCCATTGTCCGCTTACACCCTTCGTCAACTATGAGGTGGCGAACGATTTTGGCAGCAGGCTGTCGCTCGTGCGGCAGCGTGCGCAGGCAGGCTTTGACTATAAAGTGAAGAAAGGCCATACCTTGAGCCTGGCCTATCTCTATCAGCATGGAGAGAAAGAGGAGACTGGCGATGCCGACCTCCACATCCTCAGTGTGGGATATAAATTCAAATTCTGAACAATCATGAAAAAAACGATTCTTACCTTAGCAGCTCTGGCAAGCCTGACGGCGGCAAAAGCTGACAGCGTGAAATATATGACATTCCTCACGGCCGATGGCACGGAACACAGTCTTTCGCTGAGTGGGGGCATTGATATCAGTTTTTCCAACGGCGAGATGGTGGCAAAAGCTGTTGACGGCGAGTTTCGTGCTCCTCTGACAGAGATGCGCGATATGTGGTTTGCCATCGAGGCCACTTCCATACATGAAGCATTGGCTGACGGTGTGGCGGAAGGCTCTACGGTGAAGATTGTCGGCATGGACGGGCGTACACACCTGGAAGGCGTGTGGAGCAAGGATGGCGGTTTCGACCTCCCCGAGGGCGTGTATCTTGTGACGACTGGCGGAAAGACGTATAAGGTGTTTGTCAAGAAGCGTCCGTGACCACGAGGCCCTGGCAGGAACATCCCTTGCCCTCCCTTGTTCATCCGGGTTAACGAAAATATCCGTTTTCTTACAAAGTCTTGAAATCCCCAAAAGATGAAACGTATATCTCTATTCCTTATTTTGGCCCTCTGTGCCGTGTGTGGCCTCTATGCCCAGACACTCGATGTGTGCCAAGGTAGCGTGACGTGGCGCTATGATGCCAATACGCTGGATGCCGGCAGCAAGATGTCGGTTGCTTCAGGCACTACGCTTAGTGTGGGCACGATGGAATTTCCCCTTTCCGGCACCACCCTGCGCGTGAATCCTACGGGAACCCCCGAACCTCTTACCGTTGAGGTTCACTATGGTGGCAGCACGCCGCAAATCATTGCTGACGGCACCCTTGCCCCTTACCTCAAGTGTAGTGTGGACCGACAGAATGTGAGTATCACAGCCAGTACTGACCTTAGCCAGGAGGTGACCTATCGCCTGAGCGGAGTGGGGGAGAGCTTCACCTTGACGGGCGACTACAAATCGACCGTCGTACTTGATGGAGTGACGCTGCAGGCTACTGGCACCACCCCTGCGCTCTACATCGTCAACGGCAAGCGTATAGACCTGCAATGTACGGATGGAACGACCAACGTTGTCGAGGATGCCGCTACCAATACAGTCAAGAGCGCCTTCTATGTGAAGGGACATGCAGAATGGAAGGGTGGCGGAACCGTGAACATCACGGGCAATGCACGCCATGCCTACAGTAGCAACGAATACACGGAAATCAAGGCATCCTTCACGGGTGTCATCAATATCCTCGGGGCGAAGAACGACGGTATGCACATTGAGCAGTACTTGATTGTCAACGGTGGTACCATCAATGTCAGCCATACGCAGGGCGATGCCATCGATGTGTCGTACGCCATGGAAGACGACGAGGTCACACCCACCAACGATTCCATCAACGGGCAGGTACATGTCAAGAACGGCGTGCTGAATCTGTCGGTCAATGCCGACGACACGAAAGCCTTGAAGTCGGACGACAGCATGTGGATTACCGGTGGCCGCATCGAAGCCATTGCCAATGGTGACGGTTCGCGTTGCATCAACGTGGGGCTCGACCTCACCATTGGTACGAAAGGCTCTACCGACCAGACCAATCCTTACATCTATCTCACGGCGAACGGCGGTACCTATACCGCTCCCGACGGCGACACGACAAAGTGTCGTGGGATAAAAGTGAAGCGCAACCTCTATTTCTATAGCGGACTGCTGAAGCGGAATCCTGAGTCGGCCGTCAGCAGCAGCAAGATGGTGGATGTGGACGGATTGCCCACCGTCAGCGGCGGTAAGCTCGATGGCATTACCATCAACTGATTCCGGGCTATGACGAAATGGCACTTCGGCACTTCTGCGTTGCCGATTCTTGCCTGTGTGTTCGTCATGCCATTCCACGGCTCTTCGTGTCCGAACAGCCGTATATCCTTGTAAAGTCAAAAAAGATATGATGTCAGATTCAACATTGCGTGGTTTTGCGGCATGCGGATGCGGCCGTAGCGACCACCAACTTAATACTTATGATTACCTCAGCGATGTTCCAGGAAATAATGAGGCCTCTGATTTGGTGGAGGTGCAGTTCAAGAACACTCGCAAGGGGTACTACCGCAATGACAATGGGCTGGACCTCGTGAAGGGCGACATAGTGGCAGTTGAGGCCAATCCTGGCCACGACATTGGCACCGTCACGCTTACGGGAAGCCTCGTGCCGTTGCAGATGAAGAAAGCATGCCTGAAGCCTGGCACGGAAATTCGGCGTGTGTATCGCAAGGCAAGGCCTGTAGATATTGAAAAATGGCATGAGGCGCAGGGTAGAGAAGTGGGCACCATGATACAAAGCCGACAGATTGCCAAGGAGTTGCAGCTGGATATGAAAATCGGAGATGTGGAATATCAGGGCGATTGCAACAAGGCCATCTTCTATTATATTGCCGATGCCCGAGTGGACTTCCGAAAGCTCATCAAGGTGCTGGCCGACACTTTCCATGTGCGCATCGAAATGAAGCAGATTGGTGCCCGGCAGGAGGCAGGACGCATCGGCGGTATCGGCCCGTGCGGCCGTGAACTTTGTTGCGCCACATGGATGAAGGTGTTCACCAGCGTCAATACGGGTGCTGCACGCTTCCAGGACATCAGTCCCAATCCCCAGAAGCTGGCAGGACAATGCGCAAAGCTGAAATGCTGCCTGAATTACGAACTTGCCACCTATATGGAGGCCAGCAAGAAAATGCCTGAGCGAAACGTGCATCTTGAGACAGCCGATGCCACCTACTATTTCTTCAAAGGCGATATTCTGGGCGGCCTCGTCACTTATTCCACCGACCGTCGTCTGGCAGCCAACCTTGAGACCATTACAGCCGAGCGGGCACGCGAAATAATTGTCATGAACCGCAAAGGCGAGAAGCCCCTTGCGCTTAGCGAGGAGACTCCCGAAGTGCCCCAGCGGCCGCTCGACCTTGCAGAGCAGGACGAACTCACGCGCTTTGACAAGAACAAGAAGCGGAAAAAGCGGAAGAAGACGTTAAGGGGCGGCGGGCAGCAGATGGTCGACGAGGAATGAAACGCAGTTCTTTTTCTTCTCTGCGCATCCTGTGGCTGTCCATGGTCCTGCTCTGCCTGGCTCCCCTTGCAGCATGTCAGGAAGAAGGCTATGCCGGGGTGCATTATGAGGCCGTCGATGTCGACAGTTGGGATGCTACCGAGCGTGTGGAGTTCTCGCTGGGTCCTGTGCCTTCTGCCGGCACCTACGATGTGCGTCTGCTCCTGCGCATGAGTTCTGCGCAGCCCTACCCCTTCAAGTCGCTTTTCCTGGAAGTGCGGCAGCAATGGGGTACCGACACGGTGGCACAGGTTGACACCGTGGAGTGCCATTTTGCCCAGACCGTCATGGAGACGGAAGGCATCAATCTCCATCAGTATGAGTATGCCGTGTCGGCGCATACATGCCTTGAGCCCGACAGCGTGCGCTTCACGCTGCGGCATCTGATGCGGAAGGAGGAGATTCCTGGTGTTGCCGATGTGGGTATAGCCCTCATTCCTGCGGTACGATGAGCCTCGGCCGTCTGTGTATTTCCCTACCCGAAGAGTCGCCGTGTTTTCGCCACCCCGGCCTACGCCCGGTCGAAAGCAGGCCCTGACTCGTTTGGCTTCTTCGCGCATCGGCATGCCGGAAGAACGCCAAGGAAAAAGAATTATTTTATGAACAACCATCGTGTTTTCCGCTTTATGGTGCTTGTGCTCGGCCTTATGGTCGGGCTTTCTGTCATGGCTCAGCGGCGGAAGATTCAGAACAAGCCTTTTATCGATACCCGGCGTTGGCACTATGGTTTCAACATCGGTTTCCACGACCAGGGGTTGCATCTGGTGGGCAATGGATATATTGATGCGGAAGGCAACCAATGGGTGGCCGATTGTGACCGCCAGAATTTCGGATTGAGCGTGGGAGTTCTAGGAAGTCTGAAACTCAGCAACTACATCGACATGCGCATCAACCCCGGTCTGAATTTCGGGGCAAAGCACATCCAGTTTGTCAATCTCCTCGACGGTAAGCGCGAGAGTCAGGACATGAAGTCCACCTATATCGCCGTGCCGCTCGATTTCAAGTTCTGCGCCAAACGCTACAACAATTATCGCCCCTATGCTTTGGCAGGATTTTCCGTGCAGTACGACCTGACATCCACAAAGCATACGAAACTGCGTACAAAACCCTTGCAGACGGCTTTGGAAGTGGGACTGGGATGCGACCTCTATATGCCTTTCTTCAAACTCATTCCCGAAATCAAGTTTTGTTTCGGATTGGGCAATATACTGAAGAAGAACCGTAGCGACCTGACCGATCCCTCACAACTCATCTTCACCCAAAGCATGAATAGTGCCACCGCTAATATGGTGGTCCTGAATTTCTATTTTGAGTAGGCGTTCCCAGAGAGGGGAATATCCCTGCGATTCCTTGCGGGCTCTCCCTATGGGCTGGCAGAATGCTGTAAGGTTATTAACCTTGTCGTCGATGAAGTGCAGTATGTATTCGTGTGTGGGCAGTTCTTTATGTCCCCCCCCCCCTTTAGTACTGGATGCCGATGATGTTGCTGATGCGGGTACCATAACAGCGACAGTTAGTCCCGCAGGATGGGTATAGGTGTGTGTCCGCAGTTCTGTTTTCTTCCACCCTCTTTTTCCTGTTTTCCGTGCAAGGACAGGAGGAAAACCGCTTCTTTTTGTTAAATCGTCAGGATGTGGTAGCGCGTAATCAAAATCCTTTTTGTAACTTTGCTGGCGAGTAAAGATTAAAGGGGTGTTCTATAAATTAGCAAGACGAAGCCAAGCAGACACCCTTTGAAAAAAAGATTATATACTAATTTAT
>CAMGOT010000133.1 GCA_946060685.1 uncultured Bacteroidales bacterium
CAAGCAGACACCCCTTGAAAAAAAAGATTATATACTAATTTATAGAACATCCCTAAACACATATAGATGAAAGCAAGACCATTTTCTCTCGTCGCGCGTTCTTTCTTCATGCTCTCTCTCATCACGCTCCTGTGCTTCAACCACACAGCACTGGCGCAGGAAGCCCGCAAGCAGAGAACACGGACACTGCAAGGTACGGTACTCACCGAGAAAAACCTGCAACCTCTGGAACTCGCTACCGTGCGGCTGCTCACACCCGACAGCACTCTGGTGACGGGTACCTTCACCGATTCCCTGGGCCACTACACTTTGCACACCGACCAGCGGGGACCTATGATCATCATGGCTTCCTACGTTTCTTTCCAGCCTGCCACGCTGGACGTGCGTGTGGGGGGGCATCAGGACACCATCAACATCAACAACCTCCTGCTGAAGGGCGATGACATCGCTCTGAGGTCGGCCGTCGTCACTGCCACGGTATCGAAAGTGGAGCAGGTGGAGGACACCACAGTGTTCAATGCCAGTGCCTATCGTACACCGGAGGGGGCCACACTGGAAGCTCTCGTGAAACTCTTCCCGGGCATTGAAATTGGCGATGACGGAACAATCACATGGAACGGCAAGGAGGTGAAGGAATTTCTCATCAACGGCAAGGACTTCTTCAAGGGCGACACTGAGGTGGCGATGAAGAACCTTCCCGTGAGTTTGGTGAAGAAAATCAAGGCTTACGACAAAAAGAGCGATTATGCAGAACAGACGGGCATCGACGATGGCGAGGAGACGACCGTGCTGGACATCATGACAAAGCGCGAACTAAACCAGACACTGGTGACAAATATGGACGTGGCAGGAGGCTGGGACTGGGACGACCAGGCTCTCTACTCTGCCAAGGTGTTTGCCACACGCTTCACCGACCGCAGCCGCTACACCGTGTTTGCCTCACGCAACAATATCGGCGATGCGGGCTTCGGCGGACGCGAGAATGGCGGAACTGGCTCGGGAATCACCACCAGCACAATGGCTGGATTCGACTTCAGCTGGGAGAACGGCAAAAAGAAATTCGAGGCAGGACGCATAGAAATCGGAGGTAACGTGCGCTATAACGGCCGCGACAACGAGACGGAATCCACATCCAGCAGCCAGTCCTTCATGAGCGGAACCACGGCACAGAGTTTCCAAAACTCGCACTCCTGGCGCACCAGCGAAAGCCATAAACTGAACTCTTCATTGCGCTTCATCTGGAGTCCCGACTCACTGACGAGCCTGACGTTCCGGCCGAACTATTCTTTCAGCAAGAGCCTTGGCACTGGCGACTCCCGCTCGGCAACCTTCGACCAGGACCCCTACGAGATGCTGCCGGGGACAGAGGATGCGGACGACGTGCTGGACCAGTTCTTCGATACGCGGGGTACGGGAAATCCCATATTCGATGCCTCAAGCACCGATGCCCCGGAATGGCTGGTAAACCTGAACCGCAGCACGAGCCAGACGGAGAGCAACAGCCACAGCGTGAGTGCCAACATCAATGCCACACGCCGCCTGCTGGGAAAACCGGGGCGCAACATCTCCTTGACAGCACAAGGCGGCTGGAGCCGAAGCGAGGCTTTCTCCTATTCGAAGGCACAAATCTTCACACGGCAGAACACGAGTATGGACAATACGGATGAAGGCGGGACGGCTGGCAGCAGCCTGAAGGACAATACCACACACCAGTTCTCCACCACCCCGACCATCAACTGGAATGTGAACGTGGGAGGAAGCTACGTGGAGCCTATCGTGGGGAAATGGTTTGGAGAACTGCGCTACAACTACGAACGCAAATTCCAGGATTCCGACCGTTCGCTCTACGACCTCTACGATGTGCCGTCGTTCCAGAAACTGTTGGAGGAGCAGTTGCAATATGGCACCATCGGACTCTACCGTGCGGGCAATGATGCCATCTCCTCATGGACTGCTGACCCGCTGCAGGCGCTTACTGCCATGAACCGCGATGATGTCCTGGCAGCCATACGGGATGCCTCCAACTCGCAGTATGCGCAGTATAACTACAGCAACCACAGCGTGCGGCTCGGAGTGCGCTACAACACCGACATGGTGCGCTTCAACGCTTCGCTGAACTTCAATCCCGAACACACGGTGCTGGACTATGAACGCATGAATCTTGACACTACCGTGGTGCGCAATGTCTACAATTTCCGCCCCGAGGCTCGCCTGCGCCTGAACTTTTCCAAGACGCAACGCTTGAACATCACCTACCGGGGAGCATCATCGCAACCTTCGATGACCAATCTCCTCCCGGTAGTCGACACCTCGAATCCACTGAACATCAGCGCGGGCAACACGAATCTCGAACCTTCCTGGCAGGACAATCTGATGGTGTTCTACAATGGCTACAACCCTGACCTGCAACAGGGTACCATGGTACGCGCCACCTTCCGCAACCAACGCCGCAGCATCTCCACGCTGCAAATTTATGATGAGACGAGCGGTGTGCGCTACAGCCGGCCGGAAAACATCAGCGGCGACTGGAATACTACCATGGGACTCACCTACAACCGCGCGCTGGGCAAGGAGAAACTCTTCAACATCTCTACCAACACCAACTTCAGCTATAATCACCAAGTGGGCTATTCCTCCAGCAACCGTGCCATCGAGGGCTTCCATCTCCCGGAAAACCCTACCTACGAAGAGGTGGACCTCCTCTTCAACCGCCTCATGGCGGAGGGCGTGGCAAAGACGCAGACCAAAACCACGAATATTGGTGAAAAACTGGATCTCAACTACCGCCGCACTTACTGGGATGTGGCACTGAACGGCAGTGTGAACTATCAGCATTCCGTGAGCAATGCCATGAATGCCCGGAACCTCGACACATGGAGTTTCAAATATGGTGCCACCGCCAATCTCACGCTCGACTGCGGACTTTCCGTCTCCACCGACATTGGCATGAACTCACGCCGTGGCTACTCCGAAGCGGCCATGAATACCAACGAGCTCATTTGGAATGCCCAGATTTCCCAGTCGTTCCTTCAGGGCAAGGCCCTAACGCTCAGCATACAGTTCTACGACATCCTGCAGCAGCAGAGCAACATCAGCCGCAGCATATCTGCCATGATGCGCGAGGACAGCTGGAACAATTCCATCAACTCTTATTTCATGGTGCATCTGATCTACAAGCTGAACCTCTTCAACGGCTCGCGTGCAAAGAACGATGAGCAACCTCCGATGGGCGAACCTGGCAGCGGACGTGGCTCCGGCAGAGGTCCGGGCAATGGCCCTGGTGGTGGTGGAGGTCCTGGTGGAGGACGCCCTATGGGAGGATTTTTCTAAACAGCCCACTCATAGCGACATGCAGCCATAGCCCCCATCTGCAAAGCATCTGTAAGTATACCTAAAATCGCACGGTTCAGGAGTTGTCCTAAACCGTGCGATTTTTGATTTTTCCACAGGGAAGCAAACTCAACAGACTCTTTACACTTCAGGGCGGTTCATTCAATAGTACCGTTCGGAAAGATTTGGACGGAAAAAAACTTGCTTCAAAATTGTCGTGTTTTTAATTCAACTTGCGAAAGTTGAATTTACTAATTTAACGTGAGTTCGATGAATTGCGTTTGAGACAATCTATGTGAGATAACGGCATTATATTTACTGCGTGATTGATGTATGTCAACTTCACAGCCGATAAGGTTAATAACCTTGCAGCCGTAAGGTTAATAACCCTACAGCAGTAAGGTTATTAACCTTATCGGCGACACTGTTGTATAGGTTTGTTTTTCCATTCAGTACAAATTCATCGAACTCACATTAATTTACAGAACACCCCTTAAGTATACAATAACAGCGACCACCACTTCGTGACGAAATGGAGGGTCGCTGTTATCTTTTGCCCCGGGAATCTTATAGGGGTACAAATAAGGGGTGTTCTATAAACCAAAGGATTTACAGAACACCCTTATGATAAGATGAATCAAAGATTACTTTTCAGCCTTCTTGGCAGCAGCCTTCCTGCCAGCCGTCTTTTTGGCTGCAGGCTCCTTGGCAGGTGCCTCCTTCTTGGCAGCGGCTTTCTTGGCATCCGGCTTTTTGGCCGGAGCCTCAGCCTCAGCAGGCTCAAGACGCTTGATCATTGCTTTCAACTTGTCGATTTCCTTCTGCTTCACCTCAAGATCCTCGCTCTGGTTCTGGATGAGGGTGAGGAGAGAGTTGATTTCTTCATTCTCGGCACCACCGTAGAGATCGTTGACGCGAGAGGTGAAATCGCCGAGGATATTCATATAGTTGGTGAAGGCATCGTAGGGACTGTCGTAGATGCCACGGTAACCTCCGGAACTTGCCTTGGTGGACATGAAGCGGAAATTATTGGAAGCCTGGAGATAGTCGAAATCCTGCTGGAGCTTCTTGTTCTTGCAGACACGTACACGCTCTGCCACACTGTAGAGTTTCTGAACGGACTCCTGCTGCATCTTGTTGCCCAACCAGGGACTGAGATCGCGCTCCTCGTCCACCCATGAGGTGGGATATTCCACATCAATGGGGCTTACAGCCTGATTGTTGGCGATAATCTCGCTGGGAGTGCTGAAAGTGACGCCACGCTGCTTCAACTGCTCGGGAAGAGCCTTGAGGAATTCCAGGATATTGCTGGAGAGGGGCTGGAAGATACCCAAAGCGCAGAGTTCCATAAAGATATTGATGCACTGCTCCTCCTGCGGCATATCGGCAATCCACTGGGCATAGCGGTCGGCGAAGAGGGGATATTCGCTCCAGTTGGAATCGTTGAAACGGAAACTGATGTCCTCGGAAAGCGAAGCATCGCGAAGCAGCACCTTCAGATCGGGATTGCGGTTGCAGCTGTAGACGTAGTGTGCGCTCTTCCATCCGAGTATGTGCTTGGCACCCTCGGCGAGCATACCCTTGTAGCCCATCTCTGCCACCATCTCTCCTACCTCGTCGCTATAGCTGAGGCAGCTGTTGCGGAACACCTGGGGCTTCTTGCCGAAATACTTCATCACCTTCTTGTCAAGTCGTGCCACCTCATCCTTGAATACATCCTTGTTATAGAGGAAGGAAAGTCCGTGGCTGTAGGGCTCGGCGAGGAATTCTACGCATCCCGTGTCATTGAGTTCCTTGAGGAGGTCGAGCACCTCAGGAGAATAGTTCTCCAGGAGTTCGAATGCTGTACCGCTCAGGCTGATGGCGCATTTGAAGAAGCCGCCGTGGGCCTTTGCCATCTCGATGAGTGCCTTCAGGGCAGGAATATAGCTCTTCTCGGCGGTTTCGGTGATGGAGCGCTCGTTCTCATAGTCATCGTAATAGTAGTGGTCGGTACCGATGTTGAAGAAACGATAGCGCTTGAGGTGGATATTCTGGTGAATCTCGAAGTACAAACAAACTGTCTTCATATTGTGTATGTTTCTTGTAATGTGGGTTTGAGAAAATTCTAAAGGTGGTGATGAACAGTACCCACCTGTACGGGGGGCATCAGCATTCCCCCCGTGAAAAAAGGGGACTATTGCCAGCCGAGCACTTTCTTATAGCAGTTGTAGATACGCTCGCCGACTTTTTCCCATGTGATGGCATCCACCTCTTTCAGACCTTCTTCCTGAAGATACTTGTAAAGGCCTTCGTTGGTGCAGATGGAATAGATGGCATCAGCCATGGCTTCAATGTCCCAGTAGTCGGTCTTGATGACCTTGTCCAGGATTTCTCCGCATCCCGACTGCTTGGAGATGATGCTCGGGCATCCGCACTGCATCGCCTCAAGAGGCGCGATACCGAAAGGCTCCGACACGGAGGGCATGACGAAGACATCGGAGTTCTTATAGCACTCATACACCTGTCGGCCACGCTGGAAACCGGGGAAGTGGAAACGGTCGGCAATACCGAGATTGGCGGCAAGGTCGATCATCTCGTTCATCTTATCGCCGGAACCTGCCATACAGAAACGGATGTTCTTCGTACGCTTGAGCACGAGGGCAGCAGCCTCCACGAAATATTCCGGACCCTTCTGCATGGTGATACGTCCGAGGAAGGTGACGACCTTCTCCTTCGACTCCTGCTTGCGGGGAATAGCCTGCAGGTCGGGGGAGAGGGGATAGACGGCATTGTGCATCGCCACACACTTGGCAGGATCCTGGTGATAGTGGCGGATAACGGTCTGACGGGTAAGCTCAGACACACACATGATGCAGTCGGCATTGTCCATACCGTTCTTCTCAATGCTGTAGACGGTGGGGTTCACCTGTCCGCGTGAGCGGTCGAAATCGGTGGCGTGGACATGGATGACGAGGGGCTTTCCGCTCACCTGCTTGGCATGGACACCAGCGGGGAAGGTAAGCCAGTCATGGGCATGGATGATGTCGAACTCGCGAGTGCGGGCAATGACACCTGCAATGATATTGAAATTACCGATTTCCTCATGGAGATTCTTGGGATAACCTCCGGCGAACTCCAGTCCGCCAATGTCGTTGGTACCCTTATAGCTGAAATCGGCATAGATATGGTCGCGGAACTGATAATACTCCTCGGGGGTGAGGTTCTGGAGGCGTCCCTTCAGCCATTCATAGTCAGGGTCGCGCCATACCACTGGCACCTCGCTCATGCTGAGGATATTCAGGAATTTCTCCTCCTCACCGCAGGGCTTGGGCAGGC
>CAMGOT010000134.1 GCA_946060685.1 uncultured Bacteroidales bacterium
GGCATAGTTGGCTTGCACGGTGTCTAAGGTGAAGGCAAGCGCTGCACGCTGAGGGTCGATGCGGAGGTCATAATGCTCCATGTTCAGCACGTAGGCCGGCATTCCCGAGTTCAGCCGGAGGTTGGTGCGCATGCCGTCGGTATAATATCGGTTCTGGCGATAGCTTTGTCCGTCGATGGAGAATACCATGCCGTCGGCCTCGCTCCAGCGTCCCGTGTGTGTGCCTTGCACGACGGTGTGCGGACTGACGCCTTGCAGATAGCTGACGAGGTCGGGGGTGTGCAGCCATTCGCGGAAGAAAGCCGCACTGCAACTGTCGTGCTCGACAAGCGTCTGCATGCTGTCGGTCTGTCCGAAGGCGGCAAGGGGACTGAGGGCGAGCAGAAGGCCGGCGATGGAGGTAGCAGCCCGGGAGGCTTCGCGCTTGTATTTCCAGCGGTTGTGGGTCCATAGCCAGTGGGCAGGATCAGCCTGGATGCTTTCCTCCATCTTGCGCATGTAGTGTTCTGTGATGGGGAAGGGGCCTTCGCCGGTTTCGGGAAGCCGCTCGAAGGTAGCACGATAATAGCCTCGCCTTTCGCGCCGCACATCTATATAATAATATATGGCCCCCACGCGCTGCCCGATGGTCTCGGCTCCTGTGATGACAGGGGTGTCCTGATGCAGCCAGTGCATCCAGTGGTGTATGGTCTTGGGACGCTGGTCGGCAATGAAGCCCATGATGATTTTGCGTCCGGCCCGCATCTGGTTGACGATGACCCGGTAGGTCTCCTTCATCGCCACGTTCTGCGTGCCACACTTTCCGCGGTTGCGCTTGAAGATGCGGTCGAGCACTTTGTTGTGCAGCGGATGATACACCTGCGAGCGGAAGAATTCCGGCTTGAACTTGGCGCCCAGAAGCGACACCCATTCCCAGTTGTTGAAATGCCCGAGATAGAGCACGCAGAGGGATTTTCCGCTGGCCATGAACTCACGCTCCACTGCTTCCACGCCCACCAGTTCAATATGGCGGTCGATATCCTCGACCGTCATGGAGGCATGCTTGATGATTTCCACGATGTAATCGCAGAACCAATGGTAGAACTCGCGCTCCGTTTTCAGCCGTTCGCCGGCATCCTTCTCGGGGAATGCCGCCGAAAGGCTCTGCCGCACCAGTCTCCTGCGATAGCGGAGCACATGATATACCAAAGGATAAAAAACAAAGTCGGAAATGATGTACATGACACGCCATGGAAGGAGCGAGACGGCATACCAAAGGGCAAACATCAGTCGGTATGGGAAATCTTTCACGGATAGTTGATTTTCTGTGGTTTTGGATAAAGCGGTTGCAAATTTAGTACAAATGGCACAAAGTTCCAAAAATAAGGGAAGCGAGTTTGTCATTATCGCTACATTATGCTAACTTTGCGCAAACATTGCAAAACTTTGTGCTCCACTTTTATGTTTGTGCCCCATTTTATGATTTCGGCTATGAATCACGTTCCCGTGCCTTCCTGCGACACAGGCTGCCGCATTCTTCTTCGAAGACTTGCCTTCCCGGCACTCCTGCTCTGCAGTATTCCCCTGCATGCGCAGACCACTCTCCAGCACACCGACCGCACTTCCGACACGCACATCGCCCCTGCCTATTTCGGACCGAATGCCTTTCCCGTGCCGGAGATGCTGGATGATGCCGTCAGCCGGGAGTTGGAGGTGAAGGTGCGGGGCGACTGGTTTCGGGGCGACTATGGGGACCATACTGGGAGCTTGATGGCAAGTCTTCGTGTGCCGGTGTTTACCTCGCGGGCGAACCTCGTCGTCTGGATGCCCGTGATTGAAGGCTATCATCTTTCCACTCGATGGGTGGAGCATGCACCTGTAGATCCCACGCTGAAACGTCGAGGCAGCACCATCGGTACCATGTTTGTCAGTACGGACATTCTGCTGATGCGTGAGAGCCGCCGCCGTCCGGCCATGGCTGTCCGTGCAGCAATGAAGACGGCTGCAGAGGACGACTGGACCACGGCGCGCTATTACGACTGCCCTGGATATTTCTTTGATATGTCGTTTGGCAAGGATTTTGCTATCAGAAAGGGTGTGCTGAAAAGCCTCAGGCTGGGTGTCAGCGGAGGTTTCCTTTGCTGGCAGACCGACAACGCACGGCAGAATGATGCCACGATGTATGCGGCAAAAGTCACGGCACGCTTCCGGCATCTGACCATAGCGCAGGATGTAAGGGGATATTTCGGATGGGAGCATAATGGCGACTGTCCGGCGGTGGCAAAAACAAGTGTCGAGGCACGTTTCGGACACTTCTCGCCATTTGCTGAGTACCAGAAGGGACTGCACGACTACCCGTTTCAGCAGTTCTCCGTGGGTTTGAAGGTGGCTTTTGACATCTTATCTAAGCAACGCGGACAGAAAAAATGAAGAAATGGCTATTTTTACATTTTTTTCTTGTTCTACACCTAAAATACCCCTACTTTTGCAACGTCTAAGATAGCAAAACGGACAGTTTGCGACACAGAAACTAACATATAAGGTATTAGTGGCGGGACGGTTGAAAACACCGAAACCGCAGGTAAAAAGACTTTATTAGGATAATTTTTTTAGTTTGCCCTTTTTGTATTAGGGTTGTATCACAGTTATTAACCTCGCTGAGCACCGCATTCCTCACTTCCTATCGTGAGGCACAGCGGCGCAAGGCAGAAAAAGTGAACAAGATGAACATGAACGAGAAAAAAACTATTGATCAGTTACGCTATCGTATTAAGCGTTACCACGAAATGGGAAATGGCCCTATGTGCCAGGACCTGAACATCGAACTTCGCCAGCTGCTTGCCGCCAGCAAGTAATGCTGCCAAAAAGTCCCGACAGACTGTCATAGTCTGAACTCAGCAATGCTGCGTAGGCAGTATTCCATGACACTACTGTACATTCCTTATATGTAAAGTCCCGGCCGATAACGGTCGGGACTTTTTCTGTCTGTACGGAGTTCAAGTCTGTGGACTGGCCGAAAGGAAGACTGTCCGGCCATAGTGGTCGAGATGATTTTATCCCCAGGAACAATGGAGGACACGGAAGATACGGAACAATTTCCGTGTCTTCCGTGTCCTCTTTGGAACATTCCAGCGGTACAAACCGGGAACTATAATCTTGGAAGGGGGAAAAAATGGGAAAGGGAATTTTCATCATAGGGGCAGAAAGCCACCGTGTTCTGCAATTTTTTCGCAGCCATCCTCCATGATTAGCCCTTCATGCATCCTTCTATTTGCTCAAAGCCTGTACCATCTCGTCGGCGAACAGACGCGGATATGCGGCATGGGCTTCACGAATGCAGCAGTTGGGGGTGAGGTGGAGCATATTGATGGCATCGCAGAAAGTCTGTACGCTGAGCGATTCCGGCGACTCTTGCGGCAATCCGAAGGCCGACATCACATAGCTGAAGGCATTTCTGTCGATCGATACACCCTGGAAACCACCGTCCTGGCATGTGCAGCTCTGACGGCGAAGCATGATGGCTGCCATATCGGAAAGCAGATAGTCAGCGGTAGAACGCTGTTCGGCATTGCAGCGATCCACTACCTCTGCCAGTGTAGGTGTGGCATCGGCACCCCATTTTCCTGCATTCCACTGGTAGGGAGCGAACACCCCGGTGTTGCCGGCAAAGTCGGTGGCACGCAATACTGCCAAGGCCGATACGCCCTGTGTGGCGGTATCCTCATGCAGGGCCTGCATGGCAGCACGCATCTCGTCGATGCTGTTCTGCAGAGCCTTCACCTTTTCCTGCAGGCAGGCCTGCTCCTGGTGTATGCCGGTCAACTGCTGCTCGGTGCATCCGCAAGCCGGCTGTTCGGCACACGTCTCAGGAGTGCTGGGGGCATTCTCATTCTGGCAGGCATCATCGCTTGAGGCATCCTTCCAGTTGTGGTCAATGATGAAATCTGCCAGGTCGGACTGGGTGGTGTTGCAGAACACGCAGGCATCTTGTGCCCTCATCGTGAATTTCACCGTTACCCATCGCCAGATGCACGAGCCGGTGACATCCAGCGCCTTCTGCACGTCTTCGCGCGTAAAGCCTTTGGGGCTGCGTGCATAGATGTTGCGGAATGCCTCGGTGTCGATATAAACCTCCTGCCATTCACCTTGACGGATAATCTCTTCCATGCGGGGGATGGTGCAGGGTTCGTTGTCTTTGCAGAAGAACCAGCGGATGGGGATATGCCAGCGGTTGCTGATGGTCACCAAATCAGTGAGCAGCAGGCGGTCAAAGAACGTCATGCGCTGTGGCCATGTCTGCTGGCGGCCGAATGTCTGTTCTGAGAAGTCGCGTTGCGAGAGTCCCAGGCTCTTGGAGAGTCTTCTAAGTAATTCTACGTTTAACGAATACATTGTTCTTTGAATATGCGATGCGTTATGATTTTTCAGCAAATTTACTGCTTGGTATTATATATCTATAAGACATATATGCAAATTCTGTTTATTTTTAACTAGTAATGTCTTGCGTTGCTATCTATAGATAGCATTACGGGCATGTTGACAGGTACTCATACTATAGGTGGGTCCTATAGGCTGTCAAGGGCAGTATAGGATTGCTGCAGAAGGCGTTTGGCACGGAAAAGAAGGTCGGGAGAAGTTGTAGGAGAGGAGGAGATGACCTTGTCGCTCGTAATATCGTAGACCACGGTGCCGGTACTGTCGGCATACAGGATGCCGCTGGGGAAGGTGGAATAGACGAAACGGGGGCAGTCGGGATGCAGCACATTGCGGCTATAGGGATAGTCGGCAGAGGAAATCCCCAGTTGTGAGAGCAGGGTGGCACATACATCGCTCTGGTTCATCAGATGATGTATTCTCCGTGGAGCACGTACAGCACCGCCCAGCCATAGCAGGGGAGAGTGGAAGAATTCCGGGTCGTCGTATGAGGTGGTGAGAAAACCATGGTCGGGCACAAGAATGATGAGCAGATTGTCCCAAAGCGGGGTGGTGCGCAGGCGGTCGACCAGGGTGGCCACACAAGAGTCGGTATAGGCAAAGGCATTCTGCTTGGGGTCCGACAGCCGGGCATACGGAACTTCGAAGGGCTCATGGCTGGAAAGGGTCTGGAAGGTGAAGAACCAGGGTTGGGTGGCACTTCCTTTCTCTTTCAGCAGTTCAAACACGCGGTCGGCGGCAATGCCGTCGGCCACACCCCATTTGCTGCTGCGGGCATCTGCCACGGGGAAGTCCTTGTCGCCCGTCAATTCCGTAAAGCCTGTGCTGACGAGATAGCCCGAAGTACCCATGAAGGTGATGTCGCCACCATAGAGGAAGGAAGTGGTATAGCCTTCGCGGCCAAGGCTGCGGGCCAGTCCGGGGAGTTTCACCATCTTCTCCGGCAGACGCATCATGCTGACAGTGGGATAGCTGATCCATCCGCTGAGCAGACTCACTGTACCGCGGTCAGTGCGGAAGGAATTGCTGTAGTAATGGTCAAAGAACACCCCTTCTTTCAACAGTCGCGAGAACTGTGGTGTCACCCCCTTCACTCCACTCAGTTCCTCCACATATTGTCCTCCGAAGCCCTCCATCAGCACCAGCAGGATATTGGGTCTTCGCGTGTTGAGCAAAGTGTCGAAGGGAACTGACTCGTCGAGATGCCTGTACAGGCCTTCCGTATCGTCAGCTTTGAGGTCGTCGAAATACTGGTACTGCTCGGCATAGCGTTCTGAACGCTTGATGCTCGACAGGAGCGAGAAGGCGGGGTTCACCGCAGAATGGTTCAGGAAGAGATTTTGGGAATAATAGGCTGTCCCGACGTTCTGCACTGCCGTACTGATGCCGCCACGGATAGCCAGAAAGTCCAGTGCGCCGAGCAGCAGGAATGCCAGCACTCCCGTCAACTTCCTTTGCCATCGTCCCTGCTCGTGTTTTCCAGGCTTGGGCCAGCAGCGTTGAAGGACGATGGCTTCACCGCAGAAGATGAGCAGCATGGCCAGGAGTATGGAGGCCGACCGCGTGAGTATGAACATTGTGCTCACACTGTTGGCGGCACCGTCCAGCGTCTCCATATAGGTGAAGATGGTGGCCGAGAGTTTGAATTTCCAGAAAGGATAGAGAAAAGTGTCGACCATGACAATCAAGGCCACCAGTATGGCGGCAATGGCAGCATAGCCCATGACGATGCGGCGGAGTGCCTTGCAGGGCCTGACGTACATCAGCAGTGCCGCCAGCCATGGCAGTATCATCAGATAGCCTGTGGTGGAGGCATCCATGCTCCATCCGTGCAGCAGAACGTCAAAAAGGTCAGCTGCACTCCACTCGTATTCCGCATGGTTATACCATAGAAACATCGTTTTGGCTGCGGAAAAGAGGAGCATCCAGAAGAGGAAAAGGGAAATGAGAAAGCGTATCAGCGATTTTAGCATAATTGGAAGGTGTGAAATACCGAAAACTGATGTGTTGCCATGAGGAGCAGGAGTTTTTTTGCCGTTGACATAAAGGGATGTTCTATAAATTAGTTCAAGTTTCGCAAGTTCAAATAGATTGTGTTTCAGAAGTAACGGTACGCCCCGAAGGGGCAACGAGCGCATAGCCCAGGGCAACGCCCTGGGTAGAACGAGGCGATAA
>CAMGOT010000135.1 GCA_946060685.1 uncultured Bacteroidales bacterium
ATACATGCCTGTCACGCATGGGGTCACGAGTTCGAGCCTCGTACGCACCGCCAACACCTCTTTCATAAAAAGAAAACACACAACCAAGGTGCGTTAGTTCAGTTGGTTAGAATACATGCCTGTCACGCATGGGGTCACGAGTTCGAGCCTCGTACGCACCGCCAACAAAACAGAAAACTGGATGTCAACGATAATGACATCCAGTTTTTTTGTATATACACCCCACTCGGAACATGCCGGATCTATCAAAACTGTAGGGTCGGGCGGCCAGAACGGCAGCAAGCCCCCAAAGCGAATTCCAGCCCTGCAGAAAGAAAAAAAATCCCATGAGTTCCAAAAAGATTTTGCAGAAACACAGGAAATACGTAACTTTGCCGTTGAATTAACACCAATCATCATCAGCCACACCCATTCATGAGTCCTACATACCGCAGCCTTTGCTCCTCCATCGCCATGCTCATGCTCGCCGTCCCTCTTATCGGATGCCAGGACGACGAAGCACCATGGAAACCTTACAGCGAGGAACTCTGCGAACTGCATACCGACCATGAAGGAAATGCCACAAGCATCACTACCGACAGTGGCAACACACTGAAAATCAACAGCATCAGTCAAAAGTTCACCCCCGACAGTATCTATCGCGCCATAGCGATCATCAACCATAATGATGATGCCCCGGAAGCACATCTCCTGCAATTCGTGAGTGCGCCGAAACCCCTGCCAAACATTGCCGCCAATGCCGGAAAAGACGCAGTTCGGCTGCTTTCGTGCTGGCATACGGAGCGCTATGTGAACCTCAGAATCGCCATTCCATGCAGCGAGATACAACGCCACGCCATAGGATTTGCCGACGATGGAATCATACGGACAATCGTCACAGCCGGAAAGCCCAACAGGAAGACGAGGAGAATCAGGCTGCTGCACTATGTCGATGACGACCGCCAGGATTTCTACCAGGAGAGTATCATCAGCTGTCCTGTCTACGACTTTGAAGGCGAACTGGAGCCAGGACTGGACTCCATCCAAATGACCGTATACACCGAAAAGGGCCCCAGGGTGTTCACCACTCCATTCTAACTTGCACCCCAAAAAAACATACAGAAAAAAGGAAACATGCCGTCAGAACTCCAAAGCGAACTACGCAACCTATGGAAAAAATACCGTCCGGCACTCAGCGATGACCTTCTGGACGTTTATTTCTCCGAAACATACAATCCCGCCAACCTTTGCATGAGCCGCAACGAAGCCGGCGAAATGACCGCATGCTGCCAGATGCTGATGCGCCGCATGACCTTCTTCGACCACAGCATCAGCATCGGCATACTCACCGCCTTGGCCATCGACACCAACCTGAAGGCAGCCGAACGCAAGGAAGCCGCACGGAATGTCATCGCACGGCAACACCAGCGCATGGCACAGAAAGGAGCACTCATCAGCATGGCCTTCCCTGCCGACAACGAAGAGCGACAACTCCTTGAATCATGCGGCTACCACACGGCAAGCCACATCATCGAAGCCGACCCCCAAGTGCCGGAGACAAGCACTACAGATGACAGCCTCACCGTAGCCGAGGAGACGGAATGGGGTCGCGACATATGGACTTTCTACAACCGCAACGGCGGCGGACATGACTTTGAAATGAAGATGGACGAGGGCGACTTCTTTGCACTCATTGCCCAAAACGATGCCGCTGGAGGATGTCTCATCGTGGCACGCCGACGCGGAAGAATAGCCGGACTGGCACTTGCACGCCGGGAGGGAAAGCCATTGAAAAGCGGAAAACCGTCGAGCAAGATTTTCCGGACACGCATCCCCTTCATCCTTGCCATTCAGGAGGACATCTTCTACGCTTTGTTACGATACGCCGGCAGCACCCACAACGACTGCAAGCAGACGGTGGTCTCCACCGCCTGCCCGCTCAAGGGCTTTGAAGGCTCACGCCCCTACGCCATGGCAAGAGCCATACGCGCCGAAGAGTTTCTGGCGGAGATGGCACGCATAACGCCAGGACTCCAGCTGGAGATAGGCATCGGCAACGATGAAGACCTGCCCGAGAACAACGGAAGCTACAGGCTCCGCAACGGACGATGCTACAGCAATGCGACATGCTCGTCCAGCACCACCACTCCGGGAGGCATACCCGCCATCTTCATGGCTGGCCACCCCACCGTCATCCCCCCCGTTTTCCTTTGGGAATGACTTCCAAAGCCCTGTCAGCATCATGAGCCATGAAGGACGAGCCGACCCCAAAAAGCCCGTCCTTCATGGCTTTTTGGGCCTTTTAATGCACAGCGAAGAGGAAAATGTGCGTCTAATGCAACAAAAAACATAGTGACACACAAAAAACATTAAAATCTGCCATACAATTCTTGCCGTATGTCAGATTTTTTTTTGTAATTTTGCACCGTTAAAGACGATATCCAGTGACCGACAAAGGAATGCGGACGATGCCCCACCATAGGCAGGCGTCCAAAAACATTTAAATATATAAGAGAGGTGGGCAAGCGTGCTCACCCTTTACTCGTTATATATGGTACACTTCGTCTTTTCAACAGATGCTGCAGAAAAAGCCGGCAGGACGGCACCCGCCAGCAGGTGCCAGCCTGCATTCCGGCACTACGGCAGCAGCCTCCAAAGTCGGTCAGCCCAAGATAGCGTCAACATCTGAAAAACAAATAAACAATTAATATTAACAACAAACATTTAAAGAGCTATGAACTTTGCCTTTTTTGTCACAGCTTTGTTGACAGGACTGGGATTTGTAGGTCTCGTCACGGTGCTTGCCATGCTGCTGGCACCGCGAAGCTACAATGACCAGAAGGAGGAGCCATACGAATGCGGCATACCCACCAAGGGACGCAGCTGGATGCAGTTTCGCGTGGGATATTACCTCTTCGCCATCCTCTTTCTGATGTTCGATGTCGAAACGATGTTCCTCTTTCCTTGGGCCGTCGTGATGAACACTTTAGGCAGTGCAGCACTGCTGAGTGTACTCTTCTTCTTGTTTATCTTAGTTCTGGGCCTTGCCTATGCCTGGAAGAAAGGAGCGTTAGAATGGCAGTAAGAAAAAGCGCACCCGTCATCAACAACATCCCCTATGAGGAATTCAACGACAACGAGACGCTGGAGAAACTCATCGACGAACTGAACGCCGGTGGAGTGAATGCAGCCGTGGCCCCGTTGGACAAACTCATCGACTGGGGACGTTCAAATTCTCTTTGGCCCCTGACCTTTGCCACAAGTTGCTGTGGTATCGAGTTCATGGCCGTTGCCGCCGCACGCTATGACATGGCACGCTTCGGCTTCGAGATTACCCGCAACAGTCCGCGCCAAGGCGATGTCCTGCTTGTCAATGGCACCATCACCTCGAAGATGGCTCCCGTAGTCAAGCGCCTCTACGACCAGATGTGCGACCCCAAATACGTCGTTGCCGTGGGAGGATGCGCCATCAGCGGAGGCCCCTTCACAAAAAGTTACCATGTGGTGAAGGGCGTGGACAAAATCCTGCCCGTGGACGTGTACTGCCCTGGATGCCCGCCGCGCCCAGAGAGTTTCCTCTACGCCATGATGCAGCTACAGCGCAAGGTAAGAGTGGAGAACTTCTTCGGCACCACAAACCGCAAGCAGAAAGACCCCTACAAGGAAACCATCGGATTCGGCTCCGCAGAATACGCCGAGCTTCTTAACCAGCAAGAACAGGCATAAACCATACAGACATGAGCAACAAAATCAACCCTATCGTGGTGGCTCCTGAGGAACTCCACGACAAACTCGCCGCACTCAAAGCCGAAGGTTATGACTTCCTGGAGTGTCTGACCGGATGCGACTGGGGCGAAGAAGGGCTCGGTGTGGTTTACAGCCTCACCAAGTCGAGCACGACGTTTGAGATGACACACGTCAAGTGTGTGGCAGCCGACAAGGAGAACCCTACTCTCCCCACCGTCTGCGACCTTTGGGACATCGCCAATATCTACGAGCGCGAAGTCTATGATTTCTACGGCATTATCTTCCTCGGGCATCCTGATATGCGCCGTCTCTTCCTTCGTGAGGACTGGGTGGGATTTCCCATGCGCAAGAACGACTGTCCGGAAGAAAAGAATGCCGAGATTCCTACCACCAACGAGGACATCAGCGATACGCGCCACAAATACACGCTGAATGCAGAAGGCCAACTCGTATGTGAGGACAGCCCCGTATTTGCTGAGGATGCCTACGTGGTGAACATCGGTCCGCAGCACCCCTCCACACATGGTGTGCTCCATCTGCGCACCGCCATCGAAGGCGAGCGAGTGAAGCAGATCGACCCGCACCTCGGATATATCCACCGAGGCATCGAAAAACTGAGCGAGAACATGACCTACCCTCAGACCCTCGCCCTTACCGACCGCATGGACTATCTCGGAGCCATGCAGACCCGCCATGCCCTCTGCATGTGTATCGAGCAGGCAATGGGCATCGAGGTCAGCCCGCGCGTGCAGGTCATCCGAACCATCATGGACGAGTTGCAACGTATTGACAGCCATATCCTTTTCTTCAGTTGTCTGTGTCAGGACCTCGGTGCCACCACCGCATTCCTCTATGGTTTCCGCGACCGCGAAGAGGTGCTGAAAATCTTCGAGAAGACCACCGGCGGACGCCTGATTATCAACTACAACATGATAGGCGGTGTGGCACACGACCTTCACCCTGATTTCGTGAAGGATGTGAAGCACTTCATCAACGAGACCATGCCCCGAGGCCTGAAGGAATATCACAGCATCTTCACGGGCAACGTCATCTTCCGCAACCGTGCCATCGGTGTCGGCCCGCTCAGCAAGGAGCAAGTCATCTCCTATGGCTGCACGGGAGGTACAGGACGTGCTGCAGGCTGGCACTGCGACCTCCGCAAGCATCGTCCCTACGCAGCCTACGACCAGGTGAAATTCAATGAAATCACCTTTGAGAGCGGTGACTCCATGGACCGCTACATGGTGCGTCTGAAGGAAATCGAGGAAAGTTGCGAGATTATCCGCCAGCTGATTGACAACATCCCCGAAGGCCCGATACAGGAGAAACTCAAGCCCATCGTCAAGGTTCCCGAAGGCTGCTACTACAGCGCCGTCGAGGGCAGCCGTGGTATTCTCGGTGTCTATCTGGAGTCAAAGGGCGACAAGAGTCCCTATCGTCTGCACTACCGTTCGACGGGTCTGCCCCTCGTGGCAGCACTTGACGAGGCCTGCCGCGACTATATGATTGCCGACCTCATCACCATTGGCGGAACGATGGACTACATCATCCCCGACATCGACCGTTAATTTCTCCCAAAACAACAATCAACAACAAGATACAGAGATATGTTTGATTTCTCAGTTTTCACATCATGGCTCGACGCAGCATTGCTCAGCGTGATGCCCGGATGGCTCACCATTCTCGTGGAATGCGTGCTCGTTGCCCTCGGCATCATCACGCTCTATGCCATCTTCGCCATGGTCATGATTTACGTAGAGCGAAAGTTCTGCGCCTTCGTGCAGTGCCGCCTCGGTCCTGACCGTGTGGGCCCTTGGGGAACCATTCAGGTGGTGTGCGACGTGCTCAAGATGCTCACCAAGGAGATTGTCAGCCTCCGCAAGACCGACCGTTTCCTCCACGCCCTCGCACCGTTCCTCGTTGTCACGGCTTCCATGACCACCTTCGCCTGCCTGCCCTGGAACAAGGGAGCACAGATTCTCGACTTCAATGTCGGCGTGTTCTTCTTCCTTGCCATCGGAAGCATCGGCGTTGTGGGAATCCTGCTGGCAGGATGGTCGGCCAACAACAAGTATTCTCTCATCGGTGCCATGCGTGCCGGTGCACAGATTATCAGCTACGAGCTCTCCATCGGTATGGTCATGCTCACCATGATCTGCCTCACCGGCACCATGAGTTTCAGCGAGATTTGCCAGAACCAGGCTGAGGGAGGATGGTATATCTTCCGCGGCCATATCGTGGCCCTTGCAGCATTCATCGTTTACCTCATTGCCGGCAACGCCGAGTGTAACCGTGGTCCATTCGACCTTCCGGAATCGGAGAGCGAATTGACGGCAGGCTACCACACGGAGTATTCCGGTATGGACTTCGGATTCTACTATCTTGCCGAATACCTCAATCTCTTCATCTGCGCAGGAATGGCATCCACCATCTTCCTCGGTGGCTGGGCACCTTTCGTCATCCCCGGACTTGACGGTTTCAACGAGGTGATGGCAATGATTCCCGGATTCGTATGGTTCCTCGCCAAGGTATTCTTCGTCCTCTTCCTCCTGCTTTGGGAGCGCTGGACCTTCCCCCGTCTGCGAATCGACCAGATTCTGACGCTTGAGTGGAAATATCTGATTCCGATCTCAATGACCCTCCTCATCCTCATGGCACTTTGCGTAAGCCTGGGTCTTACCTTCTGATTCCAACCTCCTATTTATATATAATATATAACACGAAACACACATGGCAAATACATCTTATTTTGCAGGTCTCATAGG
>CAMGOT010000136.1 GCA_946060685.1 uncultured Bacteroidales bacterium
GGTGTCCTGTAAATCATCGCTTTTTGATTTACAGGACACCCCCCTTAAATCTTTCCTGAAGGAGAACTGTGGCAAGACTCCTTCGCCATTCCTCAGGAATTGAAGAATTGCTTCCAATCTTCCTTGCTGAATTTCTTGCCCTTTCGCTCCGGCTTTGACTCACTACCACGGGATTTCTCCTTGGCATTGCGTCGGCGTGAAGGGGCAGGACGTTCCGCACGGCGGGGCGCAGGACGTGCATCTGTGTCTTCACGGTCGGCCCAATCCACCACTACACGCCGATCGCCCACCTTCGCTTTTGCCATCATACGAATCACATCCTCGGCACTCTCTTCGGGCACCTCGAAGAAGGCAATGGTGGGAAGGAGGTCAATACGTCCTATCTCTACCTTGCCCTTGACATAGCGGTTGACGATATTGATAATCTCCCGTGCAAAAAAATGGTCGCGCTTTCCACGATTGATGAAGAGGCGTCGATACCCTTCCTCTGCCACATGTACGGTCTTTCCTCCCCCCTTTGCCTCCCGTTTTCCACGCTCTCCGCCATTCTTGCCTTCCCGTCGGCTCTCGCGGGTGGACCGGTCGTCAGGCTGGACAATCTCCGGGGCATCGGCATAATAGCGCATAAAACGTCCGAACTCTGCCGTGACAAGCCGCTTGATGAGGTCTTCACGCGAGAGCCATGCCAACTTGCGGTTGACCTCGGGGAGGAATGCTGCAATCTGGTCGTCATCGACCTCCACGTGCTCGAACTGGTCAATGACATGGTAGAGCTGCTTGGTACAGATTTCGTCGGGTTCGGGCAACTGCGCACTCTCAAAATGGCGGTCGGAATGCTCACCGGTGAAGATGACACGCTCTATGGCACGGATTTTCGACTTCTCGCGCACATGGATGATGCTGATGCTCGTTCCGCGTTTGCCGGCACGTCCTGTGCGTCCGGAACGGTGGATATAGCTCTCTATATCATCGGGAAGGCCATAATTGATGACATGGGTAAGGTCGTCGACATCCAGCCCGCGGGCAGCCACATCGGTGGCAACGAGAAACTGCGTACAATGCTGCCGGAACTTCTGCATCGTGAGGTCGCGCTGTGCCTGTGCCAGATCGCCATGAAGTGCTTCGGCATTATAGCCGTCGCGGATAAGATGGTCTGCCACCTCCTGCGTCTCCATGCGGGTGCGGCAGAAGATAATGGCGTAGATGCGGGGATAGTAGTCGACAATGCGCTTGAGAGCGGCATATTTGTCCTGTGCTTTCACCAGATAGTATACATGGTTGACGTGTTCGGCACCTTCATTGCGGGATCCGATGACGATTTCCTTATAGTCATGCAGATAACTCTTGGCGATGCGCTCTATCTCAGGGCCCATGGTGGCAGAGAACAGGAGGGTGTTGCGGTCGGCAGGCACTCCGGCAAGAATCTCGTCGATACTTTCGGAGAATCCCATATTGAGCATTTCGTCGGCCTCATCGAGCACCACATTCTCCACCTGGTCCAACTGTGCCACACCACGGTTCATCAGGTCAATAAGTCGTCCTGGGGTAGCGACAATAATCTGTGCGCCCTTCTTCAGACTTCGAATCTGCGCCTCTATACTCGTTCCTCCATAGACGGGCACCACATGGAGTCCCGGCAGATAGCGGCTATAATCGCGCAGGTCGTCACAGATTTGCAGACAGAGTTCGCGGGTGGGTGAGAGAATGATGGCCTGCGTGGTACGCCGTTCGGCATCTACACGCTGGAGAACGGGAAGACCATAGGCCGCCGTCTTGCCGGTACCGGTCTGGGCAAGGGCAATGACGTCGTTATGGTCGCCCAGGAGATAGGGAATGACGGCCTCCTGGACGGGCATAGGAGTCTCATAGCCCAGCTCGGCAATGGCGGTAAGGATTTCGTCGCGCAGTCCGAGCGATTGAAAAGTAGATGTGCTCATAAATTTTGGATATTCTCAAGGGATGTTCTATAAATTAGTATATAATTTTTTTTCAAGGGGTGTCTGCTTGGCTAATTTATAGAACACCCCTCAAATGTAATTTTGCTCTGGTGGTGAATGTTTGTCGAATAACGACAAACTGGATGGTCAGGGAGGAGGGGTGAGACCGTCACAAACAAACCAAGGGTGCCCCTACGATAAGACGTTGAGGAATGGACACCCTTGGTTTTAGCTGTCAGTCCGTAGAATTACGGAACATCAATCGGCAATCAGCGAGAACTCTGCACCTGATGCAAAGTCCTGTCCGTTCTGGCTGGAAAGGGCCTTGAAACGAATGTAACGGGCGGTGACGGGCGTGCCGAACTCCACACGCTGCGCCTTGCCGTCGTCGGCGAAGGTGCCTTTGTGTACAGGATTTCCCCACGTCTGTCCGTCATTGCTGACATAGATTTCATAGTCCTTCACATTGCCGTTGTTGCCGCTGCGACGGGGAGTATAGACGAAGCCCTTCATCACTTTCTGCTCTGCGGCATCGAAGTCTACCCAGTGGGGATACTGTGCCACAGTGACGGAATACATGGTATGCCAGATTGTGCCGAGATCGCCGTCGACGAGATGCGTGGCATTGCCTTCGCCAAACTCCTGGCTGGAGCAGAACGTCACCTCAAGGGGTACGCTCTCAATCTTCGGGAAGGTCTGGGTGAATGTCACCTTGCGATTGTCGGCAAACCATGCTTTCACAGCACCACCCTGACGCAGGGCAACAGGCTGGTCATACTTGATAGCCTTGCCACCGTCGACACTATACATGATGTCGCGGCCGGCAGCCAGGCTGCGGATGCTCAGATTGCCACGACGGTCGCGCTGGATGGAAAGCGGACGCTCGCCACTGGCAGAGACTTTCACGGTGCTGCTGATGGAATCCATCTGATCGGCAATATTGTCGGCCGACTTTGCCAGGACAAACGGACGGATGATGAAGCCGAAATCATAGCCCACGCTCTTCACGCGGTCGGGATTGAGAGGGCCGCCCTGACCGCAACTGTTGCCACCGAGACCCATCACCTTGGCATCAAGCAGCAGGTGGGTTCCCTTCGATTCGGGCAACTGATAGGGATGGGCCGCCTCCATAAGTTCCAACTGGCTCCAGGGAAGGGCACTGACGGACATCGTGGGAACGGCAGGGGCAGTGGGCTCTACGCCGAACAGCTTGCCTGCAGCTTCCACATGGGCATAACTGGGAGTGGTGGCAACAAAGGCAGCACCCTTGCCGAACTGGTCGGTCAGGGCGCACCAGCGCACCTCCTCACGATTGCCCATCTCCTGAGGTTTGGGAAGCATGATGTCCTGCTCACCGACAAGCCCCTGATGCAGTTCGATGAACTGCGAGGTGCGGCGGTCGTTGTAGTTATTGACGGGCCCACGGCCATAATAGAGGAAATTGTCATATTCCGAAGGCAACTGCATGGCATAGCCGATACGGGGAAGGTCGACTTCCGTTTCGGAAGCAGCAATGGCCGATTCCAGTTCTACAGAACCGTCGGGATAGATGGTATAAAGCTGGTTGGTGGTGAACTTGAAGTCGTCCTCTCCAAAGCGCTGACGGGTGTTCTCCATGATGCAATAGACGGACTCTGGATTGCGGTCACGGTTGCTGTAGCGGTCGTTGCCGCCATAAGGAGCCTGGCTCTCCACAGTGAAGTTCAGCACATAGGCCCCATCCTTGCGGGCATAGTGCGAGAATGCCGTCACATGATGCTGGAGATTGTGCAGGCCGAGTTGCGGCCATTTGTAATCGCACCAGTTGTCATTGTCCGTACGGGCACGGAAGGCATTGAGTACGGGACCATTGCCGGGAGTGATGACGCTCTCGCCATGGTACTTCAGCCCATCGATAGCACCCTTCTGAGTGTCGAACGCCATTTCCCAACCCTCACCGGCAAATTTCAGAATCGCTCCCTCTGCCACAGGCTTCTGCACACGGAGCTGTGCCTTCTTGGCACCGGCAGCCAGGAGGTCGGCCTGCACCTGCGATGCCACAGCGGGGGCAGCGGCAGGATTCTGGAGCGGCAACTGCTCTTCCATCTGCACAAAGCCGGCTTTTGCCCAGGGACGGTCGGCTGCAAGCACGAACTGCACCTTGACGAAATATTCGCTGCCGGGCTTGAAAGGATAGGAGGTATAGCCCAAGGTGGCTACGGCACGCTGGCGCGGAGCCACTTTCTGACAACTCGTGCCGAGATTGTCAATGGCCACCTGCACACCATCCTCATACAGACTCCAGAGCACCTTGTAATCGGACAAATCCTCGAAATAGTTCTTGTTGAAAATCTCCACCTTGCCCTGAAGGAGGTCGAGGGGAGCGACGCTGACGTTCTGATAGACCTTCTTCACTTCGAAATACTGGGCCTTTGGGGTCAAGTCGGGACGCATGATGCCGTTCATGCAGAACATACCATCGTTGGGCTTGTCGCCGAAATCGCCGCCATAGCCCCAATAGGCCTTGCCGTCGGGGGTATAATTGTTGATGGCCTGGTCTACCCAGTCCCAGATGGCACCGCCGACGAAGAAGTTCGTGCTTTCAATGGCATCCCAATAGTCCACGAGATTGCCGACAGCATTACCCATGGAATGGGCATATTCGGAGATATGGAAGGGATATACGAGCCCCTTCTCCTGGCCTTTCACGGCTGCCTGTACCCAAGCTATGGAGGGGTACTGGTTGGAGCCCATATCCACGATATTGTTGTTGCGCTCGTACTGCACGGGGCGCGAAGTGTCGAAAGCCTTGATGGCTTTGTAGGCCTCCACGAAATTGTCGCCAGGGCCAGCCTCGTTGCCCAACGACCATATACAGATGGAAGGATGGTTGACATTCTGATGCACCATCTCCATATTGCGGGCCACATGCTGGTCGCGGAATTCAGGAACCCACGAAAGGGACTCCTTGCCATAATAGTATTCATGGCTCTCGATATTGGCCTCATCCTCCAGCATGATACCATATTTGTCGCAGAGGTAATACCAATAGGGATCGTCGGGATAGTGGCAGTTGCGGACGTGGTTGATGTTGCCCCGCTTCATCAGCATCACCTCTTCCTCCATCTGCTGGCGGGTGATGGCATGGCCTCTCTCGGGAGAGTTCTCATGGCGGTTCACACCCTTCATCTTGACGGGCTTGCCGTTGAGGAAATAATAGCGTCCTGCCAAACCGAACTCATCATCCTTGGCAGCGGTCTCGCGGATTTCGCACGTACGGAAGCCGACGACGGTCGACACCGTTTCGATGGCATTTCCTGCAGCATCCTTCAGCTCTGCCACGAGGACATAGCGATGCGGAGCCTCCGCACTCCAAGGTTTGGCGGAGGGGCAGGTGATGCTGACACTCTCCGTCGCATCGGCAACATTTCCGGCTGCAATGTCAAGGGGCTGCTGCGCACTGGTCTGCGAAGCCACAGGAGTGCTGGCCTCACCATACAGTTCTTTCTCATAGAGGGCATAGCTGACAGTGGCCCCCTTCACAGCCTTCTTGCTGAGATTCTTCAGCACGGTGTTGACCTTCAAGGTGTTTTCAGAAGTTGCAACAGCCACAATATCAGCCACTTGCACATTCGGTTTGCTATGAATAGCCACGGTACGGAAGATTCCCGGCAGGCGGAACATATCCTGACTTTCGAGAAAACTTCCATCGCTCTGACGATACACCTCGCAAGCCACCACGTTCTCGCCTTTCACGAGATAGGGGGTGATGTCGAACTCTGCGGTAGATCGGGAATTCTTCGAGAAGCCGACGTAGCGGCCATTGATATACAAATAGAAGAAGGAGTCCACACCATCAAAGGAGAGATACACCTCGCGGCCGTCCCATTCAGCAGGCACGGTAAAGGTGCGGCGGTAGGACCCCACCTCATTGCGGTTCTTATAGGTGAGCCAGTCCTTTGCCGGCTCACGCATGACACCTTCTTTCCAGTCGTCCATCTTAAACTGGTGCTGGAAGATGACACGCTGGTTGGAATAGATGGGCATACCCCATTTCTGGGTGCCGTCGTGCTGCAGTCCTGCCACGGGCCAGTTCATGGGCACTTCCACATTGTTCCACTCATAGCCATCGCTTCCTATCTGATAATCAGCGGCATAGAAATTCTTGGGACGCTCCGACGGATTGCCCACCCAATTGAATTGCCACTCACCGTTCAGTGTTTTCCAGTAGGATGATTTCTCGGGCAGCACGCCTGTGGCCTCGCCGGCATCCTTGAAACTGAAGAACCACGCATGAGGCTGAAGCTTATTGAGGGCCACTCGTGTGGGATCGTCCCATTCGTGGCCATCAGGAGCCACCACCTGGGAATCGTAGACATAGCCGCCAAGCACAGGACGGCCGCCTAATGACTGGGCACCGGAAGGCAATGCGGCAGCAAAGGCAGCGGCAAAGCACAGTGCGGAAAGACGGATTCTCTTCATAGTAAAAGATAACTGTATAAAAGAAAACTGTGATAAGGTTTTATTCTGATGAAATGATGCAGAGCATAAGGCTCCTATGTGGCATTA
>CAMGOT010000137.1 GCA_946060685.1 uncultured Bacteroidales bacterium
AGCGACCAAGCAGACACCCCTTGAAAAAAAGATTATATACTAATTTATAGAACACTCCTAAATACAAATTTACTGTTTTTATAGAGCATCCCTGTAGTTCTCCTGTGCTTTCAGGATATGCTGGAGCACATCGGCCCAGACCCTTGTGCGGTGCTTCTCGTTCAGGATTTCATGGCGCATACCGGGGTAGAGGCGTTCCTCTATATTGCAGAATCCCGCTTGCCGCATCCTGTCAGCGCTATTATGGAATGCGCGGTCGGAAATGCGGCACACATCGTCGGCTCCTGAGATGAAGAATACGGGCAGGTGGGCATCCACCCCCTGCCATCCTTGGCGGGAATAGCAGAACTCCATCATGGAGAACAGATGGAAAAAACCGTTGGCGGTGAATACAAACTGGCAGAGAGGGTCGGCATTATAAGCCTCTACCACATTTGGATCGGCGCATACCCAGGCATTACGGCGATGCTCCTTGCGAAACGGACGGTTGAAGGGCCCGAATGCCATGCGCTGGAGCCATATGGGGCGGTGGCGGCTGCCCCGCAGACGGGCATCGATGGCAGAGAGCAGTCGGGCTGTGGAAGTGGCAGGATGCAGGCTTGGACTGCCGCAAACGGTGAGCGAGGCAATATGACCGGGATGACGCTTCACAAAACTCCTCACGGCCAGCGAACCCATGCTGTGTCCCAGAAGATGACAGGGCAAATGAGGATATGCCTCACAGACCCATTGCTGCACCACCCGAATATCATCGACCATCGCCTTCCAGCCGCCGGCATAGAAATAGCCCAAGTCGGCAGGATGCAGCACGGAGCCGCCATGGCCGCGATGGTCGTGAATCACGCAGACGAATCCTGCTTCTGCCATATGCTGCATGAAGTCGGCATAGCGTTCCTTATGCTCGCACATACCATGAGAAATCTGGAGGATGCCGCGTGGAGAGGTTGAGTCTGGAGCCACGAGGAGTACCGACAAAGGGAGACCGTCGGCTGAGGCCGGAAGTGTGAAATTTTGGATGGTATTCATGGTTTAAAAGGAAAGGGAGAGTGGGGGATGGCGGCTGCACGTCATGCGATACTTTTCCCCAGCCAATGGGCAAATATGAGATTCAGCACCAGCAGGACGGCTCCTGCAAGCGTGAGCAGCAGCAATTCGGAGGGATAGAGCACGAGGTGCAGGCAAAAGAGGGTGTAGCCGGTGTAGGGCAGGAGGAGGATGGCAGTGAGCAGTCCTGGCACGTAGCTCCTGACGATGATGGCCTGTACCACGTGGCCTGCCTGATGCAGGACAAAAGCCAGGAACACGGTTGCCCACACCCGCAGGCATTGTGGCCCGTCGATGAGCACATAGCCAGTGACGCCCAAAAGCAGGAGCAGTTCCTCGGCTGCTGCTATACAGAAGGCACCTGTGGTGAATGTGGAAAGATGGGAGAGCAGAGGCTCCATGCGGGGAAAACGTGCCGAAAGACTGGGGGCTCCACGGATAATCCACCTGCGAAACACCGTTATCTCTTCCAACTCATGGACGATGAATAGCAAGGGGAAAGGCAGGATGAGACAAAGGACAGAGAGAGGGCTCATACTTTTTTTGTTTGTTCGTAAATGGGAGGTATCCTACAAAGCTTTATGGCAGCCGCTGCAGAGGTCGAAACATACGCTTCCGTCGGCCTCCCTTCCGCAATCCCCGATGCCCGACAGCGGCTTTCCGCAGGATTTGCAGAATTGCGGCAACTGGCCTGGCAGGAAGCGCTTTTCCTTCGGGGGAAAGGTTGCATCGTAGGCCCTGAATGCTTCCGGATGGTCGTCAGCGGCAAAATAGCCTGCGGGTGGAGCATACGTTGCCTCCATGCCTGCAAGGAAGCCGGGAATGAGTTCCTGGGCCAGGAAATAGGGCACCACGCTCCCGCGCGGTTCAGAGTGGTAGTGGATACCCATCCTACAGGCCAGCTGAAAACCTGCATGACGGTAGAAGTTGATGTTCCCTTCCATACACACCATGCCGACTCCCATTTTGCGGGCGCGCAGCAGAGCTTCACGCAGCAGGGTCAGGCCATACCTTCGCCGCTGGAGTTCAGGGAGAATGCTGATGGGGCCGAATGTCCATGCCGGATGCACCCCTCCGGCATCGTCGTGCAGTTCAGCCTTGGAGAACATCACATGCCCCACGAGCCTTCCTGCATCTTCCAGTACAAGGCTGAGCTCGGGTATAAATTCCGGGCGTGGGCGATAGGTGTGCAGCACGAAATGTTCGGTACATCCTGGCCTGTACACGTTCCAGAAAGCTTCGCGGGTCAGTTCTTCCACTTTGCGGTAGTCGCAGGGGTTTTCGGTTCGGATGGTCATGATGATAGGGTGAGAGTAGATGAGGTGAAAAAGTGGGGTAGGGGGAATGTCCTGCGAAAGGTTGAGGTTTCGCTCTCCCCTTTCCGTTTCTACCGCAAAAGTACGACAAATATCTGCAAGTGTGATGTAAAAAACGGACATTCGTCCGTTTCTGTATTTTTTTTGCCTGCAAAGGGAGCCGGGATAGACGGAAAAGCAAATTTAGGGTAGAGCGTTTTATCGGATTTCTGTCCCCTTTAGGGACTGCTGTTGGCATCCCCCTGTTTGCCTTGGGCTTGACCTGCACACATGAAGATGAATGCGACCCAAGCCAACGATGTCTGGGGGCCGCATGTCCTTGTTTGTACGCGCGCGCGTAATATTATAAGGAGTAGGGCATCCATACGCCGTGGCGTGAATGCCGACGGGAAGCCGTACCGTTTTTGCTTTTCATCATGATAAGAATCGTCCCCGGCATACTCCAGAAGGAGCGTACCGGGGACGATGGATGTTCTTCTATGCTATGCAGGAAAGGGGATTATTTGACATATTTTCCGAGAGGGAAGGCGATACCCAGGCTGAAGTTGGCATTGGAGTTGAGGGGTACACCCTGCTTTGCCATTTTGCCCAACATGTGGTCCATGCCAATGAAGAAGTTGAAACCTGTGGGGCAGAAGTTGATGACCCATCCCCAGGTGGGGCCAAAGGTTCCCACGCCACCGTTGATGCTGGCCTCAAACCATTTCACGGGTTTCACGGTAGCATAGACGCGCTCCTCATGCCATCCGTAGGTTTTCTGGATGCGCTGGTTGTAGGTGAGGCCGAAGGAGAGCTTGTCGTAATAGGGAAGGTTGTATTCGGCAGAAAGCGTCAGCGTGGTGCCAAGACCGGTAGTGCGTCCGTTGGCCGCTCCTGCATCCTGAAGGTTGTAGAGGTCGGTCAGGCGGTCGGCAAGGTCATCGCTTTGGTCGTCGAAATCCGTTCCGTGCTCATCATCGACCATGATGTCGTTGAAGCCGTCGAACTCGAAGGGCGTGCCATTGTTCTTTGCGCTGATACCTTCTTTCCACTTGATGAAACCGAGGTCGCGGATAGCGAGTCCGGCATGGAGGTTGGGCACGAGGTCCAGTTTGCCGAAGTCGACTTCACCGCCGAGGTCGAAGGCGAGTCCCATACCGGCCAGTCCTGCGGAACCAAGATCCAAATTGTCGAAATCGATGGTTTCATACTGCCCCTTGGAGGGGTCGTTGTAGTCCTCCTTTTTCGGTGCGCCCCATGTCAGTCCCTTCACGTGGGCATTGATGGTAGCATCGGCCGTGGCCATCCATTTGCTCTCATCCTTAAGGTCGAGTGTGAGTTCATTGAACTCTGCATCGACCCGCGCCAAGCCGAAGAGAAGTTTTGCACGGGCACCGGCACGTACGCCCTCGTATACCTCGCGGCTGTGGCCGAAAGCTATCTCAGCATAAGCCTGGGTGTAGCCGCCGAATTTCGAAATGTCGTAGTTCTTGTTCTGAAGGTTCTTCGTCAGGTCAAACAGTCCGTAGGGGGCATTGAAGCCGAAGTTGGTTCTCACATTGAGGTCGAAGGTGTTGTAGCCCCCCCATTTGTGGAAACCAAAGGCAATGACTGCGGTGGAGAAGTTGAATTGGATCTTGTTGTTGTCGCTGAAATGGCTGAGTGCCTCGTTCACCGACACTTCAGGATGGAGATAGGTGACGAGTTTGCCGTTGTGCTTATAGAGCACATCGTTGAGGCCGATGTTGCCGTTGACACCCAGATTGAAGTTGCCGAGGATGGGGAAGGCGAAGTATGAGGAATGGCTGATATCGTTGGCAGGATTCAGCTGGTGAGTGGGCGAATACCCGTCGAGAAAGTAGGCACTTTGCAACTGCTGCGCCGATGCCTGTTGTGCTGCGAAAAAGAGAAGGGATGCAGCGATGAGGGAAAAACTTTTTTTCATAATAGGCATATATTAGTTGGCGTCGTAGATAATGCCGCCTTTGAGGGTGGTCTTGATTTTATAGAGCCGGATCTTTGCAGAGTCGCGCAGGGTCGGGTCGTTCTGGTTGGGATTGTCGATGATAGCACGATAGCGCACGCCGTCAAGTCGCTTCGAACCGTTCTTGCCGGCAAAGATATCGTTCATCTTGAAGCCGTCGGCGGCCTCAAGGTTGAAACTTACGGCATGGTCGGTGGAGCCGGCGGGAATCTTGATTTCCACCGTCTTCATGCTGGTCAGCGTGTGGCCCTCCTCGTCGATGGGCTCGATGGAGAGCGTGATGTCGGCCGGCAGGTTGCTCTCGGCAAGTGCCTCAAGATGAATGTAGCCGGCATCCATCTTCTCCAGATCCTCCATATCCTCAGCCCATCCGCGCTCTGTGTCGCTGTACACGAGCTTGAAGTCGGGGCCGCAGGTGAGGGGCGAGAAGATTTCATAGTCAAGACTGATGTCGTAGGTGCCGGGGATGGCGAGTTTTTGTGCCTCCATCGTGACGGGGGCTATCTCGATGTCCACCTGGTCGGGGAGTTTGCGGATGAGTCCGCCGAGGTCGTCAACCTCCACCCACTTCACATTCTTCTCATAGCCCTCAGGACGGAAGGTGGCTTCCTTGTCGGCCATCATGAAGAGGTTGGTGCCGTTGGTGATTTCCATGTCGGAGGTCTTGCGCACCACGGTTTCGCTGCCGGTGTCAGCCTTCATGGTGAGCTGTGTGGTTGCCACACCGGGGAGGTCGTTCTGGATGGTCATGAAAATAGCAGGATTGTCGAGGTCGAGCACCACATCGTCGTCGTCGAGGAAGTCGGGCATATCGTCCAGTTTGATGGGATCGGGGTTGTCGACCTTGCGCACCACCTGGCCGCTCACGCTGGCCACCTTAATGTCGCTTCCGAATTCAGCCTCGCCGTCGACGGAGATATATCCCGGAAGCAGTTCGGCCTCGAAAAGGTCGAGATCCTTTACTTCCATGGAGGTCTCGTCGAAGAAGTTTTCCTTGATGAATCCCGCCTTGGCGTCAAGTTTTTTCTGCAGTTCAGCGCGATCCATCTCTTCGGTGTCCATACGGAACGAGCCGTCCATGCGGAATTCGCCCTTGATGGTCATCTCGCCTTCACCGCCATCCTTGCCGGCGGTAAATTTGATGTTGTTGTTGTCCACAGTAGCCTCGTCGAGTTCCAGGAAAATCTTGATATCCTTGCTCACGTCCATGGCAGGGCTGGCACCGTCGAAGATGGTCACGATGCCTTTCCCGTTGTCGACGGCAAGGCTTTTGGTCGTCTGCTTGCCGGCGTTGGTGTAGAGAATGGAAGCCGAGGTGACGTTCAGCCCCACGGGGAAGGAGAGCTGGGAGTTGTCAAGATGGATGTTCTTGATAAAGGGCGAGAACTTGTAGATGTCGCACTTGAGGTCGGCGGTGAGCAGGGTCTTTTCCAGTTCCACCGTGGTCAGTTCGGTAAGGTCGGAGGAGATGCCCGTAGCGTTGATGTCGTCCATCTGGAAGGCTGTGTCATCGTTGGAGGTAATCTCGTAGGCGTATTCCTTCTCCTCCAGATAGACGGGTACGGTCTGCATCGTACCGTTGACCTCGACGGTGATGCTGAGGTCGCTCCCGTTGCTGGCAGCCCGTGCCCGGCGTGCCTTGGATTCGTTCATCATTTCCTTCATGTTGATAGTGGCCGTGAAGGGGTTGATGGTGGGGTTATTGAAACTGATGGCATCGATATTGATGGGGTCGATGTCGGTGCTGCCCGTCTGTCGCACCACGAAGATGCTGTCTTCGCCATTGGGATTCTTGATGAACTGCACCACACCGTCTTCCTCAAGATCCATGATGCTTCTCAGCACGATGTCGCTCGTACTGAAGAAGGGTAGGGTAAGGTCACCATTGACGCCTAATGTCATGTCAATGTTGTCGAGGTCATAATCGCTGTCAACGCACGATGTCGTCAAACTCGCGGCGGTTATGAGCACTGCGGGTAAAATAAAGTACTTAGGCATTTTGTTGTGTGTTTATGATGGATTATTGTTTGTTTCCTGTTTCCGCGGTTCTCCAAAGAGACCATGTGGAATCTGTAAATTTTGCATCCCCCAGACAGTAATAGTGCCGATATTTGCAGAACCTGCAACTTGATGGGCACACTTACGGCATTTTCAGCAACC
>CAMGOT010000138.1 GCA_946060685.1 uncultured Bacteroidales bacterium
TGCCCTCCAGCCAGAGCGGCACCAAAGCCCCCGTGGGGAATGCGTCAGCATTCCCGAATGCCCTCCAGCCAGAGCGGCACCAAAGCCCCCGTGGGGAATGCGTCAGCATTCCCAACCTGAATGAAAAAAATTTCCACTTTAAAAAAAACACCCACCCACATGATTACCATGACCACCACGACCGCCATGACCACCATGATCATCTTCTACATCATCGTCGTCGTCGTCCTCTATATTCCCATCGTTTTCGTCTCCATCGTCATAGCACGAAAATTTATCGCCCCATATCCCCCCGTTCCGCCCCTTCGACGGCCATTGGCGTACTTCACCAGGCCGGAGATGTCGTAACTTTGCATCGTGAAATCCTGCGGGAGCGGCGAATGGCCCAATCACGGGCCCTGTTTGCGCCATCCGCCCCCCGCATTTCGCCCAAACGCTTTCGCGGTTTCAAATTTTAACATTTTTTATTCATCATCAAAACTCTTTCTACCACTATGGCATCCATCAAGTACAAGGTCTACAAGAACACCGGCATGGCCGGCATGAAGAACAAGTTCTACGCCCGCGCCTTCCACGACGAGACGATCGACATCGCCGCCCTCGCCGAACACATGAGCAACCACAACACCCCCTATTCCCGCGGCACCATCCACGGGGTGCTGAAGGATATGGTGGCCTGCATCCGCGAGCTCCTGCTCGACTCGAAGAAGGTGAAGCTCGACAATCTGGCCATCTTCAGCCTCGGCCTGCAGAGCCGCCCTGCCGACACGGCGGCCGACTTCACGCCCTCGGCAAACATCGTGAAGGCCTACATCAACGCCCTCGGAACGGGCGACATCTCGAAAAAGCAGCTCGACATCTCGGCACGCTTCAAGGAGATGACGGAGTACAGCCGCGAGGCCTCCACCTCCGGCGGAGAGAGCGGCGGCGGCTCCACGCCCACCCCCGCGACCTACACCATCACCCTCCTTTCCGCCAACGAGGCGCAGGGTAGCGTGAGCGGCGGAGGAACGTATGCCGATGGGGAGGAAGCCAGCATCGTGGCCACCCCTGCCTCCGGCTATCTCTTCGACCGGTGGAGCGACGGCGACACCAATGCCACCCGCACCATCACCGTGACGGCCGACCTCACCCTCACCGCCGCCTTCAAGGCCGACGAGCATCCCGAGATTCCCGACGCCGAATAAACTGATGATGTCGCTCCTTCGGGGCTATGGTTCGTTCTAGCCGCAAATCCCAAAACCCCGAAGGGGCTGACATCAGCCGCCACTCGCCCTGCGGCCACCGCTATTCGTAGAGGTGGAACATCCGGCGGAGCATTTTCCACTTCTCGTCGGAAGTCTCGCCAGGACGGCAGTCCTGGAAACGCGCGTTCCAGTCCTCCCACTCCTGCTGGCGGGGCAACGTGGAGAGCCGCTGCATCGCGGCATCCCAGTCGAAATCGGCCGCTGCCTCGACAATCATCACCAGATGGCGGCCCGAACGGTAGATTTCCATTTCGAGAATCCCCACCGAACGGATGCCGGCCATAATCTCTGGCCACATCTCCTCGGGGGAATGCTGGCGCTCGTAGGCTTCGAGCAGCGCGGGATCGTCCTTCAAGTCCAGAATCTGAACATAGCGCTTCGTGGCGAAGGGAAAGGTTTTGACGGGAGTTCCTTGCATAATTCTTCGTGGGGTTTGAGGGGTTAGTATATGTATATGATCAGCTGTCACGCCCCCCCCGACGGGATGAAATAAAAAAGGTTCCCCATAATAAAAAACTGGGGAACCCGACATCATCACGGGGGGAAACAACTATGTATAAAAACTTTTCTATATATTGTTATAATCTGATGTACTGGAGGGGGCTTTAACACCCTCCCCAGAAAGGGTGAATGATATTTTCACGGTGCAAAAGTACGTATTCTCTCCAAATGCCGCAAGTTTTTTCCCGTTTTTTTTTGACGTTCAGGACATTCTTCCGTCATTTCCGACATTTTACCCCCCCCGAACGACCGTTTTTCCGACCGTTTTCCCCTCCCCCATCCTCCTGCTGCATCGGCCCCACGGGGCGGGGGATGCACCATCCTGCGGCAAAAAGTGCAGGATTTGTACCATTTTGTCCTGTCGAGTGCTATTTTATCCTATCCCCCTCCCCCTGCCGCCCTGCCCCTTCAGCCCTGCGTCCCATCCCCACAACGCCTGAAAGATGCTGAAAAAGGGGGCTTTTTCTGCCAAGCATATCTGCCAAAAGATGTAAAATATGCACAGAAACACCGTAGATTGTGCAAAAACTCGACAATAATACGCACAAAATATTGCTCGTTGTGCAGGATTGACGTACCTTTGCACCCGCATTCCCCCACGGAACGCCCGAAAAGGCGGACACGGAAGTCAAGGGCCGAGAATCACTATTTTGTACAATAGAAACAGCAAAACCTGACGCACCTGCCCCCACAATCATACGCACATACGCATATACTCATATAAATGAAGAAAATTCTCCTCACCGCCGCCATCGCGGCACTCAGCCTCCCCATGACGGCCGGAGGTCTGCTCACCAACACGAACCAGAATGCTGCCTTCCTGCGCAATATGGCCCAGGACGCGCAGATCACGCTGACCTCCATCTATGCCAACCCTGCAGGCAACGTCTTCCTGAGCGAAGGCTGGCACCTGAGCATCAACTCCCAGACCGCCTTCCAGCAGCGAAACATCGATACCACCTTCCCCCTCTTCAAGCTCAACACGAACAATAGCGAAGAGACCCATCGCTTTGAAGGCGAGGCCAAGGCACCCATCATACCCAGCATCAGCCTCTCCTACAACAGGGAGCGCTGGAGCCTCCTGGCCCACTTCGCCCTCAACGGCGGAGGCGGAAAGTGCGAGTTCAACCAGGGCCTCGGCTCCTTCGAATCGCTCATGAGCGGCATTTTTGCACAGAACCTGGCCCCCCTCACCAGCGCGCTCCAGCAGGGAGTGGCCTCAGGCATCACGCAGCAGCTCATACAGGGCGGAATGCCCGAGGCACAAGCCATCGCCACGGGAACGGCCATCGGAGCCACCACGCAGGTGACGGGCTACAGCATGGACAGCTATCTGCGCGGACGCTCCTACTACTTCGGACTCACCATCGGAGGCACCTACAAGTTCACCGACAATCTGGCGGGATTCATCGGACTGCGCGGAAACTATGCCTCCTGCAACTACAACGGCTACGTGCAGGACGTGAAGGCACACTATGCCGTGCCCGCCATCCCCGGAAAGTTTGAAGGCTTGCAGGGCGAACAGAGCCTGGGCAAAGACCTCGCCCTCAACTGCAACCAGACGGGATTCGGCATCACACCCATCATCGGACTCGACTGGAAGCTGAACGAGCATTGGAACCTCGCCATGAAATACGAGGCACCCACGAAAATCAACCTCAAGAACTCCTCCGTGATGAACGAGACGGCCGAAGCCATGGCGCAGGATCCCACCAGCCCCCTCGCACAGTTCCGCGACGGCGAGAAGGTGCGCGAGGACATTCCCGGCATCATCACCGCCGGAGTGATGTACACCCCCATCGAGCAGGTCCGCATCAACGCCGGATGGCACTACTTCTTCGACAAGCAGGCCAAGAAATATGGCAGCAAGCAGGACCTCGTCGACAAGGGGTCGCAGGAGTTCAACGCTGGTATCGACTGGCGCTTCTGCCGGCTCTTCACCGTGTCGGCTTCCTGGCAGAACACGAACTACCACCTCTCCGATGCCTATATGAACGACATCTCCTTCTCCCTGCCCAGCAACTCCTTCGGCTGCGGTTTCCGCATCCATCCCTCGAAGTATTTCAACGTCGACCTCGGATATATGCACACCTTCTACCGCGACCGCACCGTGACCACCGAGACGGCTGCCGGACCCAAGACCGACCTCTACTCCCGCACGAACGACTGCTTCGGCATCGGCTTCAACATCTATCTCTAAGCCGACACACTCATCTATCTATATAATTTTCAAGGCACACGCGCAAGAAAGCGCCCCGATTGACGGTTCGCCGCTACAAAATGGCAGGACCGACCCTCCCGAAAGCCTGGCAATCCCACGATTGTCGGGCTTTTTTGCGGCCGATAAGGAATTTCTTCGTAAATTTGCACGCGATTAGCAACATGCAAAGAAAAAAAATCTACGACATAAATGTTTGAGAACTTAAGCGAAAGACTTGAACGCTCGTTCAAGATACTGAAAGGCGAGGGAAAGATAACGGAAATCAACGTTGCCGAAACCCTCAAAGACGTACGCCGCGCCCTCCTCGATGCCGACGTGAACTATAAGGTGGCAAAAACCTTTACCGACACCGTGAAGCAGAAGGCGCTGGGCCAGAACGTGCTCACAGCCATCAAGCCCTCGCAGCTGCTGGTGAAAATCGTACACGACGAGCTGGCAGAACTCATGGGCGGACATGCCATCGACATGCAGCTCACGAGCCGCCCCTCCGTCATCCTCATGGCAGGACTCAACGGCGCGGGAAAGACCACGCTGAGCGGAAAGCTCGCCCTCTTCCTCAAAACGAAGAAAAAGCGCCATCCCCTACTCGCAGCATGCGACACCTATCGCCCTGCTGCCATCGAGCAGCTCCGCATCCTGGCCGAGCAAATCGACGTGCCCATCTATATGGATCTAGAGGAGAAGGATCCCATCGTCATCGCACGCTCAGCACTCCAGGAGGCCAAGGCCAAGGGCTACGACACCGTCATCGTCGACACGGCCGGACGTCTTGCCGTCAACGATGTGCTGATGCAGGAAATTGCCGCCGTGAAGGAGGCCGTCGACCCCGACGAGACGCTCTTCGTCGTCGATGCCACTACAGGACAGGATGCCGTCAATACAGCCAAGGAATTCAACAGCCGCCTGGGATTCGACGGAGTGGTGCTCACGAAGCTCGACGGCGACACCCGAGGAGGTGCAGCACTCAGCATTCGCGCCGTGGTCGACAAGCCCATCAAATTCGTGGGAACGGGCGAAAAGATGGAGGCACTCGACGTGTTCCACCCCGACCGCATGGCCGACCGCATCCTCGGCATGGGCGACATCGTGAGCCTCGTGGAGAAGGCACAGGAGCAGTTCGACGAGCAGGAGGCAAAACGCCTGGCGAAGAAGATTGCAAAAAACCAGTTCGACTTCAACGATTTCCTCAACCAGCTGCAGCAAATCAAGAAGATGGGCAACATCAAGGACCTCGCAGCCATGATTCCAGGTGTGGGGAAGGCCATCAAGGATGTCGACATCGACAATAGCGCGCTCAACGGCATAGAGGCCATCATCCTGTCCATGACCCCGAAGGAGCGCAAGCATCCCGAAATCCTCAACCAGAGCCGGAAACTGCGCATCGCACGAGGCAGCGGACACACCATCCAGGATGTCAACCGCTTCATCAAGCAGTTCGAACAGACGCGGAAGATGATGAAGATGATGGGAGGCGGAGGCATGAAGCAGCTGATGCGAGGAATGCCGAAGGGAATGCCCGGAATGCCGGGAATGCGATAGAACGTTTTTTCTTACCAGCAAACAGGGAGGCACCTCTCGCCCATAAGTAAATGGGGGCGGGAGGTGCCTCGTTTTGTGGTGCCTCGTTTTGTGTAGTTCAAATTGTGTAGTTCAAAACATCAAGGTCAAGGTTTCTAGAATAGCAGACGACGTGGGTGACGCGTACGGAATCGTCGGCCCATACCCAAAGGGCGGCAGCAGCCAGGGCTGCTGGCAGGATGCGGGATGGGAAGATGCGGGATTTCATGTTGAAGTGTCGTTAGCTTGTATGTGTGTGTTGAAGGTAAATGGAAGTATTGGTAAATGGAAGTAATGCCAAATGGCAGCAATGCCAAATGGAAGTATTGCCAAATGGAAGCAATGGCAAATGGAAGCAATGCCAAATGGAAGCAATGGCAAATGGAAGCAATGGCAAATGGAAGCAATGGCAAATGGAAGTATTGGCAAATGGAAGCAATGGCAAATGGCAGTAATGCCAAATGGAAGTATTGGCAAATGGAAGCAAATGATGCTGCCATATTCTACCCATACGCCCTCACTCTGCGCGCGTCATGCCGTACCCCCGTGCTCTGCGCATCAGCGCAGAGCCCTTCCAGTTTTTGACGTACAAAAGTACCAATAATTATGCAGTTTTGTCGAAAAAGTTAAATGGAAGCCCCACTATTCTCGACGAACACAGAATTATTCCGTATCTTTGCGAGCAAAGCCATCGAAGCTGTATTCCAAGAAATACAAATCATCTACACAAAAATAAAATCCCCCATGCAAATCATCGACGGTAAGGCTACTGCGGCCATGATAAAGGCAGAAATAAAGACGGAAGTGGAAAAGATGGTCGGCGAAGGGAAGCGCAGGCCTCATCTGGCTGCCATCCTCGTGGGCCACGACGGCGGTTCGGAGACCTACGTGCGCAATA
>CAMGOT010000139.1 GCA_946060685.1 uncultured Bacteroidales bacterium
ACCAAGCAGACAGCTCTTGAATAAAAGATAATTTACTAATTTATAGAACACCCCTATATACTAATTTATAGAACACCCCTTATATATATGTGTAGACCTGGCCCCAATACACACAAAAAAAGCGCCTCACCTTGTTCCTTCAGAGGGAACATGCGGCAAGACGCAAATTCAAAACAGAAAAGCAGATTTAGAGAAGTTTAGTCAGTCAAAGTCAGTTTTTGTTTTTATTTGCCAATTGGATAATCGCTAATTGGATAATCGCTAATTGATAACCATGTAGTTTGCAAAAAAAGGAGCAGTGTAAATCTTGTTCGTTCCAAATAGTGCAATCAGAATTGTGCATTCAAATCAGTGACGTGCATTGTCAGTGACGTGCAATAAATGTGCAATCAGAGAAGTCAAATCGTTGCTCTTCTGCTTTGTTTGACGATGCAAATTTACGAAGATTTAGCATTAAACTCCAAGAAATTTTGCAAATTCAGAAGATATTACTAATTTTGCCACTGTAAAGCAGAAAAAACCTTTACCAACCTCCCTAAATATCCTCTCTTGTAGAATAATTTTCTACACTTAAAATTCCTCGTTTTGCCACGCTTTAGCACGCTTTGTGGTGATTTTCACGCTTTTTTTCCCTCTGTTGCTATACATGTGGACGTTTTTCTCTCGTGTTTTCCTGCGTTTTGTCAGCGAGCGGGTATACATTTGGCTGCTCTTGATGTGCAGGGCGTGAGGGCAACGGTAGGCAGGATTCGTGGAAAATTCTTCTGTCATCGACCGTCGGACATGGTAAATTCTTCCATAGGGGCAGGCGGCGGGATGCTTTAGGCAGATGCTCAAAAAGCAAGGCAAAAACAGATACCTTAAATTGATATATATATATGAGTATACTTGATTCCACCGATTTGGCCATACTTCGCGCCATACAGTCAAATGCCCGTTTGACGACGAAGGAAATCGCCACTATGGTACATCTGAGCAGTACCCCCGTGTTCGAGCGCATCAAGCGCATGGAGCGTGAGGGCATCATCAAGCAGTACGTCACGATACTCGATGCCGAGAAACTGAACCGTGGCTTCACCGTCTTCACCAGCGTCAAACTGCGGCATTGCACGCGTCAGGCAGCGCAGGACTTCATTCAGCGCGTGGAGAATCTGCGCGAGGTGACGGAATGCTACAACGTGAGTGGAGTGAACGACTATCTGCTGAAGGTGAACTGCTCCACCATGAAGGATTATCAGAGTTTCGTGCTGGAAGTGCTCGGCACGTGTGAGAGTGTGGGGCATATAGAATCAGCTTTCGTGATGGAGGAAATCAAGCATGAATATAGCGTGATACCCTGAGGAATGCCCCATTCAACACACCCCTAAAATACATCTGTTTGCTATGAACAAGACCATCAATGATATTATGGAGCGCCGGTCGGTCCGGTGTTTCGACCCTGAGCGGATGCCCAGCGACGAGCAGTTGGAAACTATTGTGGAATGCGGAAAATATGCCGCCAACGGTATGGGCTATCAGTACACCAAGATGATAGTCATCACGAGGCGTGATGTCCGCAATCAGTTGAGCCGGATGAATGCCGCCATTCTCGGCACTACTTCTGACCCCTTCTATGGCGCGCCTGCCATTATCATGGTTCTGGCACGTGCTGGATGGCGCAACCGCGTCTACGACGGCAGTCTCGTCATGGGGAATCTCATGCTTGCCGCCCAGGCACTGGGAGTGGACAGCATCTGGATACACCGTGCCAAGGAAGAATGCGAGAGCGAAGAAGGCCGGACACTGCTGAGGAGTGTGGGCATCAATCCCGATGAATGGGAAGGCATCGGGCATTGTGCCCTCGGATTCCGCTTGCATGAGGTGCCGCAGGCAAAGCCCCGGAAGCCCGACTTTGTGCATTGGCTGAAGTAGGGGGGGACGCATCAGTCCGGAGCTTGAGCTTGCTGCCAGGATCTCCGACATCCTGCAGGCCGTACCTGTTCCTCCACATACACCTTATCCACTGCTATCCAGCTGTTCACCCTCCCTCCCCCTTTACATCATCCATATGGAAGACTTTATCGTGCTGACCCTCGGCCATGCCCAGACCCATCATCCGTGGCGGTGCGAAGACATTTCTTCGCCCTTCCTGCGCCTCTATTATGTAAAGTCGGGCAGGGCAGTGGTGCATCTGCCCGACGGCGATGTGGAAGCCACGCCCGACCATCTCTATCTCTTCTCCGCCTATGAGCCCCATGCCTATGAGTGCGATCCGGGATTCGAGTTCTATTACCTCTTCGTGTTCCAGCGCAAGCAGGAGCGGCTTGGCATCTTCGACCGTTATGAGTTTCCGCGCGAGGTAAATGCCAACCAGGCTGCTCGACTGCTCTTCGAGAACTATTGCCACCTCTATCCTCAACTGCATCTGCCTTCGCGCACGGGCGAGGCATTCCTCAACCATCAGGCCTATCGCGAGTATGCCCAGTCTTTCATGAAGATGCAGAGCTATGAGCGGATGCAGCTGCATGGACTGGTGGAGATTCTGCTGTCCTATTTCGTGAAGCATGCCCGCGAGCGGCTTCATGCCCAGGACGATCGTCTCGCCCTCCTGCTCGACTATGTGCAGCAGCATCTGAGCGAGCCCATCAGTGTGAACGACCTGGCCGACCGGGCGTGCCTGACGAAATCCTATCTTATACGCCGCTTCAGGGAGGCCATGGGCGTCACCCCCATACAGTATGTGCTGACAAAGAAGGTGCAGCGCGCACAGACACTCCTGCTGGAGTCGGGGATGAATGTCTCGCAGATAGCCGCAGAGGTGGGATTCTCCGATCCTGCCTATTTCATACGCCTCTTCAAGCGCCACATCGGTTTCACGCCGCAGGAGTACAGGCAAAGCCTGATAGGATAGGATTATATGATAAGGCGTAGGATAAAATAGGCGTAATCATGGAATAAATGAAGATATTGTAGGATATTATTGCTCAGAACGCTCCAACTTCGTATCTTTGCACTCCCAAAGCATCACATTTCCGGGGTATCACTCTTCCAGGATATCACTCCTCACAAATATACCATACAGTAGTTTTCTTTTTACGCCTTATCTATGCTTAAAGAGTATCAAAAGACAGCGATTGTCACCGGCGATCATGAAGTGAGTTTTTCAGAACTTCTTCAGCGTATCGCCGTTTTTGCGCACCATACGCCATCGGGGAAAGGCACGCGCGTGGTCATCTTCAGCGAGAACCGCGAAGGCTGGATCTATGCCTTCTATTCCATCTGGAGCCATGGCGGCATAGCAGTGCCCGTGGATGCCGGTTCTACCGTGGGCGATGTGGCCTATATCCTGAAGGACTGCCGTCCGGCCTGCATCTGGACTTCAAGGCTACGGCTCGATGTGGCACAGGCTGCCGTCAGAGAAGCCGGAGTGACGACGGAGATCATGCTGATTGACGACTATGAGCGCATGGAGCCCACGGAAGAGAAGGCAGAGGTGCAATACCATGAGCAGGACACGGCTCTCATCATCTATACCTCCGGCACTACAGGCTCTCCTAAGGGAGTGATGCTCTCCTTCGCCAATCTGATGGCCAATATCTACAGTGTCTCGGAGGAAGTGCCCATTTTCGACGGCAACCGCCGCACGCTCGTGCTCCTCCCCCTGCATCATGTACTGCCCCTGATTGGAACTGTTGTGGCACCGCTCTACACGGGCGATGGCATTGCCATCTGTCCTTCCATGTCGGGCCCCGACATCATGGCTACGCTCAGCCAGGCACGGATAGGCATCATGGTGGGAGTGCCGCGCCTCTGGCAGACGCTCTATCAGGGCATCAAGAAAAAGATTGACGCACATCTCATCACGCGTATGCTCTTCAGCCTGTGCGAGAAGATGGACAGCATCACTTTCTCCCGCTTCATCTTCAGTTCCGTACACAAGAAGTTGGGAGGGCATCTGGATTTCTGTGTCAGCGGAGGGGCTGCACTTGATGTGGAGGTTGGGCGCGGACTGCGCACGCTCGGACTGGAGGTGCTGGAAGGCTACGGCATGACGGAGACCGCACCGATGATTACTTTCACACGCCCGGGCGACGTCATCCCGGGATGTGCCGGACTGCCATTAATCACCGTGCAGGTGAAACTCGTGGAGGGCGAACTGTGTGCCAAAGGCCCCAACCTGATGCAAGGATATTACAACCGGCCCGAAGAGACGGCGGCAGTCATCGACAAGGACGGCTTCCTGCATACCGGCGACCTGGCACGCTTCGACGAGAAAGGACGCGTCTACATCACCGGTCGCAGCAAGGAGATTATCGTGCTCTCCAACGGCAAGAATGTGCAGCCTGCGGAACTGGAATACAAACTGGAGAAATTCTCGGAACAGGTGAAGGAGGCTGCCGTCGTGCAGGACGGGGATTTGCTGCGGGCTATCATCGTGCCCCAGAAGCAATGGGCCGCCGATGCTGACGATGCCACACTGGAGGAGCAGCTGAAGCGCGAGGTGCTGGAACCCTACAACCTGACGGTGGCGGCCTACAAGAAGGTGATGAGTGTATTCGTCTATCGGGGCGACCTTCCCCGTACGAAACTGGAGAAGCTGCAGCGCTATAAATTGCGGGAAATCCTTGCTGCCGGTACACATGTGGCAGCGAAAAAGGATGAGGGGCCTGAGCCTACATTCCGGGAATACGTCATCATCAAGCGCTATATCGAGGAAGAGAAGCGCGTGCGCCTGCGTCCCACCGACCATGTGGAGACCGACCTCGCCTTCGATTCGCTGGACAAAGTGGGGCTGCAGGGCTTCATCGAAAAGACCTTCGGCGTGAAGGTGGGGGCCGATACGATGGCGGCCTGCAAGAATGTGCTGGCACTGGCAGAGCATGTGGCAGGACGCAAGACCCGCATCGACGAGAGCGAACTGGAGGCCGACTGGACCAAGACCCTCGGCCAGGCTGCCACGGGCATCAGCATTCCGCCTGCGAGTCGGGTGCTGCCCATGATGGGTGGTATGTTCCATGGATTCTTCCGCTTCTACAACCGCCTGACGGTGAAGGGTAGGGAGCATCTTCCTGCCCATGGAGCCTATATCCTGGCCCCGAACCATCAGAGTTTTCTGGATGGCCCTCTCGTGCTCTCGGGACTGACGCCGGCACAGCGGAGGGATGCCTACTCGTATGCTACGGAGGACCATGTGCAGAGTGGCTGGAGGAAGGCTTGTGCAAGGCGGATGAATGTCGTCGTGATGGAGCGCGCACGTCTGCGCGACAGCATCCTTCAGCTCTCTGAGGTACTGCGGCAGGGCAAGGTGCTGATCATCTTCCCCGAGGGTAGCCGTAGCCATGACGGCAGCCTCACGTCCTTCAAGAAGACCTTTGCCATCCTGAGCAAGGAACTGAACGTGCCCGTGGTGCCCGTAAGCATCAGCGGTGCTTTCGAGGCCTTGTCGCGACATAGCCGATGGATCAAGCCGCATGGCATCACTGTGGAATATCTGCCGCCGGTATATCCCGAGCCGCAGGAGGACTACGATGCCCTGGCAGAGCGGGTGAAGCAGGCCATCCTTAAAGCCCTTTCGGAATGACCAGATTCTTGCCCCTCAGGGATGAAAAGGGCAACACATGGACGCATCTGGCAGGAGCGGTGTTTGCCCTCTCGTCGGTATGGATGGTATGGCCCGCCGTACACCGTGGATGGCAAATGGCGATGGGAGTCATCTTCTTCATCGTCGGGATGTTTCTGATGTTCCTGGCCAGTACGGTGTACCATTGGGTGCATCCCGGCATTGCGAAGCGCATCCTTCGCAAGTGCGACCATATCAGCATCTATGTGATGATAGCCTGTTCGTATACGCCCATCTGCATCGGTGTGGTGGGAGGCTGGATAGGGTGGTTGGTGTTTGGCGTATTGTGGGCGATGGTCATCGGCGGCACGGTCTATAAAATCATGGCCATCGACCGCTATCCCCGTCTGTCGCTCATGCTCTACTTGGCTATGGGGTGGTGCGTGCTGTTCATCTTTCCCGCCGTTGTGGAGCATCTTTCCACGCTCTCCATCGTGTTCCTGCTGTGCGAAGGCTTTTTCTATACGGCAGGCACCTATTTCTTTGCCCACGACGACCGTCCGAACTTCCATGCCGTATGGCATGTCTTTGTATTGCTCGGTGCCATGTCGCATTGGAGCGTTGTACTGACCATCCTGCTTTAGGAAATGTTTCCGCGAGGAATCCATGTGGAATCCTCGCGGAATCTTTGTATATACCTGCTGAAACGCCGGGAGATATCATGCGTTGGATTTCATCCGACGTTTCCTCACCATGGCAAAGTTCCAACAAGTTTGGCTTTGCTCATCTGGCTTAACGAAAACGTTTATCAAGGCAATAAAATCTGAACGGTGG
>CAMGOT010000140.1 GCA_946060685.1 uncultured Bacteroidales bacterium
AAGAATAAACTCGTGATAGAACACATCCTTTTCAACTAAATTGCAGAAGAGCCATATAATGCCGTTATCTCACATAGATTGTCTCAAACGCAATTCATCGAACTCACGTTAAATTAACGTGAGGCAATTGTTTGTCTCGTCCAGTTTTTTTGATAATTCTTGTGTCGTGTTTTTTTTTTGACGACAACAGGGACAACATGTGACAACTATTTTGTTGTCTGGGTTGTCTAAGTTGTTTTTTTGACAATACATTTGCACGCTCATTCCCCAAACGGATTGAACTTGCTCAACTCTCTTACCTTAGCAACGCAGAATCTTGCATGAATGTTTCTTGTTGTTCTTGTCATAGTTGATGCCAACCGAAAGAATGTCTCCTTTATAGTCAGACAAGATGCCGGAATAGTTCTTCTCCAAAATCTGTCTGATGGCCGTATCGGCGTCCTTGTTGTATTTCAACTCCAAAAGTATAGCGGGTGAATCAACGTGGCGTCTGGGTATAAGGACTATGTCGGCAAATCCTTTGCCTGTCGGCAGCTCCCTATGGAACACATAGTTGTTTCTTGCAGCATAATAGGCAAGGGAGAGCACACAGGAGAGAGAATTCTCATTGTTGTATGACAGTATGCTGGTTTCCTGGTCGTGAACTCTTTCTATACCGCCGGCAACAGCCTCTTCATCCCAGGCAAGAGTGGCGTTAAGCAGTTCTTCTGATGCAGCGAGAGCCTTCGACACCACCGTCCAGTTGTTTGCATTTACCGCATTGACCATTTCGCGCCCAACCTCTTTGTCGGGAATATAGCATTCCTCGCGGTCACGGTCGTAGGACAGGTAGCCAAGATGGATGAGAACGGTGAAGACATCGTCCTTGTTGTTGATGATCGACATGTCGTTGACGAAGCTCGTGGTATTGACTTTGCACCTTCCTCCGGCAAGCATCTTTATGATGTCATCCTTCAAACCGTCGAAACTCATCCTGATATATTGCGCCACACTGTCGTAGGCTCCCGTTGCAGCCCAATAACTGTTGCACTCCCTTGACACTATAGCCTGCATCACGGAACTCGGATTGAATATCGACGACTGCTTGCCGATGCGATACCCGTCGTACCATTTCTCCATCTCTTCGAACTCCATGGAGTATTTTCCGCACAGGGTCTTGACCTCATCCTTGGTGAATCCAAAGAATGTGTCCATCTGGCGTGGCATCACCATAGAATATTCCCAGAAGTTGTTCAGGGCCGACTGTGTCTTGTATTTCTTGATAGGCAATATGCCCGTAAGATATACCCCGGCGAAGACCCTGGCGGCATGTACGCTCTTGAACATGCTTCGCAACCATGTGATGTATTTGTCGATTTCTGGAGAACCAGGTTTCAAATCGCGGCAAATGGCATCCCACTCGTCAATGATGAGGAAAAACTGCTCGCCAGTCTGTTCTGTAATCTTCAGCAGCGTTATCAGGAGGTTGTTCTTTTCCTTAATGTCTTTTACACCGGGAAATGCCAGCAATATGTCTTCCTTCAGCTCCTGTTGTATTTCTTCTGCGACGTTGCCGTCTTCTGAGAATTGCGGAGTGAAGTCGGTCATGTCGAGATAGATGACGGAATATTTGTTGAGATGTTTTTCGAATGACGGGCATTCGCTGATTTTCAGGTCGCAGAAGAGTTGCCGAGAGTCGCAAGATTTGTCATAGTATGCGCACAACATCTTTGCCGCCATTGATTTGCCAAAACGGCGGGAACGGGTGACGCATGTGAAACGGTGTTCTGTAAAGAGCGTGCCATTGACTGTGTCTATAAGTTCCGACTTGTCGGTATATTCACCGTTTCTGATGCTTGCAAAAGCATAATTGCCTATGTTTACGTATGTGCCCATGTGTCAGTATCTCGAAATAGTGTCTAAATAATAGTCTCAGGAAGATAAGTAACTCACTTCCCAATACGGTATAGGAACTCTGGAGCAAGGTCAGCGCCATTAGCCCATTCTATTGTTGTCGGTGTCAATCCGTATTGAATAAAGGGGTGTCTGCTTGGTCGCTTTTCCACCTCTCGCACAGTATCTTTCTGCTTTTCAGTCACTTACATAGCACGCTATGTGCGTGCTTGAAAAACAAAAACCTACTGCACGATAGGTAAAAAATCGCCTCAAGTAATTTATAGAACACCCCTTATGAGAAAATTAAGCATTTTGTTATTCTTTGCGTTAATGACTCTAATGCCAGTCAAAGCAGCCCCAGCCGTACAGGTTCAGGAAAGCCCCTTTTTCAGAGAAGATATACTTACTTTGCCGAAGAAGATATACTTACTTTGCCCGAGAAGTATATCTTCTCTGGAAAATCAGTAGTATAGCCCCTCCCTCTGCCAGCCCCCTGCAGCATAATCCCATCCGCACTTTAACCCCATTTGTCAAAATCCTCCTCGAATGATGTTGCAGCATCTTTTTTTTGCCATAATTCTTTCTCCTTCCATTCTTTATGCTTACATTTGCACTCGAATTGGCCCGGTAGCTTAGCTGAATAGAGCGTCAGATTCCGGTTCTGAAGGTCCTGGGTTTGAATCCCAGCCGGGTCACTCGATGCTTAGGCTGCATGGTGAGGGCTACTCGCTATGCAGCCTTTGCTTTTCCTGCAGGGTAGGGTAGGCTGCTCTTTCGTTTTGCGCCACCTCACCTTTGTTGCATATTCCAACCTACATTGGTCGTCAAATTTTCGCATACCATATTTTTTCAATATCACATTTTTTTTCAGGGCTTATGAACAGATTTCTTTTTTATTTCGTGCTGGCATGGGGCATGCTGATGCCTTTTGCCGCATGTTCCACAGACGATGAGCAAGACATGGATAGCAGTTTGGTGGATGGAAGTACCGACAACGACTCTACTGACAACGACTCTACTGCCGTCAGTGATACCACTGCCGTCGGGGATTCCACACTGGTGAACGACAGTACAGGAGGGGGTGGCATCACTGCTGCCGACAGCACCGATACTGTCCGTTTCGACAGCACCGAATTCTGTTGCAAGCGTGATGGAAAGCGCATCTATGGCATGATGTATAGCGATAGGACATCCAGCCGCATTCATCCCACAGTCATCCTTGCCCACAGTTCATCATTGACGCACGAAGCGATGTCGGGCTATGCGCTTCGGCTGGCGCAGAAAGGCATGGTGGCCTATTGTTTCGACTTTTGCGGCGGCAGCAAGAACAGCCAGAGCGATGGAGCTACCGATTCCATGACGGTATTCACTGAGGTCGAAGACCTTCGCTGTGTGGTAAAGAGCGTTCGGGAACTGGGGTTCGTGGACAAGAATCAGGTATATCTCCTGGGCAGTAGCCAGGGTGGACTGGTGTCGGCACTTCTTGCCGAAGAAATGCAGGAGGAACTGGCAGGAATGGTACTTTTTTATCCCGCCTTCAATATCCCCGAGATGGTGAAGCAGTTCAGCGGATGGGGGAACATGGGCAACTGGGGCGATTTCGGCGACTGGGGCGACATGGGAGGCTTCTCCGATATGCTTTCCATGAGCGAGCTCTACATATCGAGTATCAAGGACTATGATGTGTGGTCGCATATCGGCCAATTCCCGAAGCCCGTGTGCATCATCCATGGCACGAGCGATTTCATTGTCAATATCTCCAATTCCGAAAAGGCCGTCAAGCTATATCCCGATGCCACGCTCCATAAGGTGCAAGGTGCCAACCATGGTTTCAATGCCGCCAACTATGGCAGTATGGGAAGTACCATGGGGCTGAAGGACTATGATGATATGGTGATGCCCATCGTCTATGAATTCCTCGGCTGCGAGTAGGCGGGATTTTTTTGTTTGCCATTTTGCATCATGAAACTCTATTTTCTCGGAACAGGCACCTCTTCGGGCGTGCCCCAGATAGGCTGCCGCTGCCCCGTGTGTCGGAGCGACGACCCGCGCGACATCCGCACCCGTACTTCTGTGCTGCTGGAGACCGACGACCACAGGCTTGTGCTGATAGACTGCGGTCCGGATTTCCGTCAGCAGATGCTCCGCTTTATCGCGACCCATCCTCAGGAGGGCTGTGGGGCTTCCTTGCCCTACACCATACGCTCCGTCAGGGAGTCAAGGGGAGTGGCGGTGCAGCAGCCGTACGAATATGTCATGCCACTCATCGATGCTGTACTCATCACTCACGAGCACTACGACCATGTGGGCGGTCTGGACGATTTGCGCCCCTTTTCCGTGCTGCAATCCATCAGAATCTGTGCGGAGCAGAATGTGGCGCAGAGCATTCGCCGCAATCTTTTCTACTGCTTCTCCGAAAACCCTTATCCCGGTTCGCCACATCTGACCATGCAAGAAATCCACGTGCGACAGCCGTTTTTCATCGGAAGTCTGAAAGTGGAGCCTCTGCGGGTGATGCACGGCAGGCTGCCTATAGTGGGCTTCAAAATCGGAAATATGGCCTATATCACCGACATGACGAACATGCCGTCGGATGATATGGCACAACTGCAAGGCATCAGGACGCTGGTGGTCAATGCGCTGCGACAGGAAGCACACCCCACCCATCAGAGCATCGGCGAGGCGATAGCCTTTGCCCGTTCCATGAGGGCAAAGAGCGTCTATTTCATACACATGAGCCATGGGGCAGGACTGCACAGCGAAAGTGAAAAGGCATTGCCGGAAAATTTCCACTTTGCCTATGATGGCCAGGAGATAGAGGTTTGATGTGGATCATGCTTCGGCACAATGCCTGGATTCCATGCCAGGATTCGGCCATCCTTTCCCCGTCCCGTAATCCTCTCCCTCATACCCTCACAAATCCATGCCAAAATGGGGGTGGGGATTGCCTTGGCAAAGAAGAGTGGCACGAAAAGCGGGTTTTATTCACGAATAAGTTTGTACAGGAAGAAAAGACTTCGTAATTTTGCACACCGATATGCAGAACCTTTCCCACCGCTCCTATTGGACATGAAAAGAACAAATCAGGCGGGAGGAGATGAAAGCATTACCGAAAAATCCCCAAAAACAAGCATACATGTCATCTGAAAAGATTATCCTTACCGGCGACCGCCCTACGGGTCGCCTCCATATAGGGCACTATGTGGGCAGCCTTCGCCGTCGTGTCGAACTCCAGAATGAGGGCGATTTCAAGAAGATGTTTGTCTTTATCGCCGATGCACAAGCCTTGACCGACAATATCGACAACCCCGAAAAAGTGCGTCAGAACGTCATAGAGGTGGCCCTCGACTACCTCTCTGCCGGACTGGACCCGGAGAAGGTGACGCTCTTCATCCAAAGCCAGATTCCGGAACTCTGCGAACTGACGTTCTATTTCATGGACCTCGTGAGCGTGAGCCGTCTGCAGCGCAACCCTACCGTAAAGACGGAAATACAAATGCGCGGTTTTGCCGGCGAGAGCATCCCCGTAGGATTCTTCACCTATCCCATCAGCCAGGCTGCCGACATCACGGCCTTTAAGGCTACCACCATTCCTGCCGGCGAAGACCAGAAGCCGATGATTGAACAGGCCACGGAGATTGTTCGCCGTTTCAACCATATCTATGGCCCTACGCTTGTCGAACCCAACATCATGCTCCCCGCCAATGCTGTCTGCTGCCGTCTGCCGGGAACCGACGGCAAGGCCAAGATGTCGAAGAGCCTGGGCAACTGCATCTACCTGAGCGATTCGGCGAAGGAACTGAAGAAGAAGATCAATTCCATGTACACCGACCCTGAGCACATCCACATCGAGCAACCTGGGCATCTGGAAGGCAACACCGTATTCACCTATCTCGATGCCTTCGCCACCGATGAGGACTTCGGTCTCTTCCTCCCCGAATATGCCAACCTGGATGAACTGAAGGCCCACTACACCCGTGGAGGTCTGGGCGACGGCACCTGCAAGAAGTTCCTCTACAATCTCCTCAACGCACGCCTCGAACCCATGCGCCAGCGTCGTGCGGAATGGGAGAAGGATATTCCTGCCGTCTATGAGATTCTGCGCAAAGGCACAGAGGATGCCCGTAATGTGGCCGCACAGACCCTCGACGAGGTGCGCCGAGCCATGAAAATCAACTATTTCGATGATGCAGAGCTCATTGCAGAGCAGGCCAAGCGGTTCAAGGCCGGCCTGAAGTAACTCTGGCAGGCCACAGGGAAAATGCCTCGCGGGCTTTACAAAAACAAACGGGCCACACCGCAGGGATGGCAAAAACAAGGGCTAAAACTTTGCTGGAAAATATTTTCTTTCTACCTTTGCGCTCCGAATGCACTAAGAATGCGTGAGCATTTTGCAGAAAAACAATAATTATATCGATATAAAACAAAATGAAAAGAACATTCCAACCGCACAATCGC
>CAMGOT010000141.1 GCA_946060685.1 uncultured Bacteroidales bacterium
AAGTGTCAGCCCTAATTTATTTGGCTTGCAAAAGTTTTACCGGACAGCAATAATTATCTTATAGAGGAGGCTCGGAGGGGTGGGGCAGAGGATGCGCATGTCCCCACTCAATACCCTGGATTTTGACGGAGCTTGCCGTTGAGGGAGATGGCACGTGAAGGAATGGGGAACACGGTGGTGTAGGCATTTGACTCTTTGGGAAGCTGCGGCCGCTGGTCGTAGGCTTTGTGGAAGCGTCCGAAGCGGATGAGGTCCTGCCTGCGCCAGCCTTCCCACATCAGTTCGAGCAGCCGCTCGTCGAGGATGTTGTCGAGTGTGGCCGTCCTTTCCGGCATTCCAGCCCTCCGGCGAATCGTGTTGAGTTCTTCCGAACCGTCCTCGCCATTTCGCACCTTCGCCTCTGCTGCCATCAGCACCACATCGGCATAGCGGAAGAGCACGATATCATTGCTCTGCAGCTGGCCGTCGGAGTATGCCGTGCGGTCAATCTCATATTTGTTCATCCTTGCTCCTGCCGTCTTTTCATAGGGAGAGCCGGTAAGGTCGAGAATGACCTCTAAAGGACTATATACTAAAGGTGTGCCATCCTGAAGGGTCACCATCTTGCCGTCCGCATACACCGTGTCGCTGAAGAAGTTCATCCTATAGCGTGTATCCTCGTCGGGAGTGTCATAGCCATACGTCTTCACGGTGGCGACGGTGGCGCAGGCTCCATTTTCCGAACCTGTACCCACGGCGGCACCATGACTATAGTGGCGGGAGCGGAAGAGATTCTTGAAGACAGTGGTATAGAGCGTCTTGTCCATAGGAATGGTGAAGATATTCTCCATCGAGTGCTCATTGTTGATGGAGAAATTGTCGGTGTAGTCCGGTTCGAGCTGATAGCCCAGACGCTCCACCTTGCGGCAGTAGGCGAGTGTGGTCTCCCAGGCATTCAGGCTTTTCCCGTCCACCATAAAGAAGATGTCCCTGCCGTCAGGCCGCACATCATCAGTCCAGTTGTCGTCGGCATACACTTCGGCATTGAGGGCGAGTTTGGCAAGGAGGAAATAGGCTGCCCCCTGTGTGAACTTGCCATAATAATAGCCTTCCAGCTGGCTCATCTCATCGGCGAGATAGGGTGCGCACTGCTGGAGTTCATCAAAGATGAAGCGATAGGTGACGCTGCGTTCGGGGAGTTCCACCTGCTTCAGTTCGGAAGTAAGGCTGATGGGCACCTTTCCGAACATGTCCATAATATAATAGTAGAACATGGCGCGTATGGCCCTCGCCTCAGCCTTGCAGATGTTCAGTTCTCGTTCGGAGAGCAGCGTCTTGCCATATTCGTCGAGTTTGTCCAGGGAGAAGTTGCATAGTCCCACCACTTTATAGAGATACAGCCATGTGGCATAGAGTGCCTCGTCGTATGCCCGCCATTCATGGAGATAGAGGTCCTGCCAGAATCCACCGTCGTACCAGTCGCCACCGCGTGTGGGAATCATTGCCTCGTCGGTGGTGAAGGTGTTGAAGTCGTACACTCCGCGATAGGTACCCTGCAGTCCCTGGCTGTCGCTGTTGCCGCCTATATAATTATAGAGTGTGGCCACGGTGTTCTTGTAGAGTGCAGTGGAGTTCTCGAAGGCCTGTGGCTCGGTGAGTTGCGATTGCGGTGTCTCGTCGAGACACGAAGCGGTGGTCAGTGCCACCACAGTCCATATAGTGATTGCCTTGATGTTCATAACGGTTAGAATTGTATGCTCAGTGCCATGGAGTAGGAACGGTATACGGGATAGGAGCGTTTGTCGTCGATGCCCAGGGTATTGTTCTCCACGTAACTGTTGATCATCGGCGTCAGTCCGCTGTAGGAAGTGATGGTGGCGAGGTTGTTGACGCTGCATGAGAGTCGCAATGCACTGATGTGCCTCGTCTGCAGCGGGACGTTCCATCCCACGGTGAGATAGTCGAAGTTGAGATAGTTGCCTTTCTCCAGCCAATAGTCCGTGACGCTCTGGTCACTGATGTTCTGCCCGGGAGCTTCCTTCATCACATTGTAGTCGGGGAATGACGACATGTTCATATAGGTGAGTGCCGTACCGTTGTAGATTTTGTGGCCGAAGGCACCGTTCATCTGCAACGATATGTCGATATTCCTGTAGCGGAAGGAAATGTTGGAGCCGAGTGTGATTTTTGGAGTGGCCTGTCCTGCCACATAGCGGTCGTCGGCATCTCCCACGCCATCCCCGTTGATGTCTTCGATGACATAATGGCAGGCACCGTTTTCATCCTTCGCCAGTCCCGTGCAATGGGGAATGTAGAATACTCCGAGCGAATATCCCTCCATCTGATAGACGATATTGTTGTTGCCCCCATGGAATCCCGCACCGTTGAGCTGTCCGACAGGCACAGCCCCCGGTCCCGTCAGGGTGTATCCGCGGTAGTCGCCGTCAAGGCTCTCCAATCTGTTCCTCTGCCAGGCGATGTTGACATTGACATGGAGGTCCATGTCCTTCTTTCTGACGGGTGTGAAACTCACTCCCACCTCCAGTCCGCAGTTGCTCATGCTGCCGATGTTGGCCAGCAGTTTGTCGTAGGTGAAGGGCGGCACGGGCACATCGTAGAGATAGAGCATATCGGTGGTCTTGGAGTAGTAGTATTCCGCCGTCAGCATCAGCCGGTTGTTGAGTAGGCCGAGATTCAAACCCACATTCGATGTGCTGCGTGTTTCCCATTTGAGGTCGGGGTTATAGTTGCGCAGATAAGCCATGGTCACTGTGGGGGAGCCGAACATCGGCACCATGCCGTTCTGCTCCATGAGTGCGATGGAGTAGTAGGGGGTGATGCCTCCGAGGTTGCCGGCCTGTCCATATCCTGCTCGGAGGGACAGCCGGCTGAGCCATCGTGCCGTCCTCATGAAGGGCTCAGCCTTTATATCCCATTCTGCCGATACCGAGGGGAAGAATCCCCACGTGTTGTCGCTGCCCACCATGGAACTGCCGTCGGCACGGCTTGTCAGTGCCAGCGTATAGCGGTCCAACAGCTTATAGCTGATGCTTCCCATCAGCGAAGCGAGGGAAGGAGAGGCATAGCTGCTGCCCGTGCCGCCGAACGGACGGATGGATGCCGCGCCGAGATTGTCATATCCTGTTTCGTTCGATGCCAGTCCCTTCACCTGTGTCCAGAATGCAGAGCGCATGTCCTTCTGATATTCGCCCATGAGGGTGACGCTGAGCCGATGCTGCTCCCATTGGCGTGCGAAATCCAGCGTAGCGTTGACGAGCCAGTTTGTGCTTTTCGACTCGCCTCGGATGGCCTGTCCCTGTGCCCACACCCATGTGGGGCAGAACTGTGCATTCTCCTGGGAGATGTAGGTGTTTGAGCCGAAAAGTTTCAGGTTGAAGTCCTCGCTCAATTTGAATCCCAGTTGCAGGTGTGTGTTGAAATTGAGGGTCTTCGTGTCGTCCTTCATGCGAAGCAGTGCATCCGGCGGAGCAATCTGCGAGGCATAGGGATTGTTGGACCATGAGCCTGAGGCATCGCGGTCGTAGCGCAGGGTAGGATTCATCGAGGCAGCGGAGTAGAAGAGTTTCTGTACATCGAAGATTTCATTGTTCTTTTGCGAAGAACCGAACACGCCCAGGTCGATGGTCATCACATCGGAAAAAGCCTTCTGCATGAGGTCGACCTTGGCGATGAAGTTCCTGTAGGCATTGTTCTTCACCACCGCCTGATTGTCGAGATAGCCGATGGAGGCACGGTAGTTGGAGGATTTGTTGCCGCCACTGAAGGCAAGATGATGGTTCTGTACGAATCCCGTACGCGTGATTTCATCGAGAAAATTTGTGTCAAAGCCTCCGTCGGTCCATGCCTTGTCGCCAGTTTGTGCCGTCAGGATGTACTCCTGTGCATTGAGCATCTCCACATTTTTGCAGGCAGCCTGAAAGCCGGCATGGATATCGTATGATATTTGGAAAGCCTCACCATGGCCTTTCACCGTGGTCACTTCGATGACTCCCGAAGCTCCTCTCGACCCATACTTTGCCGTTTCGGCAGCATTCTTCAGAATGGTGAAACTCTCGATGTCGCCAGGATAGATGCTGCTCAGCGTAGCCAGGTCGGACGACACACCGTCGATGATGACCAGCGGATCGTTGCCACCCGTGAGTGAAGTGGTGCCTCTCACGCGCACACTGTTGAGCATGGCCATCGGATTGGAGCCGGCAGCAGTGACGCTCACTCCCGCAGCCTGTCCGCTGAGGGCCTCGATAGGATTGTTGACGAGACCCTTGTTCATTCTCTCGCGTGTCACCTTGTCGGCCGAGCCTGACAGCATCTCGGCCTGCAAGGCTCTCAGGCTGTCGGGCTGCAGGAAATCTGCCGCTCTCTGCGCATAGCTGCTGGTGGAGGCCAGGGTCATGAGCAAAGCTAATGTCTTGTTTTTCATAGCCTAAATAAAAATGTCGTGATGGGAATCCTCCGATAAAAATCGTGGTAGTGAGGGGGGGAAGGGGAAAGGGCGGTGGCACGTTGCCAGCTTGGTATGCCGCCTTCAGAGTTGGAAGATGGCCTGTTGAACTGGGGATTGTTGCATCGCCATTTTATGGCTTCACAATCTTTTGCCCGTCGATGATGTAAATGCCTCGGGGCAAAGTGCGGTAGGCATCGCTCAGGGTGGCGTCCTTGCTGATGAGCGTACCGTTGATGCTGTAGATGCCGTGTGTACGTTCTTCTTCTTGCTCTGGCAGCAGATGGTCTGTGCCTGTGGGGATAAAGGCGGTAAGGTCGGTGATGGCCTTCAGCACGTAGTAGATGCCGGTATCTGTATGGCTTTCCTCGCTAGTGTCGTCGATGTCGAAGGCCTCATAGCCTTGGTCGAGCAGATACCGCTTCATGTTCTCCATGTTAAGGAAGGGCACCACCTCATCGTTCTTGGAATGGACGAAGGAGATGTGGTCCGTCTTTTCGGGTTTCCAGGAGTCATAGACGAGGGAGTTCTGCTTCAGATGGTGGATGATTTCAGTCATCGGCACGCTTTCCTCATCGAAGAAGGCGGGCTTCAGCAGTTTGTCGATGGGCAGCCGCTTGTCGCCGGCATTGCCATAGCGCTCATAGATGAAATGGTTGATATAGTCCGTGTCGTGCTCCTTGGAGTCGAAGAGTTCGGGCAGATATTCCACAAAGTCATCGGTGAAAACATCCTCGTTCTTCACCTTTCCGCCTCCAGCATCAATCATTCCGCTGAAGATCAGAGGCAGTGCCACGGGATATTGCGACAGGTTTTCTGCTGCCAGTTTCTGATAGTGGGCATACAGGTCGTAGGGGCCGCCGCCGATGATGCAATAGTCAATCTTCGGCAGTTCTTCGCTGCGGTAGCCCTCTGCAACGAGACGGTTTACCCACATTCCCGAGTGTCCGCCCTGCGAATAGCCCAGGTTGAGCGTGGCATTCCCCAGGTCAAAGCCTTCTTCCTCCAAGAGTTTTTTGCCGGCGATGAAGGCGTCGATGTCCACACGGGCCGTTGCCCTGCCCTGCAGATACTTCTGGTTGTGCTCCTTGTCGATGCCAAAGCCGAAACCGTCGGACTCAATCAGAAAATAGTTGGCATTGACCAGAACGGACTCAAGGGTGAGGCCAAATCCCACGTTGGTGGGACGCTGCTTGTCATCGGTGATGGTATAATGGTTGAGGATTCCGCAGCCTTTTGCCACTTCCGTCTTGTCGTGCAAATCAGGGGTCATGAAGATGGCGGCAGAGAGAATGACAGGCGTTTCGCCGTCGGCATCCACGGTTTCATAGTTGAAATCATATCTCCAGAATCCACCATAGTTCGTGCGGTTGAAGATTCCTGTTTCCGGTTCTGCGGCCTGTGCCATCCATCCAGGGAATGCCATCATCAGGGAAGCGATGAACAGCGTTTTGTCGAAAAGATTTCTCATAGTATGGTGTGTTGTTCTAAATTATAAAAACGAAATGAAAAGGGGCAATGTTTGCTGTGCGACGGAAACGAACATGCTGCTCCAAGCCGTTGGCCGATCATTGCCGGAACTGGAAGTTGGGCACTGCTCCCCCCCCGTAAGATGTACACTTGACCTCCCCCGCGCACCGTTCGTTTGAGCCGCGGTCTTCAGGAGGGAGAAGGAAGGATATTTCACGAAAGAAGCCTGCCCGGTAGTCAGGCTCTTGTGAAGGCGGAAATCTATCGAGGGGTGTTCTATAAATTAGTATATAATCTTTCTTTCAAGGGGTGTCTGCTTGGCTTCGCCTTGCTCCTTCGCGCCTCGGCCATTCAA
>CAMGOT010000142.1 GCA_946060685.1 uncultured Bacteroidales bacterium
CATGGCGAGAAAACGTGGGATGAAATCCAACCCACCTATAGGGTAGAGTAGAGTGTCAGGTGCTTGCTGATAGTGTGCAAGGCGGCAGAAAACCTGCTTCAGGCAAAGGGAGTGATGTCCTCGTTAGTGACAGCACGTGCCAGCAGATTGGCAAGGCGGCTGGTGCCTATGCGGAAGAGCCCTTTCTTGATGTATTCCTCGCCCAAAATCTCTGCGACAATGGTATAGTAGTCAATCGCTTCCTCTACAGTCTTGATGCCGCCGGCAGCCTTGAAGCCTACCCATCGCCCAGTCTTTTCGTGGTATTCCCTGATGGCACGACACATGGTATAGGCTGCTTCCGGGGTGGCGGCCACGCTTACTTTTCCCGTGGAAGTCTTGATGAAGTCTGCTCCGGCATACATGGCCAATATGCTGGCTTTCTTGATGTTATAGGAACTTTTCAGTTCTCCCGTCTCTAAAATCACTTTGAGCGGATGGTTGCCGCATACTTCCTTCATCTCGCTGATTTCGTCGGCACAGGTCTCGAAGTCCTCGCTGAGGAAAGCCCCTACGCTGAGCACCATGTCTATTTCGTCGGCACCATCCTTGATGGCAAGAGCGGTTTCGATGGTCTTTACTTCCAGAAAGGTCTGGCTACTGGGAAAACCACCGCTGACGCATGCCACGCGGACACCGTCGGCTTCAAGCGTATTGCTGACGATGCTGGCAAAATTGGGATAGACGCAAATGGTAGCAAGTGGCGGAAGGTCGGGATAATCGTTCGACCATCGGTTCACTCTCTCCGTGAAGCGCATCACACTCTCCTGGCTGTCGGTGACGGTGAGAGTGGTGAGTTCGATGGTGCCGAGGAGCTGGCGAAGCACCTCGGGAGTGTCGTAGGCAAAGCGATGATCTGCAATCAGTTGCGTCACGGCTTCATGAACCTGCATGTCGCTCATGGTCAGGTCGTAGAGGTTGAAAGCCTCATAGTATTTGTTGTTGTCTTCCATGTGTAGTAGTATATGCTGTTTTAGGAGGGATTTGTTGTGTGTGTGTGTTGTATGACTTTTGTGCCTGTTTTGTGCCTATTCCTTGTTCTTGGAGTCGATGATGATGGTGACAGGACCATCGTTGAGGAGCGATACCTGCATATCCGCGCCAAATTCACCCGTCGGGACAGGGCGTTGCAAGGCTGTGGAGAGGCTTTTGACGAAACTTTCATAGAGAGGTATGGCAATGTCGGGACCGGCAGCCTTGATGTAGCTCGGGCGGTTGCCTTTCTTCGTGCTCGCAAAGAGAGTGAACTGGCTGACGACAAGAACCTCGCCCCCTGTGTCGAGAACGCTGAGATTCATCACTCCATTCGCATCATCGAAGATGCGGAGCTGAGTGATTTTCTTGACCATCCATTCGATATCGTCGGTAGTGTCGTCGGGTGAGATTCCCAGCAGACAGAGTATGCCGGGGCCAATGGCACCGTGTACTTTGCCGCCGATACTGACTGTCGCTTCGCTGACACGTTGCAGAACTGTGCGCATGGTATAAATTTTAAATGCCTAATGTTGGGGAAACAGTTTGATGTGAGGGAAAAGCCGGATGTGTGCACTATGTTTCGGATATGGTGTCGGCGGCATGAAGCTGCTGGTAGATGCTTCGTCCGCGGACCTTTCCAATGGCTTGCTGCAAGGCATCCAGCGGAGCCTCCTTCACCCGCTTGACGCTGCCGAAAGTCTTCAGGAGCACGGCTTTTGTCTTTTCGCCAAGGCCTTGGATGCTATCCAGTTCGGAAGTGCGCTGGCGTTTAGAGCGTTTGTTGCGGTGGAAAGTGATGGCAAAACGGTGAACCTCGTCCTGCATTTGCGTGAGCAGGTGAAACAATTGCGAGTCAGGCTTTACGGTGACACTCACGGGAGGATCGCCAAAGAGCATTTCCCGCGTGCGGTGGCGTCCGTCCTTGGCCAGTCCGGCGATGGGAATGTCAAGCCCTAAGCGGTCGACGACAATCTCTCTGATAGCACTCATTTGGCCGATACCGCCGTCAGCGATGATGAGTGAGGGTAGGGTGCCATTCTCCTCTTTCAGACGCTTGTAACGCCGTTCTACGACTTCTCGCATCGAGGCATAGTCGTCGGGGCCTTCCACACTCTTTATATTATAGGTGCGATACTCTTTTTTGTTCGGTTTGAGGCGGTCGAATACCACACAGCCTGCCACGGCATCCTCACCTTGGATGTTCGAATTGTCGAAGAGTTCGATGCGGAGAGGCAAGGCAGGAAGTCCCAGCTGTTGTTGGATTTCCTTCATAAGGCGCGTCTGGCGTTGCTCGGGATTGAGCTTTTCGGCCTGGTTCAGGCGGTCAATGCGGTGTTGCTTGACGTTGAGCTTCGAGAGTTCGAGCAGCGTCTTTTTGCCTCCCATCTGCGGTACCGTCTGTAAGGCATAGCCTTCAGGAAGGTCAACGTTGAAGGGTAGGATGATTTCCTTCGATGTACTCCTGAAACGGTCGCGCATCTCCACGATGCCGAGTGCAAGCAGTTCACTGTCCGTCTCGTCAAGGCGTTTTTTGAACTCAAAGGTGAAGGATTGCGTGATGGCACCGTTCACTACGTGCAGGAAATTGATATATGCCACTTTCTCGTCGCTTTCGATGTTGAAGACATCAATGTCATAGTTGATATTGCTCACTACTTCTGAACGGTCGGCAAAATTCTCGATGATTTCCATCTTTTTCCTGATGCCTTCAGCCTCCTCAAATCGCATTTCCTCGGCAAGCTGCATCATCCGCTCCCGCAGTCTGATAGCCACATGCCTTGTGTTGCCCTTGAGGATTTCCCGGCAAGCCTCGATATTGGCAAGATAGTCCTCCCGGCTCTGTCGGCCGCAGCAGGGCGCTTCACACTTATGGATATGATAGTTGAGGCAGACATCGTATTTGCCTTGGCGCACTCCCTCCTCGGTCATAGCCGTCATGCAGGGCCGTGGATGATAGATGCTCCTGCATACATCCAGAAGCGCATACATCGTAGGAACATGGGAATAGGGCCCATAATAGGTGGCCCCTCGCAGATTGCGGTTGCGCAGGCTGAAGATTCGCGGTAGATACTCCTTTGTGATGACGATGGAAGGATAGGTCTTGTCGTCCTTCAGCAGCACGTTGTAGCGTGGCTTGTACTTCTTGATGAGTTGGTTTTCGAGCAATAGCGCGTCCTCCTCGGTCTTGACGACGGTATAGGTGATGTCGCGGATTTTGGATACCAGTACCTGCGTCTTGGCACTCTGCTGGGTCTTGACGAAATAGGATGATACGCGGCTTTTCAGTCTTTTCGCCTTTCCAACGTAGATGATGGTGCCCTCCTCATCGTAATACTGATAAGAACCCGGGCATTCCGGCAGTCGGCTGACGATACTCTTTAGTTTCGCTTCCAAAGCCTCGTGTTCTTCTCGTGTCATAGGCGCATATTTCTATGTTTTTTTATCAGTTGCAATAACTCCGACAATGCTATTCTTCAATTGTCAGCAAACTGTCAATATCGGCACGGTTGCCGATAAATTCCCGCCCTTTCAATCCTTCACAACGCAGTTCGATGATGAAATTGCAGAAAATTTTATTAATGCCGAACGAGCGTACCAGTTCTATGGCTGCCATGGCCGAGCCGCCCGTGGCCAGCAAATCATCCTGAATGAGTACCACGTCATCCGCATTCAAAGCGTCGGTATGAATTTCGATGGTGTCGGTTCCATATTCTTTTGCGAATGCGTATTGGCGTGTTTCTGCAGGAAGTTTTCCCGGTTTGCGACACATGACGAAACCCGCGTTCAGACGGTCGGCAAGGATAGATCCAAGCACAAAGCCGCGGCTTTCTATGCCGACCACTTTGGTGATACCTTTGTTGCGGTATCGCTCTGTAGTCTCGTCTGCGATTTGCCTGAGGCACTCTGCATTCTTGAAAAGTGTGCTCACATCTTTAAATTGAATTCCAGGTTTTGGGAAGTCGGGAATGTTCCGAAGGTTGAGAAGGAGAAAGTTTTTATCCATAATCTCTGTTTTCTTTTATAGATTTTCAAGTTGTTGTCCTACAATTGTCGATATAACCGTGAAACGACGGTAAAATCTTTGTAAAGTAAATAGAGTGTAAGTTACTGATAGATATTGTATTAAACCGATTTTGTTCCACGTGAAACACAGCGTTGCTGTATGTTTTTATCGGTAAAATATCTTTTTGATGTGTCGGTTTTATCTCCCTAACAGAACAAGCAGTACGCTGATGTCGGACGGGCTGACACCGGGAATGCGAGAGGCTTGTGCCAAAGTTTCAGGGTCAATTTTGCAAAGCTTCTGGCGTGCTTCCGTGGAGAGCGATTGAATGGATGCGTAGTTGAAGCGGCCGCGTATCTTTATGTTCTCCAACCGCTGCATCTTGTCTGCAAGGGTGCGTTCCCTCGTGATGTAGCCATCGTATTTTAGAAGTATTTCAGCGGCTTCTATGATTTCCGTGCGGGCTGTGTTTTCTTCGTTGTTTGCGGAATTTTCAGTGATGGCTGTGGGGGATGGTTGTATGAAGGATTCCAGTTCGGGGAAGATGTGGATGATGTCGTCAAGGTGGAGGTTGGGCCGTGCGATGATTTCGGAGAGTTTGCAGCCATGGTTCAGTGTGGGACTGTCGTGCGCTTCGAGGTAACTGTTGATTTCGCGCGGTGCCACATTGCGGTTGCGTGTTTGCTGCAGGAGCATGTCGATGGCTTCCTTCTTCTGATGAAATCGGCGTTTTCTTTCTTCCGTAGCCAAACCAAACTTTTCGGCATAGGGTGTCAGTCGCATGTCAGCGTTGTCCTGCCGGAGCAGGATACGGTATTCTGCTCGTGAGGTAAACATCCTGTAGGGTTCGTCTACGCCTTTTATGACAAGGTCGTCGATCAGGACGCCGATGTATGCCTCGTCGCGTGAAAGGGTGAAACCGCTGCTGTGTGTGTCGGCACCGCCGCTGCCACATTTCATCGCGGCATTGATGCCTGCCATGATGCCTTGTCCGGCAGCTTCCTCGTAGCCCGTTGTGCCGTTTACCTGTCCGGCAAGGAACAGTCCGCCTACTTTTCGGCTTTCCAGCGTATGGTGGAGTTCGGTGGGGTCGAAGAAATCGTATTCTATGGCATATCCTGGCCGGAACACTTTTACATCGCGGAAGCAGGGCATGGCCTTTAGTGCCGCTATCTGCACATCCATGGGCAGAGATGAGGAGAAACCGTTCAGGTAGAGTTCGTTTGTCTCCAAACCTTCCGGTTCGAGAAAGAGAGGATGGGAGTCGCGGTCGGCAAAGGTGACCAGTTTTGTTTCAATGGAAGGGCAGTAGCGCGGTCCGATGCTTTGAATCTGTCCGTTGTAGAGTGGTGAGTCGGCCAGTCCGCTGCGAAGAATACGGTGGACTTCTGCGTTCGTGTTGCAGGTCCAGCACGGTAGTTGCGGAAGTTTGCGCCATGGAGAGATATAGGAAAAGCGATGGTGTAGCGGATGGCCCAAAGCATCGTCTCCGGGTTGCTCCTCCATATCCTCAAAGTGTACGCTCCGAGCGTCGATGCGCACGGGTGTTCCTGTTTTCATGCGTTCCACGGTGATGCCCTGTGCCTTGATGGAATCGGTGAGGAAGGCAGCGGCAGGCTCAGAGCATCGTCCGCCTGCCACCATCCTGCGTCCGATGTGCATGAGTCCGTTGAGAAAGGTGCCGGCGGTGACGATGGCACAATGGCAGTGAAATTCCGCTCCCCAGATGGTGCGTACGCCATGGATTTCGCCATCTTTCACCAGAATCTCGGTGGCCTCGTCCTGCCAGATGTCGAGGTTCTTGGTATTTTCCAGTGTTTTTCTCCATTCGGCGATGAATCTCATGCGGTCGCATTGTGCCCTTGGACTCCACATGGCGGGACCTTTTGAGCGGTTCAGCATGCGGAATTGTATGGTGGCAGCATCCGTCACCCTACCCATTTGTCCGCCAAGGGCATCAATCTCTCGCACAATCTGTCCCTTTGCAATGCCGCCCACGGCAGGGTTGCAGGACATTTGCGCGATTTTGTTCATATCCATGGTGATGATGACGGTTTTCGCTCCCATACGGGCGGCCGCTGCTGCGGCTTCGCAGCCGGCATGTCCGGCTCCGATGACCACGACATCGTAGTTGAAAGTATTCATTATAAGTAGGTAATAAAAATTATTTTATAGTAAGTATATAGTAGGAATTATTATGG
>CAMGOT010000143.1 GCA_946060685.1 uncultured Bacteroidales bacterium
CTACTGCACGATAGGTAAAAAATCGCCTCAAGCTAATTTATAGAACACCCCATAAAAGTCTCATGCACACGGGTATCGGGAGAAAAAGGTTTCAGAAGAAAAAATTACAGCATATCGAGGAACTCCTCCTCCGACAGCAGACGTATGCCCAGTTTCTGCGCCTTCTCCTGTTTGGAAGGGCCCATGTTCTCTCCGGCAAGAATGAAGGAAGTCTTTTTCGAGATGCTGCCCACATTCTTTCCGCCATGATCCTCAATCATCTTCTTGTACTCCTCGCGCGAATGGCGTGCGAACGTGCCGCTGATGACGATGGAAAGCCCTTCAAGCGCATTTCCCAGTTGTCGACGTTCCGGCATAGACATCTGCACCCCATAGTCAGCAAGACGCTGCACGAAGGCTGCATCCGAGGGATTGGCAAAATAGTCGAGTATGCTTTGTGCTATCGTCTCGCCGATACCGTCGACGGAGAGCAAATCCTCCTTTGAAGCATGGCGCAGACCGTCGAGGCTGCGGAAATGGGAGGCAAGGGATTTTGCCGCCACCTTCCCCACAAAGCGGATTCCGAGAGCATAGAGCACACGGTCGAAGGCCACCTCCCGACTGGCCGCTATGGCCCGCAGCAGATTGTCGCACGATACCGAACGCCCCGTTTTGGAATCGGCGGTAAAAAGGATAAAAGGCGGACGGTCAGCAGTATCGGCATTGTCGAAGAGCCCCGGAAAAATGGCCTGACGAAGATTTTCGGCAGAGACATCGCCCCTGACCAAAGCCCAATAGCCGTCGAATTGTACGGCATGAAGGCTGTAGAGGTCGGAAGCATCGCGGAGAAGACCGGAGTTGACGTATTCATCGACTTTTTCTGCCCCCAGCCCCATAATATTCATCGCGTCGCGCTCAATAAAATGCTCTATTTTCCCCTTTATTTGCGGTGGGCATGAGGCATCGTTGGGACAATAGTGTGCCGCCTCGCCCTCATAGCGCACCAAAGGCGTGCCGCATTCCGGGCACGTGGCCGTAAATTCCACCTTTTCTCCCGTGGCATCATCCCTTCGGGAGGTCTCCACCCCCACAATCTGCGGAATGATTTCGCCCGCCTTCTCCACATAGACATAGTCGCCCACATGAAGGTCGAGGGATCGGATGATGTCGGCATTGTGCAAGGAAGCCCTTCTCACGACGGTACCAGCCAGCAGGACGGGTTCCATGTTTGCCACGGGAGTGACGGCCCCCGTACGCCCCACCTGGAACGTCACGCCATCAAGTCGCGTCAAAGCCCTCTCGGCCTGGAACTTATAGGCAATCGCCCATCGGGGCGACTTGGCCGTATATCCCAGCATCTGCTGCTGGCGTATATCGTCGACTTTCAGCACGATGCCATCGGTTGCCACGGGAAGCGCGTGCCGCTCCTCGTTCCAAAAATCGATGAAATCGTAGATTTCCTGAAGGCTGCGCGCGCGCTTCATGGCATCGCTGACGCGGAATCCCCACTCCCGTGCCATCAGCATATTCTCGTAGTGACTCTCGCCCTTTATATCATCACCCAGGAGATAGTAGAGATAGGCATCCAGATGCCGGTTGGCCACAACGCGGCTGTCCTTGCTTTTCAACGTGCCGGAAGCGGCATTTCTCGGATTTGCAAACAGAGGCTCTCCCTCCGCTTCGCGCTGGAGATTCAGGCGGTCGAAACTCTTCCATGGCATCAGCACCTCTCCACGTATTTCAAACTCTTTCGGGAATCCGCTACCAGGTGCCAGTTGCAGGGGTATGGAGGGAATGGTACGCACGTTGGCAGTCACATCGTCGCCTTTCTGCCCGTCGCCACGTGTCAGGGCGCGCACAAGGCGTCCGTCCTCATAGACGAGCGATATGCTCAGCCCGTCGAACTTCAGCTCGCAGCACACCTCGAACGGCTGCCCGCCCAACCCCTGGCTCACACGCTCATAAAAACTCCTCACATCCTCGCGGTTGTAGGTGTTGCCCAGCGACAGCATGGGATATTTGTGCTCCACCTGCCGGAACCCCTTCTGAATATCGCTTCCCACACGTCGGGTGGGGCTGTTGTCGTCCGACATCTCGGGATGAAGTGCCTCAAGGTCGGAAAGCTCGCGCATCAGGCGATCGAACTCCTGGTCGGAAATTATCGGGGCATTTTCTACGTAATAATGGCGGTTGTGCTCGTGCAGTTCGGCACGGAGAACGAGGATTCTCTCGGTTTCTGTCATGGTTGTGGGTGGTGGGTTTATCGTTTTCCATGGCAAAATTACGCGTTTCCTGCCAATCCAGGAAATCTTCCGACCAAAAAATGAAAAGCAGATGCTTATGGAGAAAAAATCCTGCAAATTACGCGAAAAGACGCTGAATATTCTATCAGTATCGGCAAATAATTGTAAATTTGCGCAAAATTTAGAGCAAGGCCTCTTTTTTCCTGACACCCGCACTCGCTCATCACACACTTCCTGACACCTATATTTCGAAATATATATTTTTCTCCCGACAGATACAACGTATGCGAATAGACATCATATCCGTAGTGCCCGAGATGCTGGACAGTTTCGTCAACACCTCCATCCTGGCACGCGCGCAGAAGAAAGGCCTCGTGGAAATCCATGTACACAACCTGCGCGACTACACGCTCGACAAGCACCGCCGTGTGGACGACTACCCTTACGGCGGGGCGGCCGGAATGGTCATCCAATGCCAGCCCATCGATGATTGCATAGCCGCTCTGAAGGCTGAGCGGGACTACGATGAAATCATCTTCACCGCCCCCGACGGCGAGCGGTTTTGCCAACCTATGGCCAACGAACTTTCGATGTGCGAGAACATCATCATCCTGTGCGGACACTACAAGGGCATCGACTATCGCATCCGCGAGCATCTCATCACCCGCGAAATCTCCGTGGGCGACTATGTGCTCACCGGCGGCGAGCTGGCGGCGGCCTGCATCACGGATGCCATCGTGCGCATCGTGCCCGGAGTGATTGGCGATGAGCAGAGCGCACTTTCCGACTCTTTTCAGGACAATCTTCTGGAACCTCCCGTCTACACCCGTCCTGCCGACTATAAGGGCTGGCGTGTGCCCGACATCCTGCTCTCCGGCCATGATGCCAAGATAGCGCAATGGGAAATGGAGCAGGCTATGGAGCGGACAGCAAGGCTAAGGCCCGACCTCCTGGAGAAATGACGGAAGCTCATAGGTGGATTCCATGAAGGAGCATGATATAATTAAGGAGCATGCCAAAAATCCCCACCCGTTTGTCAATCCGACACGTTATTCATCCAACACCTTATTAAAATTATATCATCCATGAAAATCAACAAACTCTTCATCGGAGCCCTGCTTGCCATGAGCCTCTCTGCCACGGCAGGCAACGCCCGCGATTTCAATCTCATCCCCCGTCCTGCCACTCTAACGGAGGGAACGGGCGCGTTCACCTTCTCCTCTTCCACAGCCATCGTGGCCCAAGGAGAGGAAGCAAAACAAGTAGCCGAATTTTTTGCCGCCAAGGTCAAAGCATCCTCGGGATGGCCTTTGGCTGTCGGCACAGGAAAGGCAAAGGGCGGCAGCATCCAGTTCGTCATCGATGCAAAGTTTGATAGCGGCATCGTCTCCACCTCAAATCCCGAAAGCGGACAGGAGGCTTATCGGCTGACGGTCACGCCGAAGGGCATTACCATCACCGCCACTACGGGCGACGGACTGTTCCACGGCATGCAGACCCTCCTCCAGCTGCTTCCCGCCGAAGTGGAGAAGGCCGATGGAGCAAAGGGAGTGGCAGCATGGGAAGTTCCTGCACTCGACATCAAGGATGCCCCACGCTTTGCCTACCGCGGCATCATGCTCGACCCCTGCCGCCACTGGCTGTCGGCCGAAGAGGTGAAACGCCAGATCGACATGCTCGCCACCCTCAAGTTCAATCGCCTGCATTGGCATCTCACGGAAGACCAGGGATGGCGTGTGGAAAGCACCAAGCATCCCGAACTGAACAAATACGGCTCATACCGCACGGAAGGCGACGGATCAAGATATGGCGGCTATTACACCAAGGCAGAAATCCGCGATGTAGTGGCCTATGCCAAGGAGCGCCACATCGAAATCGTTCCCGAACTGGAAATGCCGGGACATGAATTGGCCGCCATCGCCACTTTCCCCAACCTTTCCTGCAAGGGCGAACCCATCACTCCGCGCATCATCTGGGGTGTGGAGGACATCGTGATGTGTCCTGGAAAGGAGGATATGTTCAAATTCCTGGAGGAGGAAATCGACGAGTTCGTGGAGCTCTTCCCCTATAAGTATTTCCACATCGGCGGCGATGAAAGCCCACGAGGGGAATGGAAGGAATGCCCCCGGTGCCAGCAGCGCATGAAGGATCTGGGCCTGACCAAGGAGGCACAGCTCCAGGACTATATCATCGAGCGCATGGCAAAATATCTTGCCTCAAAAGGAAAGACCATCATCGGATGGGACGAAATCCTGGAAGGCGGCAATCTCGACCCGTCGGCCGTCGTGATGAGCTGGCGTGGCGAGGAAGGCGGCATCGAGGCTGCCAAGAAGAACCACCACGTGCTGATGACTCCCGGCAGCCACGGACTCTATTTCGACCACTACCAGGGCGACCCCGTCACCGAACCCAACTCCATCGGCGGCTATTCCACCCTGGAGAAAGTGTATGCCTACGACCCTGTTCCCGAAGCCTTGAAGGCAGCAGGCAAGGACAGCTACGTGCTGGGCGTCCAGGCCAACAACTGGAGCGAATACACCCACAATGCCAATATGCTGGAATATCGCCTGTACCCCCGTGCCCTTGCCCTCTCCGAAGTGGCGTGGAGCCCTCTGGAAGGCCGCGACTTCAAGGATTTCCAGCGTAGGGCCGACGGCGATGCGGCATTGCGCCTGGATGCCCATGGCATCAACTACCACATCCCCGTGCCCGAGCAGGTGGGTCCGCAATGCAACAATATTGCCTTCCTCGACCAGTACACGCTGGAACTCACCAGCACCCGTCCGCTTCGCATCGTCTACACCACCGACAGCGCCGACCCCACGGTTTCGTCGCCCGAATACACTGGCCCCATCACCTTCACGAACAGCGCTGTAGTGAAAGCCCGCTGTGTGCTGCCCTCCGGAAAAATGGGTGCCGTACGTACGATCAACATCAAGAAGGACGTTTGGCACAAGTCCCTGGCCTGCAAGCAGCAGGAAAGCGATTGCCGGAAAGCCTGCCAGGAGAGTGCAGCTGCCGGAAAGGCCAAAGGCAAAGGCAAGGGAAAGCAGCAGCCATGCCAGCAGCAATGCAGCGAGGCTCCTGCCTGTCCGCAGCCCGTACAGGGAGTACGCATGCGCGTAGCCTATGGCGACTATAATTTCAGCGGAAACGTTCCTCCCTGCGCCTGGACCATCGACAGCATTGCCCCCCGTCTGGAAAGCGTGCGCACATTGGAGAAGGTGCCTGCAAGCGTGAGAAACGTGAAGAACTATGCCGCTACGGCCGAGTGTCTGGTGGATATTCCGGAAGATGGCATCTACGAGTTCTTCACCCTCAATTCTGCCCTTTGGCTTGATGGCGAGATGCTCGTCGACAACCGCGCACTCTTCATACCCCGCAGCAGCGGCAACGGTACGCAGATAGCCCTGAAGGCTGGCAAGCACGCCCTCAAGACGCTCTTTGTGGGAGGCATTTTCAACGGATGGCCCTCCTATTGGGATGCTGCCAATGTGCGCTACCGCAAACAGGGAGCAACGGAATTTACCGACATCAAGCCCGAGCAATGCAGCGTGATGCCACATCATCCCGCCGTGGGCGCATGCCCGCACAAGGCTGAATGCGGCAAATGCCCCAAGCAGAAGGCTGAATGCTGCAAGAGCAAATAACAGTACGGATGGCATGGCGAGATGACAAAATGTAAGTTTATTGTGAAATTATATGTAGAAATCATCTCGCTGATGCCTCTCGCAAAAGATGAAATGCCTAACTTTGCAGCGATTTATTGAGTTTACCGTGTTCGCTCGGGAAACCCATAAACAAAAAATAAACGAACAATCATAACCACTAACAAACACAATGAAAAAAGGTCTTCATCCCGAAAACTATCGTCCCGTCGTATTCAAGGATATGAGCAACGGCGACATGTTCCTCTCTCGTTCTAC
>CAMGOT010000144.1 GCA_946060685.1 uncultured Bacteroidales bacterium
TGAATTTATTCAGGCTATCCCGAGTCGCGAAGGAGCAAGGCGAAGCCAAGCATAAGAATACTTCCTAAATGAATAAAAAACTAATTTATAGAACACCCCTATAAAAAAAGTCCGGTTTGACAGTTCACCCCGAAAACAAACGTCAGCCTCATGCCTTGGAGCAGCAAGTGGAGAGGCCAAGGCCCAGTTTGGACTATCCCGAGTCGTGACAAAGCAAGGCAAAGCCAATTTATAGAAACAGCCTATAGAACGCCTCCAAAACATCACCTACATCCCTATGCAATTCGCTCAACCACTATATTTTCTCCTCCTTCTGCTCATAGTACCGTTCGTACTGTGGTACGTGTTCCTGCGCGACCGCTATGAGCCCGTGTTCAGGATGGCATCGACGGAAGGCTATCGGCATCTGCCCATGACCTGGCGCAACTATTGCCTGCACCTCCCCTTCATCCTGCGCCTGCTGACGTTCACGCTGGTAGTCATCGCCCTGGCACGTCCGCAGACTACATCGCCACAGACGGAAAGCGAGGTGGAGGGTATCGACATCATGATGGTGATGGATATCTCCGTGTCGATGCTCACCTCCGACCTCCAGCCCAACCGCATAGAGGCGGCCAAGGCTGTAGCGATAGAATTCATTTCAGGGCGGCAGAACGACAATATCGGTCTCACCCTCTTCGGAGGAGAAGCCTTTACACAATGCCCCATGACGACCGACCATCAGGCACTCCTGTCCATGTTCCGCCATGTAAATTGCAACCTGCAGCAGCAAGGCATCATTTCCGATGGTACGGCCATCGGCATGGGACTGACGAATGCTGTAGGACGACTCGCAGGAAGCAAGGCACCATCGAAGGTGGTGATTCTCATTACCGACGGAGCCAACAACACGGGCGACATATCCCCGCTGACGGCTGCCGAAATCGCCAAGAAGAAGGGGATTCGCGTATACACCATTGCCGTGGGAAAACAGGGTATGGTGAAACAGCCTGTGGGCATTCTCCCCGACGGCAGCTACTATTACGCCATGGTAGAGAGCGATATGGACCCCAAAACGCTGAGGCAGATTGCAGAGACCACTGGCGGACTCTATTATGCTGCTGACAACAACAACAAACTTCGTGAAATCTATCAGGACATCGACCGCCTTGAAAAGGTGAAACTCAAGACGCACAATTATTCCCGTCGCTATGAGGCATTCATGCCTTTTGCCCTTGCTGCCCTCATCAGTCTCATACTCGAATGGCTGTTGCGCCTCACCATCCTCAGGCGCATACCCTGATAACGGAAGCACTTCCACACCCTTAAAATCTCCCCCCCCCCCAAAAAAAAAGCATACAGCAGAAGACGGGATACCCTGAGAAGGGATTCATCTTGAAATACTCATCATCTTGAAATGCAGCTCGTCCTCAACATTTGCTTGTCCTATGTCCTATATAAAGGATGGTCTATAAATTAGTAAGCCAAAAGATTCTTTCTTGTAAAAGACGCTCATCCTTAGTCCTCTTTTTCTTGAAAACCTATGTTTCAGTTCGCCCAACCCGAATATCTGAATCTTCTGCTGGCGATACCTCTGATGGTCATCGTGCTCATATGGTCGCTCCGGCAGAAGAAGCGTGCGGAACGAAGGCTGGCAGATGCCCGGCTGATGGCAGGCCTGACACCCTTACGCTCCGCCACTCGCCCCATCGTGAAATTTGCACTCGCCTGCCTGGCGATGGCACTCTGCATCATCATGCTGGCACGTCCGCAGTATGGCCACAGCAATGGCACGGAGACCCGCAAGGGCATAGAGGCGGTGATTGTGCTAGATGTGTCGCAGTCCATGCTGGCACAGGATGTGCAGCCCAACCGCCTGGAACGCGCCAAACTCCTGATTTCCACACTTATCGACAAGATGCAAGACGACAAAATTGGTCTTGCCGTATTTGCAGGAGAAGCCTATCCGCAACTCCCCATCACAAACGATTATGTGTCGGCCAAGCTCTTTCTCGACAATATCACCACGGATATGGTGTCGTTGCAAGGCACCAACGTGGGGGCTGCCATCCAACTGGCCTCCAGCAGTTTCACGCAGGAAAAAGGTGTGGGAAAGGCCATCATCCTCATTACCGATGGCGAAAACCATGAGGGCGGAGCCCTGGAGGAGGCCGAAGCAGCGGCAAAAAGCGGAAAACACGTGTATGTGATGGGAATAGGAAGCACCGAAGGAGCCACCATCCCCACACCCGACGGGCCTCTCACGGACAATAGCGGCGAAATCGTGAGGACACACCTCAATGCCGATATGTGCCGGCAGATAGCGGAAGCGGGAAAAGGACTATACATGCACATCGATGGCAGCAACATCGCGCAGGATCAGCTGCAGGATGCCCTCTCGAAACTCCAGCACAGCGATTCGCAGGTGGTGACGGAGGGAGCCGTCGACGAACAGTTCCAAGCCTTCGGCATTCTCTTCCTGATCGTACTGATTCTTGAAATGCTCATCCTCGACAAGCAAAACACTTTCTACGACCGTTTCCGGTTTTTCCAACGAAAATGACTTCCAACTCCCCTTTCATGAAACGTCTGCTCTCCTTCATCGCCATCTTGATCACCACATCCGTGGCTCTCTATGCCCAGAATGCGGAGTGGTCCATGCTCCACCAGGGCAACCGTGCCTTCAAGCGCGGAGAATGGACCAAGGCCGAGACCTACTACCGAAAGGCCCTCAAGGAAAATCCGCGAAACAGCAGGGCGATGTTCAATCTTGGCGATGCCTACCTCGCGCAAAAAAATGGCAAGGATGCCCTCAAATGTTTTGTCGATGCGGCAAAGGCAGAAAAAAATCCTGCCGTACGCGCTATGGCATACCATAATATAGGCTTCATCCACCAGAACAACAAGGACTACGAAAAGGCCATCGATGCCTATAAGGAGGCACTTCGCAACAACCCTCATGACGAGGACACTCGATATAATCTTGCACTCTGCCAAAAGCAACGCCAGCAACAGCAGGAGGAGCAACAGCAGGAACAGGAGCAGCAAAACCAGAATTCCGGCAACCAGTCCGACCCGCAGCAGCAGGATAGCAATCGGCAGGAGCAACAGGAGGAGCAGCAGATGTCGCAGGACAACATAGAGCAAATCCTGAACCTTACGCAACAGGCAGAGCAGCAGACACGCCAGAAACTGGACAAGGCGGCACAACCACGCCGAAAACAGTTGAACAAAAGCTGGTAAAAGGCTGCTACGTCTCTCGGGATTTCTTTTCAATTACGCGGAAAACAATGACAAAACATTCCTTCAGAATCCTTCTATCATCCTTTTTATTCTGGGTCATGAGCTGCCTTGCCATGGTGGCTCAGGTGACCTTTGTGGCAAAAGCCCCCTCTGCCGTTAGCGCGGGAAGAGAATTTAAGGTGCAGTTCGTTCTCTCTAATGCCGACGGGGAGGACTTCGCCTGCCCCACCTTCAAGGATGTGAGCGTACTGGCAGGACCATCGGAGAGCCGATTCTCCAATTTCCAGTATGTCAACGGGGTAGCGTCAAAGTCGTCGAGCGTCACCTATACCTATATCCTCGTCGCCCAGCATCAGGGAACAGTCAGCATACCGCAGGCCAGCATCAAGGCGAACGGAAAAATGATGCGCACAAAACCCCTGACTGTCAAGGTGACGGGAAATGCCGGGGGAGGAAACTCCACTGCCCAAAGCCAGAATCCCGACGATGAAGATTTCTATGTGAGGCCACAGCGTACGGGAGGAAGCATCTCTCAGCGCGACCTTTATTTTACCGCTGAAGCAGGAAAACGCAGGGTGTACGAGCAGGAGCCCATCATGCTCTCCTATAAGTTCCATTCAAAAGTTGGGGTAGGACTGGCCAACGTCATGCTGCGGCAGAAGCCCGACCTCAAGGGATTCTGGACGCAGGAAATACCCTTGCCAAGAAATCTTTCGCCCACCGTGGAGCGTCAGGGCAACGAACTCTATAAGGTGGGGACTAACCTGAAATATCTGATTTTCCCCCAGCAGACAGGTACGCTCACGATTCCCGGCATTACCTTCGATTGCGACATCGTGCAGCAGAACTCGCAGATGGATGCCATCGATGCCTTCTTCAACGGAAGGGGTAGCATTAACGTGAAGGTGCAACGCCGTACCGACGACCTGCACATCGAGGTTCTTCCACTTCCAAAGCCTGCTCCTGCGGCCTTCTCAGGAGGTGTGGGGCAGTTTGATGTCAAAGCCGAACTCGTCACCCCCACTCCCCGCACCAACGACATTGCCACCCTACGCCTCACCGTGGGTGGAAAGGGAAACATGAAGCTCATCAAGGCTCCCTCCATCAGTTTCCCCAAGGATTTTGACACCTATGCTCCCAAGACCACCGACCATACGCAAATCAATGCTGACGGGATTGTGGGAGAAATGTATTTCGACTATACGTTTGTGCCGAGGAATGTGGGTAAGTACACCATCCCCCCCTGCGACTTTGTGTTCTTCGACCCCTCCTCCGAGAAGTATGTCACTCTTCACACCAATGCCATTGAGATGGACATCGAAAAAGGAAAGCGTACGCGCGAGGATGTAGAGGCCGACATGATGCTGAGAAATGCCGATATTGCAGGCAACCACCAAGTGCGGGACTTGCAGCATGATGCGTCGTTCCTGGGTGCGGGATTCCTGTGGATGGGCAGCATGAAGCATCTGCTCCTCACTCTCCTGCTCCTCATCGCACTCACGGTGCTTCTGAAGGTCGCTTCAACATTTATCGCACAATATGCCGATACCGCCGAACGCCGTACCAAACGTGCAGGAAAGATAGCAATACGACAGTTGAGAGTGGCACAGAAAGCCCTTGATGCCGCAAAGCCTGTGGAGTTCTACGACACGCTCTCGACGGCTTTGAAGGAGTATATTGCCAGCAAACTCAAGGTCAATGCCACTTCGCTGACCAACCAGGGCATTATCGACCTGCTCAAGGAGAAGCAGGTGGCCGACGAGCACATCGAGGATTTGCGGCTTCTGCTGGAAACCTGCGACTATGCGCGCTATGCACCGGATGCTGACCTCTCGCAACTGGAGAAGGACTTCGCACGAGCTGAGGATTTGATACAGCGGCTGAATGCCTGTCTCTGATGCCCTCGCCTCGACTCTTCTCTTACCGTACTTTTCCTTCCCCCTCCCCCTCATCCACCAGAAAACAATGCGACATCATCTTCTCACCTTCCTGCTCCTTCTCTTCCCCCTCACCCTTCCAGCCTCCATGCTGCCGACTGTGGAGCAGGCGGATTCGGCCTTTCTTGCAGGGAACTACGAGGCAGCCGCTTCGCTCTATTCGGCAGCCATCGATTCGCTTCGGAAAGCAGGAGCCACACCATCGTCGGATATTTACTATAATCTCGGGAATGCCCTCTATCGCCAGAACATCTATCCCGCTGCCGTACTGTCCTATCTGAGAGCATTACGCGTCGACCCCGGCAATTCCGATGCCGCTGGCAATCTCGACATCGTGCGGTCAAGACTGACCGACCATTTCACGCCACCCTCCGAGATGTTTTTCATCTCCTGGATGCGCGACACCATCCGTTCGAGGAGTGTGGAGCAGTGGACGGGCTACAGTCTGTGGTTCATCATGGGCTTCTTTATCTTCACCGCCCTCTATCTCTTCGCCCGCCGAATGGCCCTCCGCAAGACGGGGTTCACCCTGTCGGCCCTTGCTCTTCTGGGCTGTATCCTGGCTGTAGGGTTTGCCTGCATGCAGCGGTATTCCTATCATCACAACATGCAGGCAGTACTCTTCGATGCAGAGGCAAAGGTCTATACCTCCCCTACGGCCAACAGCCAGTCCTTCCTCACCATCCATGAGGGCTGCACCCTTTTGGTCGGCGAAGAGACCGCCACAAAAGGATGGATACACATCACTCTCCCTGACGAACGCGAGGGATGGATGCGCGACAAAGGCTATCGGCGGGTGGCGGAATAATCCTGACATGTCGTCACTTTCCCCCATCCTTAATACTTAAGGGGTGTTCTATAAATTAGCTTGAGGCGATTTTTTACCTATCGTGCAGTAG
>CAMGOT010000145.1 GCA_946060685.1 uncultured Bacteroidales bacterium
CTCGGCATCAAACAGTTCGGAATGGGCGATATACTCGTCAATCAATTCCTTGGCCTTGGCATAATCTCCTTTTTCTATACTGGGCAAAATAAGGCAACACTGTGATGAGGCAATATATCTCCTTGTCCCAAGTTTTTTGAAAGCCTCTACCGCCAGTGTCTCATAAAACAAGGCAGAATCCCTCTCGTGGAGCATTCGAAAAGGTCGGGACATATATTGCCTACATTGTATTGAAAAAATTGTATCTGTTGTACGGTCTGCATAAAGTGCAGCCATACGATACGTTTCCAACGATTTCTTCGGAAGTCCTTGCTGCTCATAGAGCAATGCTATCTGTCCGTAGATACGGGAGAGGGTGAGGAAATCGCAGTCGGCAGAGGCTGTGTCGGCACTGTTCACGGCATCGCGATAGTACTGTATGGCCATCGGGGCATCGCCCTTGTCGCGGTAGATGCAGCCTTTAATATAGAGCGAGCGCATGCGATAGTTGGCATCGCCGTAGCGCTGGAAATAGTCGTTCACCTCGTCGAAATGCAGGGTGTCCATATACCGCATGGTCTTGTTCATCGCCTCGGCACGGAGCAGGGCACAGTACATCCGCTCTGCCCGGGAGGAGAGGCTGCCCATCACCTCGGGCGTGTTCAGCTGCTGCCACATTTCTTCGGGAAAACTGTCGAGCTTGCACTCTATCTCCATCAGACGGGGATTGCTCCTGCGGAAGGTGCAGGAGGGAATGGCGAGAAGCAGGATGAGGAGGAGGGGAAAAAGGCGTAGATACATAGTATTTGAGGTTATTGCAGGAACAACTGCCATGCCAAGCCATACCTTGTCGATGGGCAAAAAAATTTGCTGACGCGAATTTAACGTATTTTTCCGGAACGGCCTCCGACTTCCGCTTACATTTTTTACACCGTTTTTACACTTTTCCCCATTGAAATCGCGCAAATGGCTATCAGACAGGTGATTATGAAGCAGATTACACTTTTTACACTTTTCCTGAAATTTGCGGGTTAAATGGCAAAATCCCCGTTCATGCTATCCCCAATCACCAACGAGCCCCAACACTGGCTTTCAGCAAAGAAAGAGGACTGCATAAAGGGGGATCCAAAAAATGACCACCATAAGCAGACAAGAGAAAACGGCAGGGGCGCATCCTCGCGCGCGCGAATATTAAGATGTGTATGCAAACGGCATAGGGATTGAGGGTGGCCGGAACTAAATGCCATCGGGAATGGGAAGAGGGAAAAGATGGGAAAAGTGTGCTCAAAGATGGCATATTTTGTAAAATTATGACAAAATGCTGTATTTGTCGTTACAAAAAAGGGGAGAGAAAATACAAGCGTGCGTATATTTGCATCAGATTACTGTAAAAACGCGAGTTCGATGCTTTCCGCATGCGACAAGATTATTGAGCTAACGGCACCATTATTTGCTGCCCTGCCGAAGTATGTCAACTTCACGGCCTGTAAGGTTAATAACCTTACGGACGTAAGATTAATAACCCTACGGCTGCAAGGTTATTAACCTTACAGAGAAAAGAGTCAAATAGGTTTGTCCTGTCAGCACAAATTCATCGGACTCACGCTTTTCTTAGGTCATCTTAGGTCAGTTGCCGCTATATGCCTGGCAATGATTCCATCGGGATTGGCCCGAAGCATCCGCTTGGCAAAACGAAAGGCAGACCTCCAACAAACAGAAAAACCACCTGGCACCATGGCAAAAGGAAACCGCACGATGAATATAGGGGGAAGGGCAGTACTGCTGCTCTTCCTGTGCCTGTCGGCGTGCTTCAGCCATGCTTGTCCTGCAGAAACCGCCACCAGGGATGCCGTCGAGAAAGGCTTGTGTGGGGACTGGGCGGCTCATGCCTGCTGCATTGAACCGTCGGCCACGCTGGACGAATGGGGCATCGGTGCCGAGAGCATCAATATTCCGCCTGCCAATCGTGTGAACGGGCAGACATCGCAGGGCAGCCGTCCGTCGAAGACTTTTTCGCCTTTCACAGGAAGGCTGACGGGCAGCCTGTCGACTTTTCTGCTCCAACATCATTCTTTTTATTATTGCCCGCGTAAAGGCGCGGCTGTGTTTGCGTCGAGAGCATGCGACTATTATGTTTTTGCTCTCCGACGACTGCTTTGTTAGTTCATATCCTTTTGTTTTTATGGGGGTGTGCATTATGAATGGACTTCAGGCGAAGCCTTGAAGAGAACTCTCCCAAAATCTTAGAGGGTGGCCTGCCGGATGTAGTGGCGGGTCCTCCTGCCCCTTTTTTCTCAACATTTCCTACAAAAAAAATAATCCTTGGGGGATGTGTGCTGCAAAAACGACTCGACACTAGCCGCCTCCCCTCCTCTAAAACAAAACAGAATATGACCTCTACTGACTTTTATGATGTAGTGAAAAACCACGAAGACATAGCCATGATGGAACGCAGTTTTCCCGCCTCCTTTTTCCTCGGCAAGACGAAAGTGGTGTACAGGCCTTCGGGCAGCGAACTGGTACACGTGAAGAAAACCTACTGCATTGACGATGCCGACAATGCCGTGGAGATGGTGGAACAGGGACATGTGGCAACGCTGACCTACGACCCGAACGGTAATGTGGAACTGGATGCCTACGTCAGCCAGGACCACCAGTTCATTGCCATCCGCGTGCTGCGCTATAAGCATCTGGGCTATGAGCCCGTGACCGATGCTCACTTCTACAATGGCGAGACGGCGCAGGAGATGGCAAAAGTACTGTACCGATGATTTGGGGATGCAGCCTTTCCGTACGGTAAGGCTGCTGCCCACAACCACTGACGAAGGGTTCCCCCTCCATACAAGCGGAAAAGACAATAATAGAGGCGTGCCGGAGATGTTCCGACACGCCTCTGTCATTATCTATCAGGAGCGGGCAGCTACCCGAGGGGCTGCCCTACTCCACACAAGGGATATTTCTGCAACGATTCTCTATCAAGAACGTATTGCGGCATTATGCCTCTGCCAGGGCCTGAGCCTTCTTCACCTGCTTGCCAATCACCTTGAGGGCGATGGGGGCTGCAAGGAAGATGGAAGAGCAAGTGCCGAATACGACACCGAGAATCATGGCGAAGGCGAAACTGCGTACGGCATCACCACCAAGGAAGAAGATGCAGAGGAGCACGAGCAGGGTGGTGAGTGAGGTCATAATGGTACGCGTGAGGGTGCTGTTCAGCGATTCGTTGAAGAGACGCTCCGGCTCGCGGGTGGGATAGAGACCGATGTTCTCACGGATACGGTCGAACACCACCACCTTATCGTTGATGGAGTAACCGATGGCCGTCAGGATAGCACCGACGAACGTCTGGTCGACTTCAAGCGAGAAGGGCATCCAGCCCCAGCAGATGGAGTACATACCGATGATGAGGAAGGTATCGACCGTCAAAGCTCCTACTGCACCAAGAGAGAAGGCGACATTGCGGAAACGGACGAGGATGTAGAGGAAGATGGCGATGATGGAGAGGATGGTGGCGATGATGGCACCACGGGTCATATCGGCAGCAACGCTCGATCCTACCTTCTGTGCGCTGATGATGGAGCCTCCGGTCTTGTTGTCGCGATCCTTGAAGGTGGCATAGTCGGCCTTGATAAGCTTGGCATCGGTGAGAGCCTGCCAGATGAGTTTCTCCACCTCCTGGTCTACTTCCTGGCCGTTCTCCTCAATCTTATAGGATGTGGAGATGCGGATGGCAGGATTTGACGTGGTGACGATGGCAAGACAGCTCACGGTACCCTCCGTGCCTACCTTCTCCTGAACGGCAGCCTTCACCTGCTCCGGCTCTACGGGCTGCTCGAACTCTACCACATAGTTGCGGCCACCGGTGAAGTCGATGCCCTGCTGCAGGCCACGGATGCCGAGGCTGGCACCACAGACAAGGATGAGGGCTGCGAAGACGATGAACGACTTGCGCGCCATACCCATGAAGGCATACTCGGTGTCGGTGGCAAAGCGGCGGGAGAGGGCGGTGACGAAGCTGACCTTCGTCCACTTGTCGCGGTTGAGGAAATGCTCGTAAACCATACGAGTGATCCATACTGCGGTGAAGAAGCTGGCTACGATACCGATACCCAGCGTCATGGCGAAACCACGAATGGAACCCGTACCGACATTGTAGAGGATGACGGCAGTGATGATAGAGGTCAGGTTGGAGTCGAAGATGGCGCTGAAGGCATTGTCATAACCATCGGCGAGAGCTTCCTTCAACTGCTTGCCGGCACGCAGACCTTCCTTCGTACGCTCATAGATGAGCACGTTGGCATCGACTGCCATACCCAGCGAGAGGACAAGACCTGCGATACCCGACATCGTGAGTGCGGCCTGGAATGAGGTGAGCACTCCGAATGTGAAGAAGAAATTGATGAGCAGGGCGCAGTTGGCCACCATACCGGGGATGATGCCATAATAGAGCACCATGAAGAACATCAGGAAGATGAATGCCACGATACAGCTGATGAAACCTGCCTTGACGGAGGCTGCACCGAGGCTCGGACCGACCGTCTCTTCCTGAACGATGGTGGTGGGGGCGGGCATCTTACCGCTCTTCAGCACGTTGGCAAGGTCCTGCGTGTCCTGTGCGGAGAAGTTTCCGCTGATCTGGCTCTGTCCGCCGGTAATCTCGCTCTGGATAGTGGGGGCACTGTAGACATAGCCGTCAAGCACGATGGCTACGGGACGCTTCAGGTTCTTCTTGGTGATCATGGCCCAGTCGCGTGCACCGTCGGTGTTCATCGTCATGGACACGACAGGACGGTGATACTGGTCGTAGTCGTCCTTGGCATTCTCTATCACATCGCCGGCCAAGGCAGGCTCGCCGTTGGTGCGACGCAGGGCATACAGTTCAAAGAGATTGCCGCCCTTGAACATGTCGCTGGGCTTCACGCCCCATGCCAGACAAAGGTCGGAGGGAAGCACTTCGCGTGCGGCGGCACTGCGAAGGAACTCGCCCACAGCGGCGGTATCGGCACTTGCCACAAAGCCCACTACACAACTGTTGGGATTGATGAAGCTCTGCTGGCCGTTGCCCTGAATGAGACGGCTGAGGAAGGGATGTGCTGCACGCGCAGCCTGAAGGGCCTTGTCGTCGACCTTAGGCTCTGCGGCCTTCTCCTCACCATCCTTGGCGGCCTTGGCGGCACTCTTGAAGGCATCAGCGACATCGCGGTTCTTGGAAGTGTCGGCAGCGGCAGCGGCAACTTCCGGCTCGGCCTTGGGGGCTACGCCGGCAGTATCGGTGGTTTCCGCCTCACCCTTGGCAGCCTGTGCCAAGCGGCTGTCGAGAGCCTGGAGAGCGGGATTGATTTCATTGACGAGATAGCACTCCCAGAACTCCAGGTTGGCGCTTCCCTGAAGCAGATTGCGCACGCGCTCCGGCTCCTTGATACCCGGCATCTCGACCATAATCTGACCCATCTGTCCGCGTCCCTCAAGGATCTGGATGTTAGGCTGTGCCACACCGAAGCGGTCAATACGGTTCTGGACAACCTGATAGGAATTGCTGACGGCAGCCTTGATTTCGGTTTCCAGTGCGCTTCTCACCTGGGCATCGCTGCTGTTGGGAGTGATGTTGGCCTCCTTCAACTTGAGGGCGAACACTCCGCCAAGCTGGTTCTTTCCAGCCTTTTCCTGATACTTGCGGATGAAGACATCGAGGAAATCCTCACTGCTCTGCTCCGCCTCTGCTGTGGCCTCCTCGATAGCTGCCTTGACCTTCGGGTCGTTGGCATTCGTTCCGGCCAGATTCTTTACAACATCGGGCACGCTGACCTCCAGGATGACGTTCATACCACCCTTCAGGTCAAGTCCGAGACCGATCTGCAACTCTTCACACTGCTTGTAGGTGTAACCCAGATACACCTCTTCCTGACGCAGGGAGTCAAGGTAGGCCTTGCCTTCCACCTCGCCCATCTCAGCAGCCTTGCCCTCATAATGGCGGGTGACGAAACTGAAACTGAGATAGAAAAGGCAGATCAAGCCAAGAAGCAATGCAATGATTTTGACAAATACTTTGTTTTGCA
>CAMGOT010000146.1 GCA_946060685.1 uncultured Bacteroidales bacterium
CATAATAACACTTCCTAAATGAATAAAAAACTAATTTATAGAACATCCCTATACATTATAACTTAACGTGAGTTCGATGAATTGCGTTTGAGACAATCTATGTGAGATAACGGCATTATATTTACTGCGTGATTGATGTATGTCAACTTCACAGCCGATAAGGTTAATAACCTTGCAGCCGTAAGGTTAATAACCCTACAGCCGTAAGGTTATTAACCTTATCGGCGATACTGTTGTATAGGTTTGTCTTTCCATTCAGTACAAATTCATCGAACTCACATTAACTTAAAACAGATAAGCAGGGTGCAAGAAAAAAAGACCCTTTCGTAGCTTTTGCCAGTAAGGGTCTTTATTCTTTATTTATGATTCCGTAGAGAAACGACGGAATCTTTGAGCATTTGAAGAGGGGGAAAGATTAGAGGTTGTCCTTCTCGATGTCCTTGAAATAGCGGTATGTTCCGACCTTGATTTCCTCGCAGGCAGCCTCGTCGCATACGATGATGGCACCCTTGTGCTGCTGGAGAGCGGAAATCGTCCAAGCCTGAGTGACGGGACCCTCGATGGCAGCCTGCAGAGCACGGGCCTTGTTGTGGCCGTTGCAGACAATCAGCACTTCCTTGGCATCCATTACGGTACCAACACCCACGGTGAGTGCGGTCTTGGGAACCTTGTTGACATCGTTGTCGAAGAAGCGGCTGTTGGCAATGATAGTGTCGGTGGTCAGGCTCTTCTGGCGGGTGCGGCTTGTGAGACTTGAGAAGGGCTCGTTGAATGCGATGTGTCCGTCGGGACCGATACCACCCATGAAGAGATCAATGCCACCGGCAGCCTCAATGGCAGCCTCGTAAGCAGCACACTCCTGGACAACGTCGGCAGCATTGCCATTCAGGATGTGTACGTTCTCCTTCTTGATGTTGATATGGCTGAAGAAGTTGGTCCACATGAAGCTGTGGTAGCTTTCAGGATGCTCTTCGGGGAGTCCGACGTATTCGTCCATATTGAAGGTCACAACATGCTCAAAACTTACCTTTCCTTCCTTATAGAGTTCTACAAGGTGCTTGTAGAGTCCGAGGGGGCTGCTACCCGTGGGGCATCCCAGTACGAAGGGTTTCTCGGCAGTAGGGTTGGCAGCATTGATTTTGCTTGCAACATACTCTGCAGCCCATTTTGAGAGGGCTGCGTAGTCAGGCTGAATAATTACGCGCATGGTTTAATATGATTTTAGGTTAAATTTCGCTACAAAGTTACGATGAATATTTCTGAATGACAAAAAGAAAAGGATATTTTTGTATAAAAGTCTTATTATTTAGGCTCTATCGTGGGCTGTCATCGCTTTTGAGGGCTTGTTTGGACCACTTTTCCCGCAGCATCTTCGCTGCCATTTCGCCTGCCCTTTTCCTTGCCGGCTTTCCTGTTTCGGTGAGGGGCAGTTCCGGCACGCTGAAGAAATGGCGCGGGCAACCGTAGGCTCCAAGGCGCGTTTTCAGCAGTTGGCGCAGTTCGGCCTCCGACAAGGCTTCTCCATGGGGGGACACATAGAGCATGGTCAGCGCTTCGCCCAATGCTACATCGGGAGTGGCAGTAAGCATATAGGGAACGGGAAGAAGCCCGACACGACGTTCCAATTCATCGAGAGAGAGTTTGATGCCTCCTGAGGAAATGATGTTGTCGGTACGGCCGAGTATAGTGAAAGAACCGTCGGGACGCAGGTGTACAAGGTCGTGAGTAAGCAGACGCTCGCTGCATATCTCCGGGGCATCAATCATGAGGCAACCTTCATCAGTCGTGGAGATTTGAATGCCAGGGAGCAGGTGATAGGCATCCGATTGGCGGGAGCCGTTCAGCCGGCGCAAGGCAATGTGCGAGAGCGTCTCAGTCATGCCATAGGAGCTGTACACTTCACCTCGGCACTGCTGCAAGGCATCGTGCAACTCATGGCTGATGCTTCCGCCTCCGATGATGATGCGGGGAATATGCTGGAACACCATACGTTCAGCCTCTTCCTGCAGCGTGTGCCAAGCCTGCATAGGCGTGAGGGCGATGAAGTCGGGGATGAGAGGATGCAGCCGGCTCCCTAACGAAGCATTCGGGGTTTCATCATGTCGGCTGTCGGGAATATCGTTGTCGATGGAGTGGCTTTCCCAAAATCCTTCAGCTTTGAGCAGATCGGCAATGATTTGCAAAGGATGCGAGGAGGGAGCCACAGCCCGAAGGCGAAGGTTCCCGACGAAGGCACGTACAGCCATCATTTTTCCCGCGATGTATTTCAAAGGCATACAGAGCAACGCCGTATCGCCCTCCTGTAGCCGGAGGAATCGGAGTGTCAGCAATGCGCTTGCCCTCATCCGGCTTTTCTCTACGGTATACGGTCGTGGGGCTCCCGTACTGCCGCTGGTATAGACGGTCAGCGAGGGGGCATCATCGGTCCATTCTTTGCGAAAAAGCTCCAGCTCGTCCTGAAATTTTGCCTGCGGACGACGGACATTGCACCATAGCCGTTCGCCGATGATATGGAGGTCAGGGGCATCGACATTGTTGACAAAAAGCTGGCCTGTGCCCAATCCTTGCGGCATGTCGATATGCTGCAGGGCACACCATTGTGCTATGGCATTCAGGCCAATGTTGCTCTCCAAGGCCGAAGTAATCCAATAGCCGATGCCTTGCTTCCGGGCCAGCCGCATCCATTCTTCACTTCCGCAAAGTCCGCCGTGAAGTGAAGGCTTGAGAATGATGTAATGCGGGTTGATGATGGAGAGCAAGGCCTCTTTGTGGCTATAGTCGTTGATACCTATCAACTCTTCGTCGAGTGCGATGGGGACAGGACTTTCACTGCATAATCGTGCCATCTGTTCATGCTGCCCCTGGCGTATAGGCTGCTCGATGCTGTGAATGCGATAGGGGGCGAGTTCGTGGAGGCGGGAGAGGGCCTCATCGGGGCGAAACCCACCATTGGCATCAAGGCGAAGCTGCAGGCTTTCGGCGGGAAATGCCCCACGCAAAATGCGGATGAGTTCCAGTTCCTGCTGCCAGTCGATGGCTCCCACCTTAATCTTCACACAATGGAATCCCATACGGATTTTCTCCTCCATGCGACGGAGCATCGCATCGTAGGAGCCCATCCACACCAGTCCGTTGATGGCAATACCCTGTTCCCCTTTGGAAAAGGGCGATTCCAGGAGCATGAAGGGAGAACGTCCGTTCTCCATCGCTTCCAATGAGAGCCATGCCGTCTCCATGCCAAAGAGAATACTGGGATAGGGGCGCAGGAAATCGTATGGAATCGCCTGACGGGATTCAAGCAGATGGCAAGCCTCCTTGAGGATGTCCTCATAGTTTGGCACAGCATCGCAGGAAAGGTCAGGCAAAGGGGCACACTCTCCAATGCCGAAGGCATGGGTGGTACGACGGTGAATGCTGACGTACCACACCTTGCGCGTATGGTATACCCCTCGCGAGGTGCCTGCCGGCTCCTTGAACTGCAGCGTATAGGGATGATAGCTGACGATCATGGCAGTTTGGGGAATTTGCTCCAGTCAGGCTTACGCTTTTCCAGGAATGCCTGCCCTCCTTCGTGTGCCTCGTCGATGAGATAATAGAGCATGGTGGCATCGCCTGCCAGTTCTTGAATCCCCGCCTGTCCGTCGAGTTCGGCATTCAGTCCGGCCTTGATCATTCGGAGTGCCAGTGGAGAGCGTTCCATCATGGTCTTTGCCCAGCTGACCACTTCGTCCTCCAGTTCGGCAAAAGGTACCACCTTGTTGACCATTCCCATACGCTCAGCCTCTGCAGCGGTGTAGAGGCGGCACATGAACCATATTTCGCGGGCCTTTTTCTGTCCGACGATGCGGGCCAGATAACTGGCTCCGAATCCGGCATCAAACGAACCTACTTTCGGTCCTGTCTGTCCGAACATGGCATTTTCGGAGGCTATGGTCAGGTCGCACATCAGATGGAGCACATGACCGCCGCCGACGGCAAAGCCGTTGACCATGGCAATGACCGGTTTCGGAAGGGAACGGATTTGCTTCTGCACGTCAAGGACATTCAATCTGGGCACACCATCGTTGCCTACATATCCTCCGCGTCCTTTGACGTGCATATCTCCACCCGAGCAGAAAGCCTCAGTGCGAAGACGCTCTTCCTCGCTTTGTCCCTCCACCTGTGGGCTATGGGATCCTGTGAGCACCACGACGCTGATATCCTGATGCTCCCGGCAGATACGCAAGGCATCGCTCATTTCTTTCACGGTGAGTGGGGTGAAGGCGTTGCGATAGCGAGGACGGTTGATGGTGATGCGGGCGATGCCTTCGAAATAGTCGAAAAGTATCTCTTCGTAAGATTTTAGTGATTTCCAGTTTCTCATGAGATAAGGGTGTTCTAAAAGGAGTGTTGGGCAGTAAGCACCTCAAGGATGACGGGACGCGAGGAAGGCATACGTTGCAGCTGCTCCACCAGCATCAAAAAATCAGAGGCAAGGTCGGTCGATTCTGTGTGGATATAGGTGCAGCCGAAAGATTCCGCTATGCCTTTCGCCTGAAAGGGATGGGCTGCAGCGATATATTCCTTCATGGCTGGCGACTCCTTCAGCCCTGGCAATACGGAGAAAATGCCCCCTCCCTGATTGTTGACCAGCAGAATGCGCAGGTTGCCTCCCAAGCGTATATTCCACAGGCTGTTGGCATCATAGAAAAAACTCAGGTCGCCCGTGATGCAGAGTACAGGGCGAGTGGTGGCCATGCTGTAGCCGGCTGCTACGGAAAGACTGCCCTCTATGCCATTCGTGCCACGGTTGCAATAGGTGCGTTCTGCCAAAGGCATTTGGGAGATATGACGTTCTGCCCAGCGTACTGTTGTGCTGTTTGCCAGAAACAAAGCTTCAAAGGGAGCCGTGTCCGCAGGCGGTAGAACTTGGGAGACTGACGTTTGAGGGATGCCTTTTTCGCAGAGTTGTGCAAGCCAGTGAATGCCGATGGCGGGGGAAACGCACAGTTTGACAGCAAGGTGGCAGAAGGTGTCGGGGAACTCGTCGGTATCGTCGATTCTGATGACGGTAGGACACTGCTCCCGGAGCAGACGCTTGATATCCTTGTTCACAAAAGCCCCACCCAGATGCACGACAACATCATGTTCGCCGGTGGGAAGCCCGTCTGAATACTCAGCATGATTGCTGATATTTTCGGCAAAGACCTTCCATCCCATAGATTTCAGTAGAGGGATTTCCCGCAGGGGAGCATCCTCATACTGTCCGATGACCAATAGCGGGCATCGGGCGTGGAGGACAAGCTGCTGAAGATTTTCCGGCAGTTCGGAGAGGGTATGGGGCCTGTAGGCCTGCACGATGCGTTCATAAGGAAGTTGGCGAACAGTAAACGAGAAGAGGGGTTCGCTGATGGGGATATTCAGATGTACAGGCCCCTTGTGCAGCATCAGTGTGCAAAGCGACTCGTTGATGATGCGGTTGCTATACCAATGCCGTTCGCGGGTATCGGATTCTTCTGTTTCGGGGACGGTCCAGGTAGAAGCATAAGGGTGCAGAGCCCCATGTTGGGGAAGTGTTTGTCCGTCCAGCTGTCCTATCCACTGTTCCGGACGGTCTGCGGAAAGAATCAGCAGGGGAATATGCCGGAAGGCCGCTTCTGCCACCCCGGGAATCAGGTTCAGCAAAGCACTTCCACTCGTCACGCATACGATGACGGGCCGCCTTGACGACAACCATAGCCCGATGGCAACGAAAGCCGCAGAACGCTCGTCGGTGATGGGGTGGAGGCGAAATCCGGCCTCGTGCAGATTGTGTACAACAACGGCATTCCTGCTTCCGGGACACACCACGGCATCCTGTATGCCGTGAGCCGTCAAAAGTGTGGTGAGCGTGTTGACGTGTGACTTGTCGCAGAACATGATTGCAGATGTTTATGGCAGAGTATAATCAAAAAAATGATTGTAGGGGTGTTCTATAAATTAGCTTGAGGCGATTTTTTACCTATCGTGCAGTA
>CAMGOT010000147.1 GCA_946060685.1 uncultured Bacteroidales bacterium
AAAGGCAGGTCCTGATTATCTGCAGGACCTGCCGGTATGTCTGGATATTATTTCAAACGGATGGTCTCGATGACCACGGGGACAGGAATTCGGGGGGAGATGAACTGCCCAAGATTCCCCCCCCCTCCCGAAGGTTTATTTTCGATATTCCTCCAAGCCAGCCTTGAGGAAATCCACATAGGCATCAATGTCCTCGTTGTAGCTTCTTGAGGGGCCGATGGGCATTCCGCCGTTATCGAGAAGCACATAGAAGGGCTGGGCATTGGCACCGAACTTTGAACGCTGCAGATAGCTCCAACGGTCGCCCACGGTACGGAGTTTCACGGTCTGTCCGTTCTCCTCCACGACAATAGGCTCCGGGAGAGGAGTCTTGTCGTCCACGTAGAGGGAAATCAGCACATAGTCCTTCGTCAGATAGTCGCGCACCTTGGCATCATGCCATACGGCCATTTCCATCTTGCGGCAGTTCACGCAGCCGAAACCGGTGAAATCGACCATTACGGGCTTATGGTTGGCACGGGCATACGCCATACCTGCTTCATAGTCGAGGAACATGGGCTCCACCTTCACCACGTCGAGGTCGAAATCCTGCGTAGTCTTAGGAGGCGAGAATGCACTGACGGCTTTGCAGGGGGCACCCCAAAGGCCGGGAATCATATAAATGGAGAACGCCAGGGAGGCCAGACCGATGAAATAGGCGGGAACACTGGTCTTGTAGCCTTCTTCGGGGTCGACCTCATCGTGCGGGAAGCGTATCCATCCGAAGAGATAGAATGCCATAGTGGCAAAGATGCAAATCCAGAGGCAGAGGAAGGGCTCGCGATCCAGAATGCCCCAGCCATAAGCCAAGTCGGCCACGGAGAAGAACTTGAAGGCAAATGCCAGTTCGAGGAGTCCGAGGCACACCTTTACCTGATTCATCCATGCTCCTCCACGACTGGTCTTTTTCAACATACTGGGGAAAAGGGCAAAGAGCGTGAAGGGGATGGCAAGGGCTATGGCAAAACCGAGCATTCCGATGGTGGGTGCCAGGCTGGTGCCACCGCTTGTGCTGACCTCAACGAGCAGGAAACCGATGATGGGACCTGTGCAGCTGAAGCTCACCAGACTGAGGGTGAAGGCCATGAGGAATATGCTGAGCATACCTGTAGTGGCCTCGGCCTTGTTGTCGACACTTGATGTCCAGCTGCTGGGGAGCGTTATCTCAAAGCCTCCGAGGAAACTGGCGGCAAAGACCACAAGCATCAGGAAGAAGAGGATATTGAAAATGGCATTCGTGGAGAGGTCGTTGAGGGCGGAAGCACCGAAGATGGTGGTGATGAGCAGACCCAACGCCACATAGATGACCACGATGCTAATGCCATAAGTGACGGCATCACGGATTCCCTTTGAACGGTCGCCCTTGGCACGCTTCAGGAAGAAGCTGACGGTCATGGGGATGATGGGCCACACACAAGGTGTGAGGAGTGCCAAAAGGCCACCGAGGAAACCGAGTCCGAAGACTACCCACAGACTCTTGCCCGTGGTGTCGTTCTCATTTCCGAAAGCGTTGAGCTGGTCAATGACGGGTGTCCAAAGTGCGCCCGCTGCCACACCGTCAGTCATGGCAGGCTGTACGATGGCTGCAGAGTCGGCAGCATCAGTCCCTGCAGGCTCTTCGGGGATGGTGGTGGCAGCTGCTGCCTTCTCCTCATCCTTTGCGGCAGTAGGGGCTGCTGCGGATGCCGAAGGGCCGTCGGAACCTTTTACCACACAGTCAACACTGGTGGGGGGAAGACAATTCTCGTCGTTGCAGGCACCGAACTTGAGATAGCCCTGGAGGTCATAGTCCTTCTCGGTGAGTTCGACACGCTGGGTGAAGATGGCTGTGCCTTCATAATAACTGACCTCCATCTCAAAGATAGGGTCGATGCTCGATTTGAGGCCCGGGCCGCCTTTCAATCCGCCTTTCAGACGCGCACCCTTGGCGGAATCGATACTGAAAGTGGCTGGGGTAGGACCGCCATCGGGGATGTTCGTGCCATAGACATGCCATCCCGGGGCTGCCTTGCCGGTAAACACAACGTCAATCTCTGTGGGACTGACGCGCTTGTAGGTTACGCTAAAGTCAACCTGTGCAAATGCGGCAATGGCTGCAATGGCAAGGATGACAAAGGAAAAAAAACGCTTTACCATTTTGTAGGGGAGAGAGATAGGGCAAACAGGTGCGGCATACTGTGGCTACACCTGTCTGCACCGGAATTAGAATTTAGGGGTATTCAGTATATTATCCTTTTTTTCAAGGGGTGTTCAGCCCGGTCGCGAGACTACACCTTGCTTCTTTTTTTATTTCACCTTGAAATAGCCGTTGTAGAAAACTGCTGTATAAGTGGTGCCCGCCTTGGTGGGGAATTCAATGTCGGCATCGCCATAACGCAGAGTACACTTTTCTCCGCAGAGCGATTTCACCTTCACTTCCTTGAGCACACCGTCGTTCCACTCGATGTCGATGGCAAAGCCTCCACGAGCCCTCAGGCCGCTGACGCTTCCTGTAGCCCAAGCATCGGGCAAGGCGGGAAGGAGGTGTATGCAGTCGGCATGGCTCTGCATGAGCATCTCTGCAATACCTGCCGTACCGCCAAAGTTGCCGTCGATCTGGAATGGCGGATGAGTGTCCCAAAGATTGTCGTTCGTGCCATTGCTGAGAAGATTGCGGAAGAGCACGTAAGAATGGTTGCCATCGTGCAGGCGTGCCCACTGGTTCAGTTTCCATCCCATCGACCATCCTGTGGCACCATCGCCGCGGTGTTCCAGCACCACTTTCGAGGCCTTGGCAAGTTCGGGGGTGGTGATGGGCGATATGGTACTGCCTGGATGCAGGCCAAAGAGATGGTTGACGTGGCGATGATGGTCGTCAGGGTCGTCGATGTCACGACTCCATTCCTTCAGTTGCCCATAACGTCCGAGTTCATAGGGAGCGAGTGCCTGGAGGTGGCTGTTCCATGTGATGACATCGGTAGCATCGACCCCGAGAGAATCGGCAGCCACACAAGCCTGGTGCAGGACTTCACGGATAACGGCATGTGTGAACGTCGTGCCTTCATCCACAGGACCATGCTCCGGCGATGTGGAAGGAGCGGCAGTGAGCGTGCCGTCAGGCTTCTGCCAGAGATAATCGCAGCAGAAATTGGCGCACTCCTTCAGCACGGGATAGGCCACATCGCGCAGGAATTTCTTGTCGCGGGTAAAGGCATAGTATTCCCACATGTGTGTGGCGAGCCACGAACCTGCCACGGGATTGAAGTTCCACGACATGTCCTTGTCGATCAGCGGTGAGGTGAAACCGAAGGGATTGCTGGAAATGCTGGTGGCCCATCCCCGCGCATTGAAGTACTTCTTTGCCGTCAGTTCGCCAGGCTTGCGCTGCGAAAGGATAAACTCGTGGAGTGGAGCCTGACACTCTTCCAAGGCACACGTCAGTGCGGGCCAATAGTTCATCTGGAGATTGATGTTGTTGTGGTAGTCCACATGCCAGGGGCCGTCGAGCCCGTTGGCCCAGATACCCTGCAGGTTGGCGGGAAGATTGCCCGGACGGGAGGATGCAATGAGCAGATAGCGTCCGAACTGGAAATAGGTCTCCTCCAGATCAGGGTCGGAAGCCCCCTTGCGATAGGCTGCCAGCCGGGCATCCGTAGGCTGGGCAGGGGCAGCATTGCCGGAAAGCTGCAGGTCTACACGGCTGTAGAGCTCCAGATAATCCTTCAGATGCGTGGCAAAGAGTTTGTCGCAGGATTTCTTGGCGGCACGTTTCATCCAAGCATCCGTGGTCTTCGAGGGGTCAACCCCGACGAAAGTCTTGGGATCGTTGAAGTCAGGGTCAAGGTTCATCTTATAGTCCGTGTCGGCTGTCAGCAGAAACGTCACCTCGTCGGCCCCGGTCACATTGAGGCATCCATCGGTGTTGCTCACCTTTCCGCCTTTGGCAATGGCACGGATACGCACGGTGTAGGCCATATCATTGTTGTAGAGCCTTCCATTGAAGACGATGCCGTCCTTGCCGTATTCGGCAAATTTCCCATGCGATGCCTTGTTGGGATTATAGCGCAAGGAAAGGTTCTGACAGCCTTTCCTGGAAGCCGAATAGCGCATGACGAGAACATTGTCGGGATAGGACACGAACGATTTCCGCTCATAACGCGTGCCGTCGGCGGCACGGAAATTGACCGTAGCAAAAGCACTGTCCACACTCAGGGCACGCACATAGTCCTTGATGCCTTCGGGCTTGATGCCCGTCTCGATGCGGAGGTCGCCCAGCGTGGTGAATCCTCCGAAGGTGACGGTATCGTAAGGCACAGTACCATTGAAATTGTCCTGCGTCAGGGTGGCTGCCGCCTGCAGGTCATTGTTCAGGAAGGCACGGCGTATGTCCTTGAGCACCGCAGCACCATCCTTGTTGGCATTCCAGTAAAAATCCTTGCCACGCGTAGCATTCGGGCCTCCCAGCCAAAGCGATTTCTCATTGAGCGTGACGTACTCGGTGCTTATCATTCCGAAGATGCTGGCACCGATGTTGCCGTTGCCGATAGGCAAAGAGCGTGTTTCCCAGTCAGAGTCGGCCGTACAAGGGCGGTCAAGCCAGATGGTGTGTCCGGCAGGAACCTGTGCCATGGCAGACAAGGCAAAGGATAAGAAAGGGATAAGGAAGAAGCGTTTCATGGTATAATAAGGGTTTCTGTTATTCATTTTGCAGGACGAACCTTTGCCCATCAAATGTCAGAGTGCCTTAAAGGCTGCATAAATCTTATCGGCTACCGCCTGCATCTCCTCTGGCTGAGGGTGCAACTTCTCCTTACGGAAGTCCATGTCGCCCTCGCTGCGAAGCGGAATGAGATGGATGTGTGCGTGCGGCACCTCAAGCCCGAGTACAGCCACACCTACCTTGGTGCAGGGCACGGCCTGACGAAGAGCCACCGCCACACGCTTGGCAAAGACATGAAGATCGGCAAGCGTCCGGTCGTCGAGGTCGAAGATATAATCCACTTCCTGACGGGGAATGACGAGAGTGTGGCCGAGGGCTACGGGATTGATGTCAAGGAAAGCATAGAAACGGTCGTCCTCCGCGCATTTGTACGAAGGAATTTCGCCATTGGCGATTTTACTGAAAATGCTCATGATGTGATGTTTTATAGGACATTACAGAGAGGAACCGAAGCGTTTCCGTTCCGATTCCCGCTTTGCTTTTGCGGCAAATTTACATAAATTATCAGCGTCAGCAAAAAATTATACTGTTTTTCGCATGCTATATTGCACAAAAGCAGGATTTACGACATAGGAGGGTGGTAAAAGACAAGAAAAAACCGCGAAAAAGGGGACATCCTTTCACGCGGTTCTTTATCGGGGGGGGGGGCAGAAGCCGTCGTTTGAGCACCCTGCCGGTCAATGACGGTCGGTGGGCGCTTATTCGGGCCTTTCCTTTCTTATTCGACAGTGATGTTCAGCACCTCAAACTGGATAACGCCACGAGGAGTCTTTGCATCGACGATATCGCCCACCTTGTGTCCCAGAAGTGCCTGGGCGATGGGGGTCTCGCTGGAGATTTTTCCGCTACGCAGGTCGGCCTCGCTTTCTGAGACGATGGTATATTTCATTTTCGTGCCAGCCTTCACATTGCGCATCTCCACGGTGGAGAGAATCTGCACCACATCGGTACGGATGCGCGAGGTGTCAATGATTTTTGCGCTATGGATTTGTGCTTTGAGCTCGGCAATCTTGGTTTCAAGTTTTGCCTGTGCCTCTTTGGCAGCATCGTATTCCGCATTTTCCGAAAGGTCGCCCTTATCGCGCGCTTCGGCAATAGCCGCCGATGCTGCAGGACGTTCGATTTGCTCCATGTGTCGGAGCATGGCTACCATTTTGTCGTAGCCTTCTTGGGTCATGTAAGCCATGTCTTGTAG
>CAMGOT010000148.1 GCA_946060685.1 uncultured Bacteroidales bacterium
CACTGGCAATCAAATCGTTAAGTTTGTTTGAACTAATTTGCGACTATCCCTAATTTACGTTCAACCTAATGTCATAGAGGAAACAAATAATCCGAGAAAGTTGGACGAGGCAGCAACAGCAAGCCTCCCAGATGCAGCCTTTCGGCGCATTTGGGAGGCTTGTGTGTTTTATCGGTTGTGCCATCAAGGCTCTGCAGTGCCGGGTGCAGCAGGATGGAGCAGATCCTTGCGGGCTATCTTCAGCGACTTGGCATTTAGGCTGTCGGTATACACCTTCAGACTGATGGAGTCGGAGCCTGGAACTTCCAGCAACAGCGAGGCATCATAGGAAGTCAGGAACTGCGTGCGGCCCATCGTGTAGCAGTCCTTCGTGCTGTGGCGGTTGTAGAGCAGCCGGATGCTTGCAGCATTCTCCACATCGGCATCATATTCCAGCATCAGATTTACCGTCGGACGTATGCCGCCTTTGTTGTTGCCGGAATAGCAGCCCGTCACTTTCGTATTGAGATAACCATTGCGTGCCCATACGCGGTCGAGGGATTCTATGGAGAAAATACTGTCGTCCACACAGAGATTCTCCGCCTCAGCCTCCGTCCTGCTTTTCAGGCTGAGCGTACGGATATAGTTGCCACCCTTCAGTTCGGCATTGCGCAGCACCTTCTTTTCGCCCTCCGTCGTCAGATATTCCGGATTGTACTCCATATAGAGTTCCACGCGCTTATTGTCGGCAAAGCCTTTCCCTGCAGTGACAGTCGCCACGCTCGTGGCCGTGGGATATACCACCACATTGTCGTTGTCGCTGTAGAGCACGTAGCCATCGCCATGCTGGGTGATGGTGAAATAATCATAATAAACGGGCAATGAATCGTCGTCATCGTTCAAGCAAGAAGTAAAGGCGGTAAGAACCGTACAGAAGGCCGCCATGGCAAGGAATTTTTTTTTCATCGTTGTTGTTGTGATTCTTTTAATATTGAAAAACCTACGGGCCGGCACACTTTGACCACAGACACGAATGTGCCGCCGACACTCTTATAATGGCAACTTGGCAGATATATTGCACTCGACTGCTGCATTTTCCTGCATATCAGCAATTTTTTCCGCTTTTCATGCAATAAACTTTTCTCTTGCACATTTATATATATATGACTGCAGACAACAAACCCAGAGAAGAGGCCCGGCAAATGTGGACGATTCCGAGATGCCTGCCGACGACCGCCCCCGAGGAGAGGCCAAGCGAACTTGGAGCATCCCGAAGCGCGCAGGAGGAAGCAGGAAATTCCATGGACATCCCCACGGAAAAGGCCCTTTTACAGCACCTGAAAGCAGGCGAGGCGAGTGCGTCGAAAGACCTCTACACGCGCTTCGCCGGCATGGTCTGTGCCATTTGCAGGAGGTATCTCAGCGATGAGGAGGATGTGAAGGATGCCGTGCAGGAGACCTTCATCCGCGTGTTCCATCATATCGCCGGCTTCGAATACCGGCAGGAAGGAGGCTTGCAGGCGTGGATTGCACGCATCGCCAGCAACGAGAGCCTGAAAATGGTGCGCGCTGCCCATCTGCTGCCCATGGATTCCCTGGAGGACGACTTCGAGGCGACGGACGAGGAGATGGCCGAACTGGAGCAGCTGTCGCCGGAAACGATTCTCGAACTCGTGCGCCAACTGCCGGAAGGCTACCGCACGATTCTCAACCTCTACGTCTTTGAGGAGAAAAGCCATAAGGAGATTGCCGACATACTGGGCATCTCGCCCATGACCTCCGCATCGCAATATTGCCGCGCCAAACGCCTGCTGCAAAAGATGATTACCGAAAAACAGAAGAGCCTCGACAGATAGTTCCCTTCACTATCGCCCAAGGCAGGCTCCCCCATACCCCCCCCCAAAAAAAGATTTCCCACAACGATGATGAAGGACAAACGATTTGAAGACATACTGAGACGCAAGCTCGACGGACTCTCCACACCTCCGCCAGAGAGTTGGTGGACCGACATCGAGTCGGCTCTCCAATCCCCCTCGCCAGCATCGGCGGAGCCACAGAGGGTGCGCTTCGTCCGCCGACCGCTATGGTGGATGTCGGCAGCCTGCGTCGCTGCCATGGTCTGCATTGCCGTCGTCGTAGGCCGTCAGGAGGAAGTGGCATTGCCCACCGCTTCCGTACGCCCAGCGAGCAATGACAATATGGGCAGCCTCGGCCGACACCTGCAGCAAGCCATCAAGGAGGCAGAGGCGCAGGCCGCTTCCCCGACAGAAGATGCCGCCCATCCCTCACCGACTCGAGGGCGGCACTATACCGAGGAGGCTTTGAGCGGCTCGCAAGCCACCGACAGCCGCCGACTGCTATCGGCAGCCACTGCAATGGCGCCTGCAGAAGCACCCTATCCAGCCCCCCAGCCTCCCACCGAGACCGCAAGCGGAAAGCCAAATGGCGCACCCGCAGGACAGAAGGCGAAGACGGACGAGAGAGAGAAGGAGGACGAGAGCGATGCCTACATCGTACACGCCCCACACCACCCTTCGGCCGAAGCCTACGCCCGCCCGCCCCAGTCGCCGGCCATACATCGGGGAGGCATCACCGCCAATCTGTATGTGTCGGGATTTTCGGCCGGCCACAACGTCATCCAGCAGAATGCCTTTACCCCCTACCAGTCGGTCATCGCACAGCCGGAAGCCAACTTTACAGAGAATTCCTATGCGCTGAAAGCCCCGGAGAGCAGTCTGTGCGAGAAGCACCTGCCACCGTTTGCCGTCGGTGCCAGCCTGCGCATACCCCTGACCTCGCGGTGGGGGATAGAGACGGGGTTGGCCTATTCCATACTGGCTTCCACCTTCACGCAAAGCCTGCCGCAGAGAGAGGAGCACCAGCGTGCCCACTTCATCGGCATTCCCCTGAATGTCATGGCCAACGTGTTCAGCCGGAAGGCATGGAACGTGTACCTGTCGGCGGGAGGAAAATGGGAGAAATGCGTGGAGGTATATACCGACAATCCTGATGCCAATGCTCCCGACAAGCCTCACCAATGGTCGCTCCATGCTGCTGCGGGTGGGGAATACCGCTTCAACCGCCATCTCTCCCTGTATCTTGAGCCCGGTTTCGGCTATTATTTCGAGCAGGACACTCCGCTCCGCACAGCCTATCAGGCACATCCTGCCAATTTCACCCTCAAGCTGGGCCTGCGCTTTGGCATGAACCGCCGCTGACACTTCTCCTTGCCTTCCCCCCTCTCCATTGAAGATGATGCAGTGCCCCTACGGCTGCACATCACCCACCAACCCACATATCAAGAACCCATCATGAAAAAGACTGTCATGAAAAAGACCATCACCACTATCCTTTCCCTTGCCTTTATGGCTACCCTACCCTCCTGCCACTCCACCAAGCAAGTCTGTGAGGACATGCGCGGAAAAGTGTGGAACATCACCGAGGCCAGCGGCATCTCCACGCATGGTGCCATGAAGCAGCCCACCATCACCTTCTCCCCCGACGGCCGCTACAACGGCAATGCCAGCGTAAACTCCTTCTTCGGCACCTACAAGCTGGAAGGCTCTCGCCTGACGCTTTCGGAAGCCGGCATGACGCGGATGATGGGGCCCACCATGGACATCGAGGATGCCATCGTCAAAGCTCTGGGAGCCACGGCTGAAATCAAGGTGCTGGGCGACTCTGCCATCGTACTCAACCCTTCCGGCGAGACCGTCATGAAACTCCGTCGGGACAAGTGATACGACCCTGACCTTAACTTTCTGTCCTCGACTGGCTTGTAATGAACGACAACAGGGACAACTTGGGACAACGGTTCTTGCCGTTTTCTTAAGGGAAACAAATAATCCAGGAAATTTGGACAAGAAATTAGTAAGCGGAGATTTTGTTGAACGCGAATTGCCATGAATTGAACGTGAATTATCGGAAAAAAAATTTTTTCTTCAATTTACGTATAATTTGCGGTTGTTTACGTTCAACCTAATGTCATAGAGGAAACAAACAATCCAAGAAATTGATTTAACCTTGACCCTGACCTTAATTTTAACCTTGACCTTAACCTTGAGCTTGGCCAAATCCATGTTGGCCCGACTTACAGAATTCAGCTTAGAGCAAATGGCGAAGAGCGGAAGTCAGGGGCAAGGTAAAGGTCAAGATTGATACTAAGAACGCATAGCAAAGTTCCCGGTTTCGTTAGCCCATGTTCCTGTTTTTACCGCCATCAGAGAGGGTGGTAAATGTTTTTTTTGTATTTTTGCTGCACATTAGCATGAAGCGGGTGGTTTTCCGTGATGCCTACATCCGGAAACCACCCCTATTTTTTCCCATTCCCCCATCTTTATCCCTACTCCTATGATGCTTCCAACCCTTCGTCGCATCCTTGCCATCGCCATGTTCCTGCTTGTCACCCTCCTGTTTGTCGACGTGACAGGTTTCAGCGCGCGCTGGTTCGGATGGGCAGCGGCATTGCAGTTTGTTCCCGCCATACTGGCAGTCAATGTCGCCTGCGTGCTTGCCGTAGTGCTTCTCACCCTTGTCTTCGGGCGCATCTATTGCTCCGTGGTATGTCCGTTGGGCATACTGCAGGATATAGTGAGCCGTCTGCGCCAGTATTTCAGCCGTCGTTTCGGCAAGGCGCATTTCTATGCCTTCCGTCCAGCCTATCCATGGGTACGGTGGGCATTTTTCCTGCTGTTCGCCGTGAGTCTGGCGGCAGGTTTCATGACGATTCCCCTTTTGCTGGAGCCCTACAGCGCCTTCGGCAGGATGGCCACCCATCTGCTCTCGCCCGTATACACCTGGGGCAACAATCTCCTTGCCGCAGCCGCCGCCTCGTGCGACAGCTATGCCTTCAGTGCCACCGACCTTTGGCTTCGTAGCGGCACGGGCCTTCTGCTGGCCCTTGCCACGCTGGCCATCGTCGGACTTTTTGCCCTCGACGGCCGCACCTATTGCAACACGTTCTGCCCCGTCGGCACCCTGCTGGGCTTCATCGCCCGGTGGTCGTGGCTGAAGGTGCGCGTCGACACTTCACGCTGCAATCATTGCGGTGCCTGCTCCCGATACTGCAAGGCCCACTGCATCGATTCGGCCCACAGTGCCGTCGATGCCTCCCGCTGTATCGCCTGTGGCAACTGCCTGTCGCACTGTCGCCAGGGTGCTCTGCGCTATTCCCGTCCGCTCCCCCCGGCAGCGACGGCAAAGGCACCGGAAGCCACGGCTTCGGAGCGCGCGCCACAATCCTCCTCGCGCCGCACATTCCTCCTCACGAGTGCTGCCCTGACGGCAGGGGCTGCCATGGCACAGGCGGAGAAAAAAGTGGACGGCGGTCTGGCCGTCATAGAGGACAAGGTGGTGCCGGAACGCCGCCGACGCCTATTGCCGCCGGGAGCCTTGAGCGAATCCCATCTTCAGCAGCATTGCACCGCCTGCCACCTCTGCATCGCCCAGTGTCCGAATGGCGTGCTGCGTCCGGCAACGGATGCAGGGCATTTCATGCAACCCGAAATGGGCTATGAGCGCGGATATTGCCGCCCAGAATGCAACCGCTGCGGCGAGGTGTGCCCCAACGATGCCATCCGCCTGCTGGACCTGGCGGAAAAGAGCAGCACGAAGATAGGCACTGCCCGCGTGGTGCAGCAGAACTGCCTGATGCTCCAGGGCGTAAAGTGCGGCAACTGTGCCCGCCACTGTCCGGCAGGAGCCATCACGATTCTCCCCATCCATCCCGAGGATGCCGACTCCCCCAAGGCTCCCGTGGTCGATGCCGAGCGTTGCATCGGCTGCGGAGCCTGCGAGCATCTTTGTCCCGTGCGGCCGCTCAGCGCCATCATTGTCGACGGCCTGCAGCAGCAACGCACCATCTGACAGCCCCATCCCCCTATATCCCTTTAGGGGTGTTCTATAAATTAGTATATAATCTTTTTTTCAAAGGGTGTCTGCTT
>CAMGOT010000149.1 GCA_946060685.1 uncultured Bacteroidales bacterium
GATTAGGATTCCAGAATTTCATTTCCTGTTATGGGGTGTTCTATAAATTAGCTTGGCTTCGCCTTCCTCCTTCGCACCTCGGCCATTCAAGTAAACTTGATGGCTCTCGGTTTGTCGTCGGCAGAGGCGATTTTTTACCTATCGTGCAGTAGGTTTTTGTTTTTCAAACACGAGCCCAATAATATAAGATGTGTGCTATGTAAGTGATTGAAAAGCGAACACTATGAACACTGTATAACTGTACGATATACTCCGCAATCACCAAATAGTTTGGTGTGCAGTTTTTTGTTTTTCAAACACGAGCTCATCTAATATAGTTGGGTGCTATGTAAGTGACTGAAAAACAAAAAGATACTGTGCGAGAGGTGGAAAAGCGACCAAGCAGACACCCCCCTGAAAAAAAAGATTATATACTAATTTATAGAACATCCCTTATGTATGTAGATGTCGTATTGCCCCTTGCTGTCCCGGGTGCCTATACCTATCAGCTTCCTTCCATGATGGAAGGACGAGTGAGTATGGGCACCCGAGTTGTCGTGCCCTTGGGAAAAAACAAACGGTATACGGGCATTGTCCTACGTCTCAGGGATGCTGCAACGGCAGGCATAGACTATAAGCCGGTAGAGGAAATTGTGGACGAGCATCCCTTGCTGCTGAAGCCGCAAATTGATTTTTGGCGTTGGATGGCACAATATTATATGTGTTATCCGGGCGAAGTGATGAAGGCTGCCTTGCCCGGCGGACTGAAACTGGAGAGCGAGGCCACTTATGCCCTGTCGGAGGGATGCACCTATGACGATGAGAGTATGCAGAGCGAGAGCCTTACGGCAAAATTGCTGATGAAGGAACTTGCAAAGAAGCCGCAGACGCTGGAGCTTCTGAGGAAGAACATGGCACCGAAGCATCTGGTGTCGACACTTAGGGAACTGACAGAGCGGGGGGTGGTGGAAGTCGTGGAGCGCGTAAGCCAATCCTTCAAGGCAAGGACAGAACCACACATTCGCCTGGCAGAAAACTATCATACGGAAGAAGCCCTCCATCTCCTGCTCGACTTGCTGGGAAGCAGTTCGCGCACGCAGCGCCAGATGGAAGTCCTGCAGGCTTATCTCGACCTTAGCGGATATGCTGCAGCACTGACACTGAAAAACCCGCAGCTGACGGTACCCGTGAAGACACGGCAGCTGACGGAACGTTTGGGCGACAGTGCCGCTTCGGCTGTGGCAGCACTGAAGAAAAAAGGCATTCTGGAAACCTACAACGTGGAAGTGGGACGGCTGAAAAGCCATAAAGCCATACCCGGACTGCTGGAACGCCCTCTCAGCGAGGCGCAGCAGACAGCGAAAGATGAAATCGTGAAAGCCTTCGGACAGCGAGATGTGGTGCTGCTGCACGGTGTGACATCGAGCGGAAAGACCGAGGTGTACATCAAACTGATAGAGGAAACGTTGAAACAAGGCAGACAAGTGCTGTATCTGCTGCCTGAAATTGCCTTGACCACACAGATTACCAGCAGATTGGGGAAGGTGTTCGGCGACAAACTGGGTATCTATCATTCAAAGTTCCCCGACAATGAGCGCGTGGAACTGTGGCTTCGCCAGCTCGGTGACCAGGCTTTCCCCATTATCCTTGGCGTGAGAAGCGCCATCTTTCTTCCCTTCACCCATCTTGGGCTCATCATCGTGGACGAGGAGCATGAAACCTCCTACAAGCAGCAGGACCCTGCCCCAAGATACCATGCCCGCGATGCCGCCATCGTGCTGGCACATCTTTATGGTGCCAAGGTACTGCTGGGAACTGCTACCCCGGCCCTGGAAACCTACAGCAATGCCATGAAGGGAAAGTATGGATTGGTACGGCTGGCCACACGCTATGGCGATGTGATGATGCCGGAAATCGTCGTGGAGGATGTGAAGGAACTGCGACGGAAAAAACAGATGATGACACCTTTCGCTCCACGTCTGGCAGAAGCCGTGAGGGAGAGTCTGAGCCAAGGCGGACAGGCCATCCTCTTTCTGAACAGAAGAGGCTACAGTCCGCAGCTGTCGTGTACGAAATGCGGATGGACACCCCATTGCACCCGTTGCGATGTGGCCCTGACCTTCCACCAGCGTATCAACAAATTGGTGTGCCACTATTGCGGTACGATGTTCAGTGTGCCTGTCTGCTGTCCGCAGTGCCAGAACACGGAACTGAGGGATATCGGCTTTGGAACGGAGAAGATAGAGTCGGCAGTGGATGCCTGTTTCCCGGAAGCCCGGACGGCCCGGATGGACCTCGACACCACACGCAGCCGTGTGGCATACGAACGGCTGATAGCCAACTTCCAGCAAGGCCGAACGAATCTGCTTGTGGGGACACAGATGGTGACGAAAGGTCTGGATTTCGACCGGGTGAATGTGGTGGGCATCCTCAATGCCGACCAAATGCTCGCCGCCAGCGATTTCCGTGCCCATGAACGGGCATTCCAGATGATGGCGCAAGTGGCAGGACGGGCAGGACGACGCGGCAGGCGAGGATTGGTGGTGCTGCAGACAAAGCAGCCGGAATCGGTGACGATAGCACAGGTGGTGCAGAACGACTATGAGGGAATGTATGAGCGGCAGATGGCCGATCGCAAGGCCTTCCGCTTCCCGCCGGAAGTACGACTGATAGCCATCTATTTCAAGCATCGCGACGAAGAGGTGGTGAAACATGCCGCAGAGATGATGGCACAGGTGCTGCGTCCTCATTTCGGTACCGACCTTCTCGGGCCAGACCGCCCTGCAGTATCGCGGGTACAGTTGCAGCATATCCGCAAACTGATATTGAAGACTGACCATCGCTTTAGTCCACAGAGTGTGCGGGAAACTCTGCTTGTTGCACGCGACAATCTGCTGAAAATACCCACTTACAAGGGCATTGCCGTATATTTTGACGTTGACCCTTTGTGATTTCAATCCTTTTCAGCGTTGTTTTCAAAATAAATGGCGTATATTTGCAGAAATTTTAAATCATCTATTCACTACCCATCTATTCACTATCTTATAAGCAACCTTATGTTAGACGTTAAGCAACTTCTCGCTGACTGCGAAGAAAAGATGGACATGAGCGTCCTTCACTTAGAGGAAACCTTAGGGCACATCCGTGCCGGCAAGGCCAACATACATATCCTGGATCCCCTGCGTGTGAACAGCTACGGTGCGATGGTGCCCATCAGCAACTGCGCTGCCATCACTACCCCCGATGCGCGTACCATTGCCATCAAGCCCTGGGACAAGTCGATGTTCCGCGTTATTGAAAAGGCAATCATCGACAGCAATGTGGGTATTATGCCCGAGAGCAACGGTGAGGTGATTCGCCTCGCTATTCCCCCTCTCACGGAGGAGCGCCGTAAAGCTCTGACCAAACAGTGCAACCAGGAAGGCGAGGAGGCAAAGATTGCCATTCGAAACGCACGCCGCGACGGTATCGAAAAACTGAAGAAGAGCGTGAAGGACGGTGTGCCTGAGGATGTGGAGAAGGATGCCGAGGCCGACCTTCAAAAAATACACGACAAAAAAATCAAGGAAATCGAAGCTCTCCTGGCTGCCAAGAGCAAGGAGATCATGACGGTATAGGAAACAGCGTGCACGGAAAAGTAGTTAGAAATACTGGCAGCAGCTATATCGTACGGACCGACGACGGGAATATGGTGGAATGCCGGGTGAAAGGCAACTTTCGCATCAAAGGCATACGAACCACCAATCCCGTGGCCGTCGGGGATGGCGTGACGGTACGCGATGACGGGGAGTGGATCACCGCCATCGACGAGCGTCGCAACTATATCATCAGAAAGGCCTCCAATCTCTCCAAGCAAAGCCATATCCTGGCTGCCAATATTGACCTGGCATTGCTCGTCGTCACCGTGGCACGGCCGGAAACCTCCACTACTTTCATCGACCGTTTCCTGGCAAGTGCAGAGGCATATCGTGTGCCTGTGCTGATTGTCTTCAACAAGACGGATGATTTGGGTGATGAGGAGCGGGAGATGCTGGAATATCTGACGCTCGTGTACCAGCACATCGGCTATGAAGTGAGGCATATCTCTGCCACTAAGGGTGATGGCGTGGAGGAATTGAAGGCGATGATGACGGGAAAGGTGAGTCTGCTGGCAGGACACAGCGGAGTGGGGAAGAGTACACTCATCAACCGACTGGTGCCGGGGCTGAACCTTCGTACTGCAAGCATCTCTGAGGCTCACGGTACGGGCATGCACACCACTACCTTCTCTGCACTCTACGACATGCCGGAAGGCGGCAGTGTGATAGATATTCCCGGTATCAAAGGATTCGGCACTTTCGATATGGAGCCGGAGGAAATAGCACATTATTTCCGCGAAATCTTCACCGTCGGCAGAGGCTGCCGCTTCGACAACTGCACGCATACTCATGAGCCAGGGTGTGCCGTACAGCAGGCTTTGGAGAACCACGAGATTGCTCCTTCACGCTACAATTCCTATCTTTCCATGCTGGAGGACAAGGATGAAGGAAAATATCGAGCAGCATTCTGATCATGCGGCCTGTAAGGAGAATGGGATTTCTGCGGCATCCGAGGAAAAAGGCATGTAAAATTGGGGGATTACAAGAACACCCTTACAGGAAAAGTGATGGGGAAGCGTGTCGTGACAGCTCGCCTACTGGGGATTGTCTGTGGAATACACGGAAAACGTCTGCCCACATAAAAAAGAATAACTGCGGCGGGAATTTATAGAACCTACCTAAAATTATTGGACGATATGCTTCCTTGAAAAAAAGAAAAAGGAAGCATATCGTTTTTTATGGTCCGGATTTGCAAATTTGGAAAAAAAGAGGTAGATTTGCAGCATCAATATCGTATAGGTGGGTTCTGTCAATTCCCACCGTCAACAGGTTAGTATTTATGGCACAAGGAAGATATATCAACATCCTGACGGACTTCGGCTTCAAAAGGGTGTTCGGCGACAAGGAAATCCTGACGGCTTTCCTGACGGACTTGCTGCAACCCCAATCGCCCATTACCGACATCACGTTTCTCGACAAGGAGTTTGACGGATATTCGGAATATGATAGGGGCGTCATCTACGACCTCCTCTGCCAGACGGAGGACGGCGGAAGCTTTATCGTGGAGATGCAGAACAAGAGCCAGCCGTATTTCAGCGACCGTATTCTCTACTACCTCTCACGATATTTTTCACGGCAGGGCGAGAAGGGCGAACCCAAGTGGGATTTCGAGCTGAAGCCCGTATACGGCATCTTCTTCCTGAACTTCCACCTCCGCGGCTTTGAGAAACATACGGTAAGGACGGTGCAGCTGAAGGTGAATGAAACAGGGGAAATCTTCTCCGACAAACTGAAGATTTTCACCCTCGAACTCCCCGCCTACCGACGCATGAAGGAGGAGGACTGCAAGACCCGCGTAGACTATTGGCTGTATAACATCACAAATCTTGAGACTATGACAATGAGCATACCATTCCAGCAGCAGCAACCCGTCTTTGGAAGGGTGGCGAACATTGCAGAACTCGTGCGCATGACGCCTGAGGAATTGAACAAGTACAACATCAGCATCGACTCCTACCGCACGCACCTCGCCATTATGAAAAATGAACGAGCGGAAGGACGTGCAGAAGGACGTGTAGAAGGACGAGCGGAAGGACGTGCAGAAGGACGTGCAGAAGGACGAGCGGAAGGCGTGCAAATAGGCCTTGCCGAGGGCATGCAGAAGGGTATGGCCGAAGGCCTAGCCAAAGGCATGCTGAAAGAGAAGATAGAGAACGCCAAGCAAATGATTGCCATCGGCATGACTGACGAACAGATCTGTATGGTCACCAAACTTTCCATCAGTGAGGTTTCTGCCTTGAGACAACGACAATGAGCATACCATTCCAGCAGCAGCAACCCGTCTTTGGAAGGGTGGCGAAC
>CAMGOT010000150.1 GCA_946060685.1 uncultured Bacteroidales bacterium
GCCGAGGTGCGAAGGAGGAAGGTTTACCAAGCTAATTTATAGAACATCCCTTTATCGGCAAGGAGAGTTGCTGCATGCTATGCACGCTCCACAAACACGCTGGAACTGTCCACAGTACGCACGATGCGCACCTTGGCTCCGGTCTCTATTTCGGCATCGCTAAAAGCCAGCAACTCATGCATGGAACCGCAAAGGCTCACGTTCACCTTTCCGGCCTCGGCACCTCCGGGTATACGCAGATACACTTCTCCTACTTTTCCTACCGTACGCTCCGGGGTGAAGGTGCCATCGGCAGAAAGCCGCAGCACCTGACGGAGCAGGAAGGCTATGAGAAACATGAAGATGACGCCGACGGCCACGGCGATAATGCTCAGGATGACCTTATTCTCCAGATGCGGATAGAAGATGGCTCCCGTCCATCCAAAACCGATGAGAAAGCATGCCACCGTCTTCACCGACACGAGATTCATGCCATCGGTGTCGAAATCGGCATCACCACCTGAAAAATCGGTGTCGCTGTCGAATCCTACAAAAAGCATGATGGCCTGGATGACAAACACTACACTGCTGGCTATTGCCACAATCCAGAAAAAAGTCTCCAGCACAGAGGCTGCCTCAAAATAAGCTTGTATATTTTCCATTTTTTGTTGTTTTACCGTTTATTGTTTTTGCCACGCCCCGAATGGGCCTGACTGTCCATATACCATAGCAACCCTCAGGGCCCAACGGCACTTTCCGATTTTGTGTGTAAAAGTAGTCAGAAACTACCGTATACACAAGAAAAACTGAAAAAAAACAGATGCAGCCCCCCGCCGATTGCTGTTTTTGACTTTTTTAACACCACATTGTCCCTCGGCAACTGTACTGCAAGGATGGTTTCAAACGGCAGCAAGGACTACCTGCAACAACTTTTTCCTCTTCTCGCTGTCCACGCTCTTATTTAGCATTCGCTCAGTTCCCTCATAGATTCTTCATGCAGTTCTTTTCAAGACAAGCATATCTTCTCTGGCAAGTAGCGCATTTTTTCGAGTGCAAAAATACGGCTTTTGCACCATACTGCCAAGAATTGTCCGCCTCCCCGTACTGCTCCCGTCCAGAATGGCGTGTTTTGTCGAATGTCGGTTACCCCTCTTATTCAACCTTGACCTTTACTCCATGCCTTAAGGCGACACTCTTCAACCGTAACCGTAACCATGACCTTAGCCTTAACTCCCTGGCTTAGGGGCATGCAGCCCTAATAAAGTTAAGGTTAAGGTTAAGCAGGTCCCAAGCAGGTCCCAAGTAAGTCCCAAGTAAGTCCCATTTTTCTGCGGACGAGGATGGGAGTCGGTTGGGCAGAACATAGGAGACGAAGGGGACAGGGAACCCCAGACCCTTTACAGCAGCACTTTCTTTTGCATGCTCCTGGTACCCTGACTGACGGAAATCAGGTAAACGCCGGAAGGCAAACGGCCAAGACTCACCTGCTGCATCCTGCCTCCTTGCATCTGCCGACGAACGGGCGGCAGACAGCTTCTGCCTGCCGCATCACAGACCTTTATACTGACTTCGCCATCTGCCGACGGGACAACCGTCAGTAGGCCATCCCGACTCACTGACAGCATGGCGGGGAGAACTTCGCTGGCGGCTATGCCACTGTCGTCGGAGAGTTGCAGCACTCGCAGCAGTCCGGCATAGGCATCCACTTTTCCAGCCCCCCATAGTCGTGCATTCTGCGTAAAGTCATCCTTTCGGGCAGTCTCCAGCATCACGCTGTGCAACTGTTCGGGCGAAAGCCGGGGATAGGCATCCAACCATGATGCCACGATACCAGCCGTGAAGGGGGCTGCCATCGAAGTCCCCTGCATATAGCCGTACTGGTCGGTATGTCCATCGTAGCCCTCGTGGGTGGTAGCGATGAATGCGGAGGAAGTGGTGTCGAAACTGGAATAGCCGGAAATGATGAAGCAGCCCGGAGCACACACTTCCGGTTTGGGACGGCCATCGAGTGTCGGACCGCAACTGGAGAAGGAGCATACATCGCCAAGAGTCTCGTCGAGCGTGCCGGAGCCTGAGAGTGTGGTATAGTCATTGCGCGTAGTGTAGGCTCCCACGGTAAGGATGCGGCGGCCAGTACCTCCTATCTCGGCCACCGTCGATTCGTCCTCCGGCCCTGAGAAGCCTTCGATGTCCCTCGACTCCAGTCCAAGCCAAGCGTTGTCAGCCCATATATTGACAGTGCCTGCCGCTTTTGGCGTGACGGTGATGGCTATGGCATAGTTCATACGTATGTTTGTCACCCCGGAAGTGATGAGTAGATGCTGCCTGCCATTGAGGGGGGATATTTCGGAGGTGACGGTCAGCGAACCCGTGACGTAACGCCCAAGACTCACTTCCTGCACACCTTCCCCGGCTTCAACCGTCACAGTCTCGGCATCCTCATGATTGAAGATGCTATAGGCAGAGAGGGCCACTTCAAAATGGCTTCCGACATCGCCCCACACCTCGATGCTGCCGCCTTTGCTCACTGTCGACGGTGTGGTGTTATAATGAATGAAGGTACGCAGAGGCTGGTCGTCGGCACTCTGGAAGGCACGCTCGATGTGAAATTTGTCGGCCCTATGATTGCCTGCCGCTCCCACAATCAGCCTGCCCTCCCCCTGCATCTCGTCCGTGAGGACATCAAACGTCGATGTGCCATCGTGGGGACCGTCGTGGTTTCCCAGGCTGAGATTGACGACACAGGGTTTGCCCACACTCTCCGCATAGTCGAAGATATAGGCCACACCATTGGCAATGTCGGCATTGGTGGAATGTTCCAAATCCAATGCTACGAGCACAATGTCGGCATCGGGGGCCACACCTTGGTAAATGCCTTCGTCCCAGGCATCAGAACCTGCTGCCAATGCTGCAACGTGGGTACCGTGGGAATTGCTCTCACGGTCGGCTTTTGCCTTGACGATCATCTCCGGAGTGGTCAGTTCCAGTCCGTAGCCGAATTTCTCCGGAGCCTTGCAGTCCTCAAAATTCGCACTCCCCTGCTCCCACACACGACGTATGCGCAAGGTCCCGTCGTCGGGATTGCGGAAGGCACTGTGCAGGTAGTCGAATCCTGCATCGACGATGCCCACCACTACTCCCTTTCCGGTAAAGGGCTGCCCCGGGCCATCGCCCGAAAGCAGGCGGTCGGCTTGCGTCTCGCGCCTTGCCTCATCGACCATAGGACGTGGCAAATCGCTGCTTTCCACATACTTGATGCCGCCAATCCCGCTAAGGCGCAATAAATCAGCGGATGCCACACGCAGTGTTCCGCGCCTGGAAGTCAGCGGGATGACGCGGAAGCCGGCTTCCCGCAAAGTTTCCCATGTACCGTCTTCGCCATCAAGGGTGACGAAGACGGTCAGCGTATCAGCCGCTGCTACCCTTGAAGCCTGTAAGTGATTGTGTGATACCCGCTGCAGCAGTCGGGGCGACAGCACATGCTGCGACGGATTTTGTGCCAGCGAAATTCCTGCACTGGCAACTGCCAGCAGGACAAGCATTATCTTCTTCATCGTTTGGGGAGATTCAATAGGGAGACAAGGAATGAGGAATGAGGAGTTAGGAATGAGGAATTAGGAGTGAGGAGTGAGGAGTTAGAAGTGAGGAATGAGGAGTCGGAGGAAGCCGGATGGTCAATTCCTAACTTCTCATTCCTCACTTCCCACTCCTAATTCCCTACACCCTTACCTTACGGCTGAGAATCTTGCCGTTCGACATGATACTTACGATATAGATGCCCTTCTGCAGTCGGCTGTCTGGAGCATACTCACGTCCTTGTGCGTCGTAAATACGAAGGGCGGCAGATGCATGCCCGGCCACCGCAATCCGTCCGTCGCGGACATCCAGACGAAAATCTTCAGGAACATCCACTGTGGGGGAAGCAATGCCGAGCGTGAATCCGCTCTGCGTGTAGGACTCTCCCAGCTTCACGGCCTGACAGTTGTACACACGGTTGCCCGTATTCGTCGAAAGCTTGTTTTCTGCGATATATGCCACAATCGTCAGATGCTCGGGCACCACCTCATGGTTGAGCAGGCTTTGGGCATTCTCGTACTGGCTTCCGGCAAGATTGTCGTCGGTCCAGTAGGTGGAATAGAGGGTCTCAGGCAGGGTGAACTCATGGGTCCACGTCGTGGTCTCCCCGGGAGTGAATGCTGCCGCAAGTCCCCAGGCATTGCCCGTCAGGCATCCTCGAAAGAGATGACGGTGCATATAGTTTGTTCCGCCATTCGTCTGGTAAGCCTGTATGCTGTCCTGCACGAGCCATACGTTGATGACGGCATCGCCATTAGGGAGTGTCCGATGGGGGAGGAAGTCAGCCTGGACGTTGCACTGACGGGTGAGAGGATCGTAGGAGGACTGCAGGCGGATGCTGGCATAGGGTTCGCATTCTTCCACATAGCAGAAGGTGGAAGCCATCTTCGTATTGGAGATGTCCATCACGGGAGCCGACGACACCAAGGGGGCAGTCGTACGGTTGAACATCACTGCAGGGGCATAGGTGCTGGTACCGTCATAGAAATAGAGATAGTTGGCATCCTCTGCCATCGTGAACTCATCCGGGAAATATCCCGAGTGGTGGCTTACTTCCACACTGGGTGTCGAACGGGTGTCAAGGAAATTGGCAAGCATCGTATGGCCCGACGGGCACTGGCTGCAGGCCTGTCCCGTGAAACTCTCCACCAGGATATTGCGCTCCATAGTGGCCGGATAGAAAAAGATGGAGGCATCGAAGACATTGTCGGTAGCATCGGCATCGGCATTCTTGCCGTTCACGTTCTCAATGCTCACATGCAATGCTGTCTCGCCTTCTGCACTTGCCACATATTCGGGCAGGGTGATGGTCATCGACTGGTTCTGCCCAAGCGACAGACCGCTGTAGGGAAAACGCTGCTGATCGCTGCCCAGCGTCAGCACCACATCGAACGACTCCACGGCCTGCGTGCCGAAATTCATCATGCTGAAAGGAAAGGCATAGGATTGTCCGCTCTTATAATATCCGCTGTAGTTTGTCCCCACCATCATCACGTCGGCAAAGGCGGGATCGCGGTCCAGCACCACTTGTATATTGGCAGATCCTGTACCCATACCGTAGACATCGGTCCAGGTGCCGTTGTTCAAGGCATAGGTACAGTTCGGCAGTTCGGTCTGATAGTCAGCACAGAGCAGATTGTAGGAGGCTGCCTGCGTGGTAGCCTCATATCCTATAAATAGCGCAGGCTCGTCGCCCGTGATGACATAAGGCTCTTCCAGAGTATAGGTCTGGAGTTTGAGGGCTTTCTCGATGGTGACTTCAAGACTCTGCACAGGGACTCCCCCAAGACTTTTGGCGACAAACACCTTTGCCTTGTTGTCGGTAGTCATGCGAGTTCCGAAGGCGGCCTTGACAGCGGTGATGCTGAAGCCCTTCAGCGTCTGCAACTTCTCATGGCTCAGCCGAATGCAATGGCCCTGGCGCGTGGTGTTGCCAAGATGGAACACTTTGGTGCGGTCGATGGTGCCATCGGTGTAACCCAGCACCACTTCCTCTGCCATCATGCTGGCAGAAAGGAGGAAAAAGGAAAGGAGAGAAAGAAGTTTACGCATATAAATTTTAAAGTCTATTGTTTCACGGTGCAAATTTACTGATTTCACCGCAGTTAGACGGAATTTATTCAATTTACGTCTAAAAAATTTTGCCGAATTAGACGTTTATTGTACTTTTGCCACCGAATTTTGGAATTTTTTCCTTTTCTCAGCATCTAAAGCCCCTACCTTCCGTACCAAGGTCTTATAGCTGTCGACCGACAAATTTAAGGGATGTTCTATAAATTAGCTTGGTAAACCTTCCTCCTTCGCACCTCGGCC
>CAMGOT010000151.1 GCA_946060685.1 uncultured Bacteroidales bacterium
CTACTGCACGATAGGTAAAAAATCGCCTCAAGCTAATTTATAGAACACCCCTTTATTGTTTTCAAATATTCTAATTGTTGTTCTCCAGGCAGATAAGGAGGCTTGTGCGACGTTCCCTATGCAAACCACCACAGTACCATCACCTGCGCCACGATGACCCGGAGGAACATGGCGAGGGGGTATACCGTGACGTATGCCACCGAGGCCTTGTCGCCAGGGATATTATCGTTGACGTAGCTGAGGGCGATAGGGTTGGCCATGGCACCGCAAAGCATGCCTGCCGTGCTGCCCAACGACTGGTGGAAGCGCGTGACGGAGATGATGGCGACGATGGCCACGGGCACGGTGCAGATGGCCAAGGACACCAGAATCCAGGTGAGTGCTGCGGGCTGCATGACGGTACTGATGAACTCACCGCCTGCACTCAGGCCGAGGCATGCCAGATAAGTGGTGAGGCCGAGGCTGCGGAGCATGAGATTGGCCGAGGTGGTGGTATAGCTCACCATGTGGAGGCGCGGGCCGTACGATCCTATGAGAATGCCCATGATGACGCTTCCGCCTGCCAGTCCGAGACGCAGAGGATAATCCAGCCCCACTTCAATGGGCAGGCTGCCCAGGATAAGGCCGAGGAAGATGCCCACGAAGATGGCCACCAGATTGGGGTCGTCCAGGCTCTTCACCACATTGCCCAACTCCTCGCTGACGTGGGCTATGCCCTCTTCCGTGCCCACCACCGTGATGCGGTCGCCAAGGCGGAGCATGAGGTTGGGGGTTGCTACCAGCTGGATGCCGGTACGCTTCACGCGTGTGACGGTGACACCGTAGCGCTCACGGAAATGAAGTGAGGCCAGACGCCGGCCGTTGATGCCGGGGCGAGTCACTACAAGACGCTGGGAAATCAGGTTCTTGTCGAGCGAATTCCAGTCGATGCCGGCCTTGTTCCAGTCGGTATCGTCGAGTTGGCCGAAGAAGATGGTCAGAGGGTCCACATAATGCTTCTCGGTGATGACGAGAATGCGGTCGTCGTCCTCCAGCTTTGTCGATGCTGCAGGCATCATCGTAGTTCCCTTTCTCCATAAGCGGCTGACGACGAATGGAATATGGCTGTGTTGTGCGATTTCGCTGAGCGTGCGTCCGCATACCGCAGGGTTTTTCACATGAAAGGAGAACACCGTGGCTTGCTGCTTGTGCTCCTGCTCCTTGCTCGTGTCGTGTGCGGCAAGCCAGCGCTTCATGACCCCGATGACAATGATGACTCCCACGGTGCCTATGGGATAGGTGACGGCACATGCCAATGCCGCCACGGCATCCGGTTGCTTGAGGTCTGCCAGTGTCTGCTGGGCAGCACCCAGTGCAGGAGTGTTTGTGGTGGCACCACAGAGCACGCCCATGAGGTCGGCGATGGGAAGCCATCCCATCAGCAGAATGCCGAGAGCCATACACGTGCCCAAGACAAGGATAATCAGCGAGAGGACATTGAGCGGGCCACCTCCACTGCGGAATGCGCTGAAGAATCCCGGACCTACCTGCATACCCAGCGAATAGACGAACAGCACCAGTCCGAAACTCTGGGCATATGCCAGCATCTGGGCATCAATGCTCAGCCCGAAAGCGCCTGCGGCAATGCCTGCAAAGAACACGAAGGTGCTGCCCAACGACAGTCCGCGCAGACGGAACTTGGCCATTGAGAGTCCTACTGCACAGATGGCGGCAATGATGGTCACCGCCTGCAGGGGCGAAGGGGTCAGGATAAAATCTACAAGCCACATGTCTCTTTTTTGCAATATGTTGTTAAAGGGGGGTGGAAGCAGAGGGATGGGGATTGGACAGAATAGTGGATTTTATGGCGGCATCAGGACTGTGCGTCAATAATATCCAGAAGTTGTTTGGCTTGCAAAGTTAGTGCAAAAACACCATACAGAGGCCAGAAAAGCGCAAAAAAGAACCTATATGTTGTATATTATGGGATTTTATCCTTATCTTTGCACCGCTTTTACGCAGTTAGGCTGTCAAGAAGCAGCCTGCTGGGCAATAAAAAAATCAATGAAAAAAGTAGATATTTTAGACAGGAAGATACTGCGCGTCATTTCGGTCGATGCAAGACGCAGTTTCAAGGAAATAGCAGAGCAATGTGGGGTGTCGCGTGCTGCCATTCACCAGCGGGTGGTGAGGATGTTCGAGCGCGGTACCATCACCGGAAGCGGGTATCAGATCAATCCTAAGTTCCTGGGATTCGGCACATGCTCATATATCGGCATCAAGCTCGAAAAGGGCAGTATGTACAACTCCGTGGTGCAGGAACTCATGAAGATTCCGGAGGTGGTGGAGTGTCATTTCACCACCGGACCCTACACCATGCTCATCAAACTTTATTCGCGAGAGAACGAACATCTGAAGGATTTGCTCAACAATCGTATTCAAAGCATTCCCGGGGTCAATTCCACCGACACCATGATCAGTCTGGAGCAGAGCATCCAGCGCAATATTCCCATTAGTGTGGAGGAAGTGGATGAGGACGACGATGAAGTGGTGAGCGATGTGCCTGCGAGTTTCGGCATGGAAGAATAGCGCGGGCTGCATTTCTTTCAGCAGATATGATAAGCCTCTTCTCCTAAGATGCTGGAGATCATCGTTTTCCCTCCCCCGGCACGGTGTAGTGGGGAGGGGCTTTGTTCGTTAATCGGGCAAGATGTGAAACATTACCTGCCGTTTTCTTTTCTCTACACATTCAAAACACCTGGATTCATCATGCCGACACTATTCATCATGCCGACACTATCTTACGAAGGAGTCCTGCTCGGACTTGCCACATTCCTGATCATCGGTCTGTTTCATCCTATCGTCATCAAGACCGAATACTACACCGGCACACGCTTCTGGTGGGTGTTCCTTGTGGCAGGTATTGCCTTCGTCGGGGCAGCGTTGTTGGTTGAGAACATCGTCGTCAGTGCCCTGCTTGGCATCGTGGGTTTCTCCTGCATGTGGAGCATCCTCGAACTCTTTGAGCAGAAAGAGCGCGTCAGGAAAGGATGGTTTCCAAAAAATCCCAAGCGCACCGACTATTGAAGGCTGCAAATGCCCTTGCCGCGAAAGCCGGTTGGCATAAGTGGCGTTTCTTGTACATGGCAGGGTCATGTCGGGCATAGCATGGTTTTCGGCTGGCAATGCAAAAGGAGGATGCAGAAGGGAGGCTGTTTTGCTCCTCCTCCTTCTCTGCAGCAGCCTTCGAAGGCGGTGAACAGCTGCTGATAGGGGCTGTAATTATTTGTTTCTTGAAAAAAAGTGTGTAATATGTCACGTCCTATAATAGGTATCACCACCAATCTCGGCAGCAAAGGGGCCGAACTGGCCGAGGGCTACTGGCGATCCATCGAGATTGCCGGAGGAACGCCCATGTTGCTGGTGCCCACCGATGATTCTGCAACGCTCATCTCTCAAGTGGAGCAACTGGATGGCCTGCTGCTTTCGGGCGGTGGCGACATCAATCCCATCCTCATAGGTGAAGAGCCTATACCGGAACTGGGAGGAATCAACCCCCGTCGCGACACCTACGAGCTGCAACTGCTGGAGGAAGCCCTGCATCGTAGTATTCCCGTGCTGGGCATTTGCCGGGGAATGCAAGTGGTGGCTTTGGGATGCGGTGGAAAAGTGGCGCAGGATATGGCAGTATGGTGGAGCCGGCACCCCGAAGCCATGAGGGATGCCGACACAGGATCTTTGCTGAAGCATAGTCAGGATGCGCCACGCGATTGTGCCACGCACCATGTGACGGTAAAGGAAGGCACCATGCTTCACGATTTTGTGGAGACAACGCGCTTTGCTGTCAATTCTTTCCATCATCAGGCAGTGGTGCATCCCGGAATCCTCACTGTATCTGCCACTGCCGCCGACGGCTGCATCGAAGCGATAGAGAGTCGTGCAGCCATGAGTTTCGTGATGGGAGTGCAATGGCATCCTGAATGTTTGGGCGATGTGTTCAGCCAGCGTATTTTCAGGCGTTTTGTGCAGGAGGCTGCCATCTTCTGTCGTGCCCTCAATCTCCATGCCTCCATCACCACCCTCGATAGTCATTGCGATACGCCCATGACCTTTGATGCCGCCTTGAAAGCCCATGGCGGAGATGAGAAAGCGGCATTGGACTATACCGATAAGCGCCATGAGAGCGATGGAACGGCGTATCTGGTGGATGCCGAAAGAATGGATGCCGGACACCTCGACGAGGTGTTCATGGTGAGTTATATTCCGCAAGGTCCGCGTACACCTGAGGGATATGCTGTCGCACGAAGCATGGTGGAGGAGACCTATCGTCGCATGGACATGATGGAAGAGGTCACGCCTGGCCTCCGAGGGCGCATTCACCGTGGTATAGAGAACGGTTATGCGCTGGGTACCGACTTGAGTCTTGTGGCACATTACAAGAAAATGGGATGTGAATACATTACGCTTTGCCACAATGGCCACAACGACCTCTGCGATTCTGCAAAGCCGAAGCCGGGAGAGCCGCAGGCTGAGCATGGCGGGCTATCACCTCTGGGAAGGGAGATGGTGCGCGAAATGAATAGGCAGCACATGCTGATAGATGTGAGTCATGCTGCTGAAAAGACTGTGCTGGATGTGCTGGAGTGTTCTGAAAGGCCAGTTGCCGTGACGCATACCTGCTGCAGAGACCTGCGCAACCATCCGCGAAACCTTTCCGACCGTGTACTGAAGGCTGTGGCAGAACGGGGCGGGGTGGTGCAATGCACGATGTACAGGGACTTTGTGGCACTCGACCATCCTGAGGCTTATGGCATTTCGCCTGCCGACAATGCTTCCGTCCTCACCTTCATGGTGCATCTTGAGCATCTGATTAGTCTTTGTGGCATTGACCATGTGGGAATCGGGAGCGATTTCGACGGCGATGGAGGAGTGGCCGGACTGGAGGATGCCTCGCGGATGATCGGCATAACCGTGCGACTGCTGAAAGCGGGGTATTCTGACGACGAAATCTGCAAGATTTGGGGCGACAACTTCCGCAGGGTGCTCTGTGGAAGCCGGTAAAATGGGGTTGCACATCTCCCTCTCTCCCTCTATTAGAACCGTATCGAATTATTCCAACATAAAAACATGAAACATCATTCCCTTGAATTTCATCCTACTTTTGCTCGTTCTACTTTTGCTCGTTGTGGTAGATTGAAGAAAAATCTGGCATTACTCTTCGCGCTTAATGCCTTTCTGACGGTTGTCATCTTGACGGGATGCAAAGGCCAGAAGCCTGTGAGCGACACCCACAACGGAATTGACTCCACCCGAATATGTGCCGTGAAGTTCTGTGCTGACAGTGCATTTCGTTTTGTCCAGGACCAGTGCGAATTTGGTCCTCGTGTGCCTAATTCCAAGGCTTGGGAGCAGTGTGGCGATTATATTGCTGCTAAGTTTGAATCCTATGGACTGAAGGTCACCAATCAGCGTACCACACTCAAAGCCTGGGATGACCAGTCGCTGAAATGTCGGAACATCATTGCTGCCTATCGTCCGGAACTTACCGAGCGCGTCATCATTTGCGCGCATTACGACAGCCGTCCGTGGGCCGACAACGATGAGAATCCTGAGAACCATCATTCGCCTGTCATGGCAGCCAACGATGGAGCATCGGGGGTTGCTGTCATGATGGAGATTGCCCGAAACATCGAAAAACTTTCCCCAAAGGTGGGAGTGGATTTCATCTGCTTCGACCTTGAGGATTATGGGGTACCGGAATGGGCCCCCGAAGAGGTGCAGAATATGGGCGACACCTGGTGTATGGGAAGCAAATACTGGAGTGAGAATCCGCATACCGAGGGCTATGCTGCGCGTTATGGCATACTTCTCGATATGG